>CAZWWJ010000140.1:0-1547 GCA_964637495.1 uncultured Candidatus Peribacteria bacterium | reverse complement strand
TGGCAAGTAATCTATATGACCTTTTTATTGAACAGGGAATTGAATAAGTCATTTTACCTCAATCAGATTATCTGCAAAATTATTGAATGTTTCTTGGTAGTTTTTATGGGATATCAAAATGATCTGTTTCTTTTGAGCAATTTCCTTAACAGCATCTATAGTCTCCTTCAAACGAACATCATCAAAATTATGGAAGGGGTCATCAAATATAAGTGGAATATTTATGTCACCGCTTAGTAAATCGGTCATCGCTGTTCTGATCGTAAAATATACCTGATCTTTCGCGCCTTGACTAAGAGAATCAACAGGAACAAAATCATTTATTTCTGGTGCTTTGATTACAATATTCATGTTCTCTTCATTAATCTTGATATCAGAATATTTCTTGTTTGTAATCTTTTTTAAAATTGGCTTAGATTTACTCTGGATAGCAGGAGTAAACTTCTGTTGAACCTCTTGTTCAGCTTTTTCTAAGAAGTCTGCTGCTAATTGGTGCTCCTCTGACTTTTCCTGTAATTCTTCCGTGTGGTTATCAATCGTGTCAAGCTGTTCTTTAAGATCTTCTGGGTCCTTTACCAATTTCTTATATGTCTTGGCGTTTGCTTCCAATTCGACTTTCTTATTGTTAAGTTCCTTTACCTCTTTTTGCAGATTTTCCAGTTGCTTAATTTCCTTATCAGTAATGTTTATAAGCTTGTATTCTTTCAGGCTATTTTCAACTTTTGTGAGCTCGTCTAAAACATCAGCTTTCTTGTATTCTACTTTTTTTATATTCTCATCTTCGTTTTTAGTAATCTCATTTTCTTCAAGTTCATTTCTTACTAATGTGTGGATGGTATTAGTATAGCCTTCAATTTGTTTCTTTAGTGCAATATAATCATTGTATGAATCTACAAAATTATGAGGGTCAAAATCTTTAATGAGCTTTGTTATGTCTTTCAATTCTTCATTCAGTTGTTTTATTTCTTGGTCCACATTATGTTTTTCTTCAGACAACACGCTCATCAAGTCATCCAAATTAGCTTCATTTGAAATATTATCAATATCTTTCTTATCCAGTGTATTTTGAACGAATTTGATTGCATAATTTCTGTTATTGTTGATATCCTCATTTATTTTGAGATACTTGGAATGGTTTTCAGCAAAAGTTTTCATGTTGAAATCAGGGATTTCTTTTGCAAGACCATCTAATTTTTCCTTTAGTTTTTGCCTCTCTTCTCCGAGGTGCTTTATAGTTCTTCTTGATTCGTCGTCAGTTTCTTCTATTACTTCTTCCTTTTTCATGTTTTTGAAGGCATATATTGCCAATGGGATTCCTATCAAAACAAGTGAAAATATCAAGCCAACAATGAATAAAACCAGATGTAGCGGATCCAGCCTTTCTCTGGTAATCTGCTTTTTTATACCTGATTTTGAATATGCTTCTAGAGAAGTATCTATCTTTCCAATTTCTTTAATTAGCCTATTAATTTCTTTGGCACTCTCTTCAGATATTGTATCATGCCCCTTATATTTTTGGATATCTTTGTTCAGTTTTCCATTCTTAA
>CAZWWJ010000139.1:0-1564 GCA_964637495.1 uncultured Candidatus Peribacteria bacterium | reverse complement strand
GGCACAATCTAAAAAATGAGTGATGAAAAAATTAATAAAGTATGGCTTCCTAAATGATTTTTAGATTTTCAGATAAAAAAATCAGGAGGCCATACAATGACAAGAATAAACTTAACACTTAATAATTTTTCTGATTTTGAAGCTTTTTTATCATTATTTCCCGCTTCAAATGACTATATTTTTACTGAAAAGAAGGTTTTTAAATCAATAAAACACATTTTTTGTTCATGTGGAACAAAAATGGTTGATAATGGTTTTGACTTTGTAAGAAAAAAAGGTTTTGGTAAAGTCAAAGTTGGTAAAAAAATTTGTCAAAAATGTAAAACACAACACCATGAAGATAAATCTTTCTTCAAAGATTTGCTTTCAAAATGGTTAAAAAAAATTGCAATTTTTGCAACAATGTTAAGAGATAATGATGTTTCTTGGCAAGGAACAAGCGACATTATGAATTTCATAATGCCTTGTTCAAAAGATAAAATGAAATACCTTTTTGATAAAGAAATTGAACAATTTGAATATGAACAAGATAATTTTTTAATTGTTAATTATGATGAACAACATCCAAAAAAAGGTAGAAGTCAAAAATATAGACTTACATTGATTAATTATCAAACTAAAAATATTATTGCAGACCAGTTATTTGATAATAAAGAAGAAAAAACAATTGAATTATTTCTTCGAAATAATTTAGATACGACTAAAAAATTAGTCGTAATAACTGATTGTGATAGAAGATATCCACAAATTTTCAAATCAATTTGGAAAAATAAATTAATACATCAAAAATGTTTAATGCATTTAAATAAATTAGTTTCAAAAGATTTTGGAAATAAAATTACTCTTCAAAATATGTATAACAAATATTTGATTTTAAATATATTTTACAACCGTGAGCGAGAATTAAATTATTTAAAAAAACTTTTAAAAAAATATTCTAATCAAGATTTTGATTGGGATAATGAAAGAAAAAAATTTTATGATTTTGTTAGGAAAGGTGAAAAAAGAAGACGAAGAAAAGGAAAAAATTTAGTACAAAGAAAACTTTGGAAAGCAAAAGAATTATTTGAAATTTGTTTAAATCAAATAAATCTTTTTCCAAAAAAAGCTCAAGAAAGATTAATTATGATTAGAAAAAATTGGAAATATTTTACAGCTTTTTACAAAATAAAAAACTGTCCTGCGACAAATAATGAAGTTGAAAACTTTTATTCAACTTCAATTAAAACACATAGAAAAAAACAATTTAGAACTGATAAAGGTTTAATTAATCAGATGAAAATCGCAGCTAAAAAAAGAAAAGAAGGTTTAATTAAACCTTCAGAAACATTTTTACAATTATTTTATTTAATAAAATTGCTTGTAACATAAAAAAAGATTATTTAAAACTATTTTTTATCTAGTGTAAACTATGTTAAAAAAACATTTTTTAACAAAATTATTAGAATTTATTCTAAAACATTATTTTTTTCATATAAAATATATTTAAAATTTATAAAAAATTTGATAAATTTTAAGAAATATCCCTTTTTTAAGTAAAATCACTTAAAAATTATATTGTGCC
>CAZWWJ010000138.1:0-1610 GCA_964637495.1 uncultured Candidatus Peribacteria bacterium | reverse complement strand
TTGATTTTGATAAAATAATTGTTTATTTCATTCCGGAGCAGTTCAGAAACAATATCAAAAAAGATATAATGTATTACAACTAAAAAATTTTGTATTATTATATTCAAAAATACTTGACTTATTTGTTTTTTGCATTATATTACTTTTGTAAGTTCTTTTTTGAGTAAAGAGGGATTTATGAGGTGTTATACCTTTGAGAAAGGAAGACTTACGGAAGGTATAGTTGTATCAGTAGATAAAAAAGGCAGTGTTTTTGTACTACTTGGCGAAGGTGGCTCTAATTCTTGTAGAAACAGAGTAGACTTTTACAAAAAGAATCCTCCTGAAGTGTTTGATGATACTTTATATCAGGCTTTTCCTGTCAAAGTATCTGCGGGCAATCCAGAGAAGATTTTTTACACACTTGCCAAACCAAACAGCAACAAAGAAAATTTTATCTTACTAAAGGTAAATACTTATTTTGGTCCGGAAGAGAAAGGAGAATGGAGAGTAATATCGGGTAACCCCAAAGTTTTTGCAAGTAGTGGCAGATGTAGAGGTGGTGATAATAGCTTCTGGGAAGAGAGTCTGGTTTCTTTGAAAAGAGGGAATGTAATTTGTTTAACAAGTTTGAATGAAGGAGAGTGGGTACTTGATTTTACATTGACCGATACGCCTATGGTCTTGGAATACCAAGAATGGATAAGAAAAGAAAGATTTATCAAAGAATTTTTGAAAGCAAATACCTAATAAGCAACCCATGCAATATTCATGGGTTGTTTTATTTTATCTTGAAATAAAATAAAAAATTAATTATATTCAAAGTTACCTTATCCTAAGAAACTTGAGGAGGTTTTTTATGAAAAAAGTAGTAATTTTTTGGTGTTTCCTGTTTGGATTTCTGATGATCTCTACTCAGGTTTTTGCTGATGGTTTGTCGGGCTTTGCAGAGCAAAGATTGCAGTTGAGAGAAGATGTGCAAGATTCTTCTCAACACAAGCAGGAGGAACAAATCCGTGAAGAAAGGATTGTTGATGTCACTCCAAAGCAGGAAAGAGTAAGAGTTAAGAATACTTCAGAAGGAAAAGTTGTCTGTGAGGAAACTGTCAATCCTGCAGCTACTGTTGGTAGTGCAATTTTTGGGGGTCTGATTGCAAACAAGATAAGCGGAGGAAATAAAATTATAACAGGAGCTGGTGCAGTTGCTGGAGCAAAAGCAGGTGCAGAAGCTTCTAAGTCAAAGGACTGCAGAGAAGTTCGTGAAGGGGCAGTTAGAACTTCTGAAGTAAGAAATGTAACTTATTACAAGGTGAGGACTTCACTTGGTAACATCTTCTACACTACTACAAGATTTAGTGTAGGGGATACTATACAAATAAGTATTACTCATTAAATACTTTTTATTTCTTCTCCTTAGGTATTTCCTATAGGAGAATTTTTTTAAAAAATTTAATGTGATAAAAAATTTTGCTAAATTCGCTGTTGCTAATTTATAAATAAAACTTCCAAAATTTGACAAAATTTAATATTTTTTTAAAATTTGATTAAAACTAAATTTAGCTAAAAAAAAGAAAATGAATAATATTGAGTATCCAAGTTCACCTGAAGAAGAACAACAAGAAGAAAATATT
>CAZWWJ010000137.1:0-1629 GCA_964637495.1 uncultured Candidatus Peribacteria bacterium | reverse complement strand
TACTGAGAAACAATGATGGAAAACATCAACTACCTCAAAGACAAAACAATACTTTCTACCAACTCCCCAAAACAAGACTCCACCCAGCAAACCAACCAGTCTACACCACAAGACACAAAGACACAAAAAGATGATTTAATAGGATACCAAAACATCCAAGAAGAAGCATTGGACTATGATCCAGAATTCAAAGACAGCTTCAAAATGAGCCTAACCAAAAACATAATACTTATTCTTCCAACTATTATTTTCCCTCCTTTATTTCTAATTTCATTGGTATACAAAATTATTACTGTATCTTTTACAAGATTTTATGTGAAAGAAAGCAGCCTAGAAAGTCAGTTTTCTTTTCTTGTAAACAATCATGCAGTTTTCTCTATAGACAAGATAACCAAGGTAACATTTAGAGAAACTATCATAGACAAGATGCTTGGTACATGTAGTATTGATTTCAATTCAATATGAGCATGAAACAACATCACATTTGCTCACATCAAAAAAACTCCAGATCTTTTTGAAAACATAGAAAGAAAAATTGGAATCAAAAACGAAAATCTTATGAAAGAATTTCAGATTAAGTTTTCTATAATTGATTATATCAAGTCTGATATTATGATGTTTCTGTATTTTCTGATATGAATAATTATTGCAGGAATAATATGATTTATAGTATCTCCTATTGTTTGAACAAATATACTAATATGAGCCTTGGCATTAGCAGCTATTATAATTGTATGAAAGATAATTTACCTAAGCTACTACTACTCTCCAGGCTGGTACAGCCACAAAATGTTTGCAGACACAATTTGTTCTCATGAATGAATAATAATCCAAGAAAAAAAACACAGCCTCAAAAGATATCTTAAATGAATCAAAACCACCAAATATCCTCTAACAAATACAGGTAGCATATATATCAATATTGCTGGTGAACAGATAGTAAATACATGAAAATGATGAAAAATTTCTATATCAAATTATATACAAGTAGATTTTGTCCAAAATGTTTTTGATTATGTTAATGAGCTTGATAATTTGTTAACAAGTTATCCAATAGATACTACTATAATCAATGAAGACAAACCTTGTCTTTCTAACACATTGGTTCCAACAGGATTGATTGTTTGAGTGATTGTTATTATATTATTCTCTGCTACAAATATTGAATTAACCTGATTTGATGACAGGTTGGATATTATTACAAACAATTTGATTTGATTTGGTGCACTAATTTTCTGAATAGCTCTACTTGGTTTGCTTGCCTGGTATATCAAAGTACAGTTTTTTAGACTTGAATGATCCAGAGCAATTCATCGTTATGGGATAATTTACAAAACATATCACAGTATAAGGTATGACAGAATTGATTTTGTAGAATCTTACCAAGGATTCTGGAATAAAGTTTTTGGTAACGGTAATGTATTTGTATATACTCTTGGAAGTTCTGCTACAGAAATGAAAATCTCTGATATAGAAGATTATCAGAATTTCTATCAGAAATTAAAATCCCAGGAAAACAACTAACCATTCTATAGTTTCAAAAATCAATTTTTTAATTTTTATTATTCAAATATTTTTTTGTATATTATGTCAATTTCAGGATTGAAAATTTGGTTAATAACATTATAT
>CAZWWJ010000136.1:0-1634 GCA_964637495.1 uncultured Candidatus Peribacteria bacterium | reverse complement strand
CCCCCAAGAATTACATATCTTAGAGACTGCAAATCTGCTTCTCCGGAGTGATTAAGAATTATTTTGAAAAAAGTTGGAGTAGAGGTAAGAGCAGTAATACCGCAGTGTCTGATAATGTTTTTGATTGTTTCTCAGTCATAAGGATTTGGAGTATAAGCCATTTTGAGTCAGGTAAGGAGTGGAAGTAGTGTGTTTACAGTAAATCAGAAACTGTGAAAAGGAGGCAGGAATCCAAGTAGTATGTTACAATCTTTAATATTAAAAATTTTGATTGATCATCTAATGTTTTCTATGATATTTTTGTGGGTTAGTGGAACAGCTTTTGGAAGTGTTTCGCTTCAGGAGGTGAATAAAATAACTGCCTGAGAATCCTGTTTTGGAATATATGAGATTAGGTATTTGGTGATTCATTTTATTTTGTCTGTGATTTGTAAGTTGCTTGCTACATCTTCCATAAATATAAAATATCAGTTTTTTTTGTATTCTTCCAAGAAGTTGTTTTTGATATTTTCATAGAATTCTTTGGAGGTTAGTATATAATTGATATTGGAAAAATTAAAACAGTGATCAAATCAGTTTTTATCAAGGGTTCGGTTCATCATAACAGGGATTTTTCCTGCAAGATAAAAAGCAGTTAGAACAACTGAGGCACTGGTAGTTGCAGGAAGCATAATTCAAATATATTTTCATTTAATTTTTTGGAGGTAACAGGAAAGTACATACGCTTTGGTAAGATAGTCTTTTTTGGTCAGCTGTCAGAATTTCTGATCTCGGATAAAGGGTTGATTTTTGTTTTCTTTGAGTGAGTTTACTATGAATCCGGGTAGGTTACTGTGGTAATTCCTTTCAAAGTTTTCTAGTAATTTTTTGCCTTGTTTTGAGGTTTTCAGGTTACAGTAGGGTGGTGTTGTTTCATTAGGAGATTTACCGGCAGCCATCTCAAAAAGATCCTGAACAATTTTTAGTTCCAGTATGGGAGGATTGGAGCAGTTGGGGAAGTTGTTTTTGATGAAGGTTTTTATCTCTGACAGATCCAAACTATCAAAATAAAGATCTGAAACAAGGCTTTGAGTTGGGGAAATTTCAACTTTATTATCAAACTCTTTGATTTCTTTGATTTTGTTAATTATTTGATTTTTTTCGTTGTCTCCAAGAACTGAGTGATTTATTGTTTTGCTTCTCTGGAAAAAATCATCAGAATATTCTATAACTTCTGGTAGTTTCTTGTTTTTGACATTATTGTAGTAGAAAAAATGCTTGATGTATCTAAGTTTTTCTGTTCCTTGTTGGTTATAGAAACTTTCCAAGTATTTGTTGAATTCTTCCAGGTTGCTGTTGGATTTTTGTTTTAGTTCTTTGGTGATGTCTTCTAATTGGACAGAAACATTTCTCTTGGGTACAAAGAAAATGAAGTTTGCAATTATTATCAAGAAAGCTTTCAGAAACTGGATTAAGGGATTGGGAGTTGTACCTTTCCAGGCTTTAGAGAACATACTTCACCATAATCACCGTATTCTGAGACCAATTATTTTGGTATTTTCGGGTATCTCTTGCATAATTTCGTAAGTTAGTTTTTTTCTCCTTAGTTTGGTATATCATTGGGTATGTATTCATCCCGAAGGAAAGAGAAGAAT
>CAZWWJ010000135.1:0-1722 GCA_964637495.1 uncultured Candidatus Peribacteria bacterium | reverse complement strand
TTTCATGAGCATCTTGGTATTCATCATAATCATAATAATTCCTGCTTACTATCATTCATTCATCTCTTGGAGTAATCTGATCGTTTGGTATATGGTATCTTAATCCTACATCATAATAAAGCCTACCTTCTCCGTCTTTTTGAAATCATAGACTGTGAGTTTCTCCAAAATTCACATAATCTTGGAAATCAAACTTATCATGAGCTAATCCAAATCTGTTATCCATATCAAAACTTGCTTCCATTATATTATTTTCTTCAAAATAAGCTGCTGCATCAAAATCAACATCATCAAGTTCACCTGTTTGATCAACGTATTTGTCCAAAGCATCTATGATAGGCACAATATTTCTGGCATGGAAGGCTCATTCTTCGTCCCTGTTTGCCAAAAGCCATCTTGCCATATTCTCTATTTGAAGCCTTTCTTCTTCTCCATAATCAAGCATTAACTGTAGCATTTTAGCGGTAGAGATAATGTTGTTTGAATAGTCCAAATCTGCAGGCAACAAACTACCTCTTGCTTCTATCAATATAGAGTTTTTCAGATCTTCATAAAACTCATCAGCTCTTTCTCAATTTTCGGGCATCAATTCATAAAGATTGATATATTGTATTTTTCTTTTGTTACTTAGGTCATCTCTTGGTTCAAAGTATTCATTCACGAAATCATACTCTCACTGCACAGCCAAAGGCATAAAATAAGAAATATTTCTCTTGTTAGATGTGCTTCTTTCAATTTTTTCTTCAAGTTCTGATTTGTAATAATCCAGTAGTTGATCATTATCTACTCAATCAATATCCAAATCCATTTCTAGATATGTTTTTGACAAAGCAAAACTACTACAAGATTGGTGAGTACGCCAACAACTATCCTGGAAGTTTCTAAGTCATCCATCATCTTCTTGATATATATCCATTTCATCTTTGATTTTGGATTCTACTTCTTGGATAGTATATTCATTGTTGTCTCTATCATAAACTGTAATTTCTTCAAATTCATCTAGTTTGTCTACACTTTGATACAAACTTCTCATACTTTCAGCTATATCCAGGAATCCCAATCTACTTCTAAGACTCTCACCAGGATAACTAAAATAATCATCCAGATTGTGCATTAGGTTGGTAAGAATAGTTGCTCACATAGTAACTTCCATATATCAGTTTTCTTCCATTATCTCTGAGATCTTAACCTGTTCTTCATAACTTATATCCTCTGTAGAACCATTGGTAAACACATATTCTGCAGTACTTGGTTGCTGGATGTTTCTTGTATGTCTTACTACATCCTGATACTCTCCTGCATTTGCAGATATAGTAATTTCTGACTCAAAATTCTTGATATCCTGAGTTCACAAACTATCAATTTCTACAGGAAATCTTACTGGCTCTGTTTCTCAAGGTCCAACTTCTATTTCCTGATTAGGATTGGTATTTGTTGCATTGCTAATCTCAAGATTGGTTTGCACATTTTGAGTAGTATTGGTATTGTTAGCAATTTGAGCTGCTATTATCAACTCATCTCCAGAGATAAGGAATCTTGGTATTTGTTCTAGTATACCAATGGGTTTTTGTACCTGAAAATCAGTTTCAAACTCCCCTACTTTGGTGTCTTGAGTATGCACAAAACCATCTACTACCCAAGTAGTTAGATTATCAGGAAGTTGATCTACTTGTATTTGAGCTTGTCAGTTTTGTACATCTACTACTGACTGATAATATGCCA
>CAZWWJ010000134.1:0-1781 GCA_964637495.1 uncultured Candidatus Peribacteria bacterium | reverse complement strand
CTAATTTATAACATAAAAAAAAGTAATGGCTTCAAGAACAAGTAAAAAATGAATAGCAGCTAAAAAAGCTCAATTACAAAAACAGGCTTCCAGACTTAGAGGGGAGAGAAAATTTACATATCCAAAAAGAAAAATTTCTTTAGAAGACGCTAAAGAATTATGAGTAGTTGGTAAAAAAACAAATCCAAAAGGAAAAGATTATCACTGGTTCCTGAAAGGAAGAAAAGTGTGTTGGGAAACAGGACTTAGAGTAGATCCTGATGGATACAGGTTTATTATAAGACCAAGTGGAGGTACTGAATTTGTAGAAGTTCCGGTATCCGGATGGATTAGAAAGAAAATGGCAAAAAATGCAAGAAAAAGAATGAAATAACTTTTTTTAACTATAACAAAACAGTCCTATGACACAAGAATTGAACTATTTTCTGATTGATAATTGATGGGAAGTTACAAATGATTATGTTAAAAAGACTTTTAATTTTGACAATTATATTACTGGACTTGAGTTTGCATTTAAGGCATGAAATGAAGCAGAAAATCTGGATCATCACCCATCAATTATTATTGATTACAAAAAAGTTACTATAACTTCAACAACTCATGAAAGTCAAAATAAGGTAACAGAAAAAGATATGGAATTAGCATATCATATAGAGCAGATATACAATAAGTATTTTGCAAAAAAATAAAAAAGCAACTATCAAAGTTGCTTTTTTATTATAAATTTAATTTTTTAATCTGTTAATCCTGATAGTATTTCAACTCACTTTTCATTAACTACAACAGTATATTCTCGTTGTGCTCCTATGTCTCAAAGCTCTGTATAAAGATTCCAGTTGTTTCATGGTTTTGTTTTTACATTATCTGATTCTAATGCAGTAATAGGTTCAAGAGCAAGTACCATATTCTGCTGAAATCTTGTTTTTTTGGCTTCAGGATGAGGCACATTGTAGATATGTGGTTGTTCATGAACACTTAGTCAAACTCAGTGTCAGGTTAGGTTTTTTATCACAGAAAAACCATCGTTTATCATACTTTTATATATGTTTAGAGAATAATCATAAATATAATTATCAGGATGTACTAGCTCTAGGCTATTATCCAAAGCTTTTTTGGTAGAGTTTATAAGTTGATTTCAGACACTATTGCCATCTACTCAAACCTCTACTGAAAAAGCTGAATCAGTAATCAACCCATCATAATTAACTCAACAATCTACTTTAAGTAAGTCTCCCTGTTTTAAAACATAATCATCAGGAATTCAGTGTACCAAACAGTCGTTTACTGATAAGCATAAATTAGCAGGAAATCACATATATCCTTTAAATGCTCATTTAAGATTATATTTTTTCATATAATTTTCTGCAATTTCTTCAAGTTCTATTAAAGAAACTCAGGGAGCTGTTTTCTCTCTTACCATGTTCAAAAGTGTTGTTAGGTGTTTTCCTGATTCTCTTAATTTTGATATTTGATTGTAAGATTTTAGGATAAGTTTTTTCCCCATAATTTAATTGCTTATGTTATAATTTTAACTGTTGTTTTCATCTTCAGAATCATCTTCTTCTGTATCTTCACCTTCTTCTTGTTCTACTCCTTCAAGATAAGATTCAAGCATATCTTCTACAAAGTACCCCCAGATTTCTTCATCTCCAAGTTCTGGATAATTTTCTTTATATATACCAAAAATATCATTTAGTATTTTTTCAGTTGGTTCTGAAACCTTCATATTAATGTTGTATTGTTTTTCCATTTAGTTAGTATTTTAATATTTAAATATAAAG
>CAZWWJ010000133.1:0-1817 GCA_964637495.1 uncultured Candidatus Peribacteria bacterium | reverse complement strand
AAAAATTTTTATTTTATTTATCTAACTTACACAATGGTTTCAAATTCTTGAATCATATTCTCCAAAGTTCCTATACCATCTTTGAAAAATTTCTTATCAGAAATATCTATTCAGTTCTGAATTAATAAATCATAAGGAGTTTGACTGCCACCAGCTTTTAGGATATTTTTGTATTTTGGAATGAAATCTTTTCCATCCTGTTTGTATTTTTGATATAATGAAAAACTTAATATATTACCAAATGCATAAGAATAACAATAAAAAGGAACAGCAAATATATGAGGGATACCTGACCAAGTAGTTTCTTTGTCTTCTGGTACATCAAATTCTACTTTGTCTCACATAAGTTTAACCTGCTCTTGTCTCCACATGATATTGAAATCCTTGTAGGTTAGATGCTTTCATTCATAAAAACTTTGGTGCACTCTTCTTTCAAACAACACATACTGTATTTGTCTGAATATAGTAGCAAAAGCATCCTCTATCATATTAGCAAGCAAGGTAAGCTTTTCTTCTTTTGACAAAGATTTCTTAAGGTAATCTACAAATACAAGTTCATTAAACACAGAAGCAGTTTCTGCAAGACTTAATCAAGTACCAAAAACCTGGGAAGGCTGCTGTTGAGAAAAATATCAATGAATTGCATGTCCCATCTCATGAGCTATGGTTGATACATCATCCTGCTTTCAGGAATAATTCAACAATACAAAACTATCAAATCATTTGGAATAGCTTGCAAATGCTCCTCCTCTTTTTCATTTTTTGGGAAAAACATCCACTCTACCATCCTCAAACATATCAACTGCAAAATCATAAAACTCAGAATCAAAATCCTTCATAGACTCCAGAAAAACTTCAAGACCTTGTTCAAAAGGCATGTCTTTTTCTTTGGAAGAAATTGGAGCAAGTACATCATAATATGCAAGCTTGTTTTTTCAAAGTATTTTTGCTTTGAGTCAAAGGTATTTATGATACAAATGAAATGAAGCTTCTACCTGTTCCAAAAGCTTGTCTACTACAGAATTATCAAGTTCTTCAGATACATTCTGAGGCTCCATTACTGTATTATATCATCTTAATTTCACCTCTCATACTCGGTCTTTGACTATACTTGCATATTTGTTTCCAAGTGTTATTTGAACTTTCTTATCAAGATATTTTTTTCTTATTGCATCAAATGCATTTTTTCTAGTGGAAGGGTTTGTACTTTTTCTCAAAGCTCTAACCTGATCTTCTGAAAGTACTTTTATTTTTCCATCTACATTTACTCTAAAAACAAAGCTTCAGGTTAATTCTTCATGGAGATTTTCCATTACATTGCTTGCTGCAGTATCTTTAATATTTATCACATACTCTTCTTTTTCTCACAATATGTATTTTATTGAGTTTGCTGACTGTACAAACCAGTTTGCATAAGGTTTAAGTTTTTCTTTTTTTGAAAACTTTATTAGTTTGTCATATCATATTTGTTTTATTTCCTGAGATACAAACAACAACTTATTTGATTGATTGGTTACAAAATCTTCAAATTCTCAAAGTTTTTTCAAAACATCCTGATTTTGAGTATCCAAAGCAGAACTGAAATGAAGAAATCTTCATATTTTTCACATCAGATAAGATATTTCATCTTTTTTATTGAAAAATTCAAGAAAATCATCTTCCCCAAAATCTTTAATTTTTCATTTGCAACTTTTTACAAATTCATCTACAAGAGAGTGTATTTTTTGTTTGTCTTCTTCTATTTTTGGGTCGTTTATGGATTTATAGAATCTTGTAAGATCTCGTTTCGTTTTATAATTTATCATAATTATTTGTTA
>CAZWWJ010000132.1:0-1825 GCA_964637495.1 uncultured Candidatus Peribacteria bacterium | reverse complement strand
TGGGAGGTTGATACAAAAGGAAAATTCACCTATGTCAATCATGTTTCTAAACAAGTTTATGGTTATCGGCCAGATGAAATGATAGGTAATATGTATTTTTATGATTTATTTCCTGCGGCGAAAAGAAAGAAATTCAAATCAGAAATCTTTGATATGATGAAAAAAGGTATTGAAATAGATTCTTTAGATAATGAGAGGATAACAAAATCTGGAAAAAACATTTGGGTGTCGAGCAACGGAGTTCCAATCTATGAAAATAATAAACTGGTGGGGTACAGAGGGGCAGATACCAATATTACTTCAGAGAAACAATTGGAATTTGAAAAGCTGCGCGAGTTAAATTATCAAAAAATAATAAGTTCAACACCTTTAAATTTTGTAAATCTGGATCAAATAAAATTCAATGAAGCAATAGATTTATTCTTAAAAAAAATTCAAGAGTTTTTTGTTTCTGACCGAGCATATATTTTTGAATTTGAACAGGATGCTGAAAAAATATCTTGTTCTTATGAGGTATGTAAAAAAGGTATTAAACCTTTTAAAAAAGAATTGCAAAATATAGATTGCAATTCTATGAAATGGTGGTTTGGCCAGATAAAAAATAAAAAACCTATTCTTATAAATGATGTGGATGATTTACCTAAACAAGCGAATTTTGAAAAAAGAGAGTTCAAACATCAAGGTATAAAATCATTAGTTTCTTTTCCGATGGTTGATGATGATAATAATTTATTGGGTTTTATTGGCCTTGATTATGTTGTGAATAAAAACATTTTTACTAAAGATGATGCTTCAAAACTAAACATTATTTCCAAAATTTTATCTAACATTTTTTCTTCGAAGAAGATAAGGAAGAGACTAATTGAAAGCGAAGAGAGATACTCTCGTGCATTATCGGGTATGAATGATGGTTTATGGGATTGGGATGTTGAGAAGGATAGAGTGTTCTTTTCCCCTGTCTGGAAGTCTATACTGGGCTATAAAGAAAATGAGATCAAAAATGAATTTTCTGAATTTGTAAGATTATTACACCCCGAAGATAAGGAGAGAGTGTTGGAATATGTGAATTCTTATGTCTCAAATCCTCCAAAAGATAATTTTAAGATAGAATTCCGTATGAGACATAAGTCAGGTAAATATATTGAAATACTTTCAAGAGCTTCTTCTTCAAAGAAAAAGAATGGAAAAATAGTCCGATTTGTTGGCACCCATATTGATGTTACTAAAAATAAAGAATTATCAATGAGGAATTCTTTGTTATCTAGCATAATTGAACAAGTAGAAAGCACAATTGTTATAACCGATACTGAGGGTAATATAACTTATGCAAATCCATATTTTGAAAAATCAACAGGTTATAAAGTAAAAGATGCAATAGGACAAAACCCAAGAATATTGAATTCTGGCAAGCAATCTAAAGAATACTACAAAGAAATGTGGGAAACAATTTCATCAGGCAAAGTGTGGTCTGGTAAATTTATTAACAAAAAAAAGAATGGTAAATTATATACTGAAGCAGTTACTATAACACCAATCAAAGATAAAGACAGTAAAATAGTAAATTATATCGCAATTAAATATGATATAACTGAATTTGAAAAAATGCAACAAAAACTTGAAAAATCTAAAGAAGAGCTTCAAGAAAAAGTAATGATGTTAGAAAAATTCAAGGAGAACACTATAGATTCTATTCTCGATTTGAAGCAAATTGATCAAGAAAACAAGGCCTTGAAAAAAGAACTTAAGAAACTTAAAAAATGAGAAAATTGAGATTGTTTGGAATTGTAGTTTTGTTCTTATTATTTATTGCTTTTAGTATTGATGT
>CAZWWJ010000131.1:0-1830 GCA_964637495.1 uncultured Candidatus Peribacteria bacterium | reverse complement strand
ATTTTTCTTATAACCCTATTTGCAATTTAAATATTAAATTATGTAAATGACAGAAACAATTTCTGAAAGAATAGATACAACTCAACCTACAGAAGCTGATTGTGAGACACAATCCGATGTGCTGAAGCAAGATATTACTGCAAGAGTATTAAAAATACTTGAGAGACAACATACACATCAGGAAATAAAAGATACCTGAAATGAAATTGCAACAGAACAGATAAATGAATTTGAAGGTGTAGCAGAAATTATGACAGAAGTTTTGCAGGGCAGGAAGCTAATACTTACCAAAGATGAAGTTACTATTATAAGAAACTTTTTGGATTCTTCGTATGTTAAATATTATATTCCTCAAATTTTTGAAGGAATTAAAAAAGTTTGAACACCTGGACAGCACAAGAAAGTGGAAAACTTGGTTTATGGTAACGAAGAAACTCAGTGAATAATAGATTTCCTAAAATCTTATTTTAGTATTCATGTACCATGTGATAATGGTAATATAAGATTACCCAAAATCAAAGATTTTGAAAGATATGATTACATCTGGAAAACAACCTCAATCTATATTCAAGAAGATCCGGAAACAGTTGAAAACAAAACTTCTCCAGAAAAAGTACAAATCCCTATTTTTTTGGCTTCTGAAGGAGACAAAGTATGATATATTAGGTTTTTGGAAGATTGAAGTTTGGTTGGTTTTTCCCCAGAGTTTGAGTCGGTGGATGAAAACTGAGTTGCCAAAGTTTCATTAAAAAGCCATGGAAGGGACTTTGTACAATTCTTACAAAAAGATTTTGATATCAAAGAAATAAGAGACCTAACTCCTTTGGCAGAAGATTGAAGATATTATCTAAAAAATTGAGTAATTTATCAGAAATGAAGAATAAAAGATAAAAAAATAACTACTATATAATATTTATATATTTATAACTTAAAGGTAAGAAAATGGAAAGGAAATGATCTGGTGCACTAGTTAAAACAAATACTTCGGAAAAACAGGAAATACCTGAAACTGATGTTTGTCAGACTCCTTCTGATGTTTTGCAAAGCAACACATCTCTAAGAATTGTTGGTATGTTATCAGCACTTGGTGAAAGAAGGACTATAAACGAAGAATTTGATGAACAGGATCAGGTATTAGAATTTTCAAATGAATACGAAAATGTCCCTGAAATTTTTGAAAAAGTTTTCAGGCACAAAAAATTAGTGATATCAATAGAAGAACTTAATGAGGTTTGTAGTTTTTTAGCAAACAACAATGTAAGGAAATGATTGAATGCAATTTTTAAGAAAATGCGTTTAAGTTGAAAAAATACATCTGTTAACAATGTTGTTTCTTTGG
This sequence comes from uncultured Candidatus Peribacteria bacterium, assembly GCA_964637495.1. Taxonomy (GTDB): domain Bacteria; phylum Patescibacteriota; class Gracilibacteria; order Absconditabacterales; family Absconditicoccaceae; genus CAZWWJ01. Next base: position 491 of record CAZWWJ010000131.1, on the reverse strand, counting down.
TAGAATGAGATTTAGATAATGCTGACTTGATAACAAAATTAAGAAACTATTTCCAAACCTGAAAAATGCTTGATGGTCAAACAGTAATTTTACCGGATTTTGATGATTATGAAAAATATGATTATGTACAGGGATTTGATACTATGGATTATTCTATAGCTGTTGAGGGTGATGATGTTATAATTGTTCAATTACAACAGGATGGAAGGTTAGTAGAATGAATTTTTATGGATGATTTTAAAGATTCTAGGATGAATAGTCCTTTTATAGAACATGAAGCCATAGGTAGCAAAACAAATGATTATTGACTTGCTAAGGTACATATTCCTGGTAGATGATGGGGTGTTGTGAGAGTTAATGAAGACAGAACCGCAGAAAATATAACAGGTATTAAATATAGAGAAAATGACTTGATTCTTAGGTTAGATTGAAAAGTATACGAAGTAAAGGCAAAAGGATTAAGAAAGAAAAGAATTTTATAAAAAAAGCCA
>CAZWWJ010000130.1:0-1843 GCA_964637495.1 uncultured Candidatus Peribacteria bacterium | reverse complement strand
AAAAATGACTAATCAAATTCAAAGAAAACAGAGATAATATTCAGATAGAGTTGACCAAAGATAACGAAAAAGAATTACTAAATACTATACAAGAGATAGAAAGTATTCTAAGTATCGAAAAAATACCAGATAAACTTATAAATAAGCAGTGAGGACCTCACAAAAAATGTAGATGATGCAGCTATTATGAATTTTGCTGGATTTAATTTTGACTCTAAAAAATGGAAAATAAAAATCTTTATATAACTCAATCCTGACAGCTTAGCAGAAAAGATAATACCTTGTTTTTTCAGAATGAGTCTACTCAGAAAGTAATTCCAATAGCTAATATTGAACAGATTTTTTGTCTATGAGAAGTTACTATAAATTCAAAGTTATTAAATTTTCTTACCAAGAATATGATAACAATTCACTTTTTTAATTATTATGGATATTATTCATGAAGTTATTACCCAAGAGAAAATTATGTAAGTGGTAAGCTTTTTGTGAATCAGGTAAACCATTATCAAAATACTTCCAGTAGATTAGAAATAGCATCCAATATAGTTGAATGAATATGAAACAATATGATAAGTTCATTAAGGCACTATCAAAGACATCACAAAAATGTAGAAAAATATATTCATAAAATTCAGGAAATGTTGGTAGGTATAAAATCCAAGAAGGATATCAATCAGGTATTATTTGTAGAATGAAGTTTGTGGGATGTTTATTATAATAGTTTCAAAGAGTTTCTGCCAGAGGAATTTGTTTTGAATAAAAGGGTAAAAAGACCACCTGATAATCCTATAAATGCCCTGATAAGCTTTTGAAATTCTGTGCTTTATACTTATGTACTAACAAAAATTTATCATACTCAACTGAATCCAACAATTTCTTATTTGCATGAACCTTTCCAAAGAAGGTTTTCTCTTGCTTTGGATATATCAGAAGTTTTCAAGATACCGTTGGTTTATGGAAACATTTTCAATATGGTAAACAGGGGAGTACTCAAAGTAGAAAAACATTTTATGCATGATGTTAATTATGCTGTATTAAATGAGGAAGGAAGAAAGTTATTTCTTAGATACTGGGATGAAAGAGTTCAGAAAACAGTAGATCATCCCAAACTAAAAAGAAAAGTAAGTTATGGAAGTTTGATAAAGTTTGATTGTTATAAGTTAATAAAACACATCATGTGAGAAGAGCAGTTTGTTCCTTTTAGTTTGGAAAAAAATTATTAATGTATGTAATTGTAATTTATGATATAACAGAACAAAAAGTAATCAAAGTTCATAAGTATTTGAAGAAAAAACTTAATTGGATACAAAATAGTGTTTTTGAAGGTGAACTTCCTGATTCTGATTATGTTCGTATGAAAGAAGATCTCAAAAAAATGGTAAAAAAATTTCAAAAGGAAATACCTGAGTGAGAAAACAGTATAATTATTTTTCATATGCCATATAAATGAGCTATGGAAAGACAGGTAATATGAGAAGAAAAAAATCCAATTGATAATATGATATAATAGATTTTTTGGAGATATGAAATGGGTTTTATGTTAAAAGCCTTTATTTGTTTTTCAGTTGGAAAAAATTTTTTAATTTTATTTGAAAAAGTCTTGCATTAGAGCTTTATATAATTATTATTTAATTAAGGGTTTTGGCAGATGTCCAAAGCCTCTTAGCTGAACTAATGTAGTATTGAAATTAAATCAAGTCAAAGAAACTCTGGAAAGTCATTGATCTCTTAGCTGAACTAATGTAGTATTGAAATTTGTCTCTTGTATGTTCTCTTTTCCAGTTCAGAGGTCTCTTAGCTGAACTAATGTAGTATTGAAATATTGATATTTGTGAAGAAAAAA
>CAZWWJ010000129.1:0-1854 GCA_964637495.1 uncultured Candidatus Peribacteria bacterium | reverse complement strand
GCACCAGGTTGTGGTCCTGGCTGTCGTGGGTTCGAGTCCCATCGGCCACCCCATTCATAAATTTGATGTAGTAAAATCTATAAAAAATATAATAAAAAGATTACTAAGAGGAAGAAATAAAACCTCTTTTTTTTTACCAAAAAAAATAATTAATTGCATTTTTGAACTAAATTCTTATAATACTTATAATCTTATCAAAAAAATAAAAAGTAATCAGAATTTCAAAGAATAAAAAAAATATTCTAAAGGCTTGATAAAACAAATTTTGGTTACAAGAAATTTTTTGTTAAGTGTTTTAGAAAATTACCAAAATATTATGGAAGAATTTAAGAAATTTTGATTTAGTCAAGAAACACTTGATATAATAGCAAATAAAGGTTTTGATACACCTTCTTCGATACAGGAAAAATCATTTCCTGTACTTATGAATACATCAAAAGATCTTGTATGACAAAGTCAGACTTGAACAGGAAAAACAGCAGCTTTTTGAGTTCCGATGATAGAAAAAATATCCTCAAAAAGTAAAGAAAAAGGTATTAAAGCTGTAGTTTTATGTCCATCCAGAGAGCTAGCTATACAGGTTTCCGAAGAAATAAATTCTTTTATTGGAAAAAAGAATATTAATGTCTTTGCTATATATTGAGGACAATCCTATATCAAAGAGAAAAAAGCAATAAAAAACTGAATAGATATTTTAGTAGGTACACCTTGAAGAATTATAGATCATTTATCCAATGGCATAATTGATTTTTCCAGTGTTCAGTATTTTGTATTGGACGAAGCAGATGAAATGCTTAATATGTGATTTATTGATGATATAGAAAAAATTCTTGAAACAACGCCGGAGAGCAAAAGAACTATATTATTCTCAGCAACAATACCTGAGTCTATTATGAATATAGTAGACAATTACATGAAAGATTATGAAACAATTAAGGTAAAAGCAAAAACTATGACAAGTGATACGGTGTATCAGTACTACTATATGATCAAAAGAGAGGAGAAAACAGAACTTCTTTACAGAATTCTTGATCTTGAAACAGATTTTTACTGAATAGTTTTTTGTAGAACTAAATCTGATGTGGATGAATTAACAAAAAATCTGAAAAACAGATGATACAATGCAGATTGTATACATTGAGATATTTCTCAGAAACAAAGAGAAAAAGTAATAAACAATTTTAAGAATCAGAATCTGAAGGTTCTTATAGCAACAGATGTTGCTGCTAGATGACTTGATGTGAAGCAACTTTCTCATGTAGTAAATTTTTCTATACCAGAAAATACAGAAGATTATACACATAGAATATGAAGAACAGGTAGAGCATGAAAAAGCTGAACTGCTATCACATTTGTAGAACCTCAACAGTTATCTTATATAAAAAGTATTCAAAAGAAGATAAAAACTACTATAAAAGAATGTGATATTCCAACTGTAGATTATATTGTAAACAAACAGAAAGAAAGATTGCAGGAAAGGGTTGGTGAAGCAATAGACAATCATGAGTATGAGGACAACAGAAATCTTGCCAAAGACCTTTTAGAACTTGATGAACCTGAAGTGGTTATATCTTCTTTGATAGAATTAACTTTTAAAGAGAAAATTTCTAAATCTAAATACGGAAAAATATCCAAAATAATATCAAAAAACAACCAGGAAGAAAATCATGAAGATGCAAGACTTTTTGTTGCTCTTGGTAAAAATAATGATATGTGAAAAAAAGAGATTCTTGAGTATATAAGTAATGGTTCGTGAGTGCCGGTAGAAGATATTAATGATATGAAATTAATGAATGATTTTAGTTTTGTAACTGTTGTTCAGGAAGATGCCAAAAAAATAATAAAATCTTTTTA
>CAZWWJ010000128.1:0-1874 GCA_964637495.1 uncultured Candidatus Peribacteria bacterium | reverse complement strand
CCCCCTCAAACATCCAACGAACGTTTAAGGGGGTGTATCCCTTCAAATATCCAACGAACATTTAAGGGCTGTCTAAATTAATAAAAACATAATCATAAAGATCTCCAAAATATTAATATTGAAAAAAATATCCAAAGATATATTATATTAGTAATTTATTATTTTAATAATTAATATAAAATCATGTACCTTTTCAAGAATGATAAAAGATCAAATCTACAACCAATAAAAGAACAAAAAATTCCTCTGGAAAAGGATATGCAAAATGTAGTAGAAAACAACCTTGAAGAAATTTTTGGATTTGATTTTGTTTCAAGTGAATTTACAGTAGATAATTTCAGAATAGATACATTTGCATATAATCCTGACACAAATTCATTTATTGTTATTGAATACAAAAAAGATCGTAGCTTTTCTGTAGTAGATCAATGATATACATATCTATCCTTGCTTATGAATAATCAAGCTGAATTTATATTAGAATACAACCAAAAGAAAAACAAATCGTTAAACAAAAAAGATATAAATCGAGAAGCTACAAGAGTGTTTTTTGTAGCTAATTCTTTCAATAAATACCAAAAGCAGGCAATTAATTTTAAAGATCTACCTATTGAATTGTGGGAATGCAGAAAATTTGAAGATAATATTTATTCCTTTGATAAAATTAGAGCTAATAACTCTAATATTTCTATTAAGAACCTTTGAGGTGAAATTGCTTCTTCTGAAGTAGTTGATAATATAAAAACTTATTCAGTAAGAGATCATATTAGAGAGGATCGAGAAAAATCCAAATCTTTGTATGAAGAATTCAATGAAAAGGTATTATCACTGGATAATAGAATAGAAGAATCTCCACAAAAAATTTATATATGATATAAAATATGAACTAAAGTTGTTTGTGGATTAAATATTCATAAAAATAAAATTAAATTAGGTTTGAATAGAGTTAAACCAGAAGATTTAAAAGATCCAGAATGAAGAGTAGAATATATGGAAAATAGTTATAGATTTTATAATAAACATCTATCTCATTTTGAAATACATTCAAGTGAGGATATTGATTATGCAATTTTTCTAATAAAACAGGTTATAAGCAAGACAATTGATTAGTAAATTTGCAGATTATTTATAATAAGTACAAGATTAATAAGTTTAGCTTGTCATAACAAAGAAATGACAAAAAAAGATAAATTAGCAATATATCAAAATGATGATTGAGAAATAAAAGTTAATTTTGATGAAAACCAAGAAACTTTTTGGTTAAGTCAAAAACAAATATCTCAAATCTTTGATATAGATAGAACTGTTGTAACAAGACATATAAACAAAATCTTTAGAGACTGAGAACTTGATGAAAAAAGCAATGTGCAAAAAATGCACATTCCTAATTCTGATAAGCCAGTAAAATTTTACAATCTTGATGTAGTGCTTGCTGTGTGATACAAAACAAACTCAAAAAAAGCTACACAATTTCGTAAATGGGCTACTAGTGTTTTGAAACAACACATAACACAATGATACACTATCAATCCAGAAAGAATTCAGCAAAACTATGATAAGTTTATCAAAGCAGTAAATGATGTAAAAGCATTGGTAAACAAAACAGATAATATTCCAACAGATGATATATTGGACTTGGTAAAAACATTTGCTTATACTTGGTTTTCTTTGGACAGTTTTGATAAATCTGCTTTCCCAAAATCATGAATTACTCAAAAAAAACTAAAACTACAATCAGATGAACTCTATCAAGCTATTGAGATCTTCAAAAAAGAATTGATTGCCAAAAATGAGGCTACAGAAATTTTTGCACAAGAAAAAAACAAATGAAATCTGGAATGAATCTTTGCAGGTATTTTCCAGTCAGCATTTGG
>CAZWWJ010000127.1:0-1944 GCA_964637495.1 uncultured Candidatus Peribacteria bacterium | reverse complement strand
TTGAGAAACTTTTTGGCTGAAAAAATTGTTTGAGAGAGCAAAAAATTTCCTGAATCTTGTTTGTACTATAGGCCTAAAGAACACCAAAAACAATATGATCAGAACTGAAGGAAGTTTTTGGTTTCTTTGCTTTTGAATTTGCCAAAAGATCAGATAAAAGATTTGAAAGATCAGGTAGAAAAAGATCTTGTTGAAAATAAGAAATCAAAGAAGTTTGTTTATGAAATGTTTAATGATTTGTTGTCCAAGCTGGAAGAGGTGACTGGTGAAAAAATTACAGAAGAATAAACTGATTAATTTTTCTTCGTAAAAAAAGATTAAAAATTTGTTGACTATAGCATAATTAATCTTAATATATAATCATTATTTATTTTCGTAAAAATTGTTAATGCAGAACAAAAAAACCAAGATTATAGCCACCGTATGACCATCTACATCAACCAAAACAAACCTTATAAAACTTTATAAAAAATGAGTGAATGTGATAAGATTTAATTTTTCCCATGCAAACTATGAAAATATATCCAAAATAATAAATCTTATAAAAAAACTTAATTCTGAGTGAAAAACTAATTTAAGTATACTTATGGATACCAAATGACCAGAGCTTAGAACCTGAAATCTAACCGAAAAAATAAAATACAGAAAATCAGAAACTTTCCGTATATATTTTAATTCTGATAATATTCAGTGAAGTAATTCTTTGTACTGTGATTATCCTTATCTTAACGATCTTGCAGAAGATGATATAATAAGAATAGATTCAGGATTGTTTGATGTACAGGTAAAACAAATTCACAAAGATTATGTGGTTGTAAAAGCTTTGAATGATGCAACAATATGATCTCACAGGCACATAAATCTTCCATGAAAAAAAATAAAGCTTCCTGGACTTACTTCCAAGGATATTGAAGATATCAAATTCTGAATAGATCATGGAGTAGATTTTATTGCAATGAGTTTTGTAAGGAACAAGGAAAATATTCTGGAACTTAAAAAACTGCTAAAGCAGTATAATCAGGAAAATATAAGTATTGTATCAAAGATAGAAAATAAAGAATGAATAAACAATCTGGAAAGTATAATAGATGAATCACACTGAGTAATGATAGCAAGATGAGATTTGGGGATAGAACTTCCTATAGAAAAACTTCCAATGTATCAGAAGAAAATAATTAATCAAACAAGAAAAAAATGAAAATTTGTAATTCTTGCAACTCATCTGCTTGAAACAATGACAAAATCGCCTTTCCCAACCAGAGCAGAAATAGATGATATAGACAATGCAATTAATCAACAGGTGGATTCAGTAATGCTCTCGGCAGAAACTGCTGTGGGGAAATACCCAATAAGTTGTGTATGACTTCTTTCAAAAACAATCAAAAATACCGAAAAGTCTATACATAATGAGCACACTCAATTTGAAGAGTCAGATATTACCCCAAAAGAGTCTGACAAAAAAGAAATGATAAGGTATTCATATTATCTTTGAGAACAAATCTGAGTTAATTCTCTGGTGATTTTGACAGAAACCTGACTTTTGGCAAAATTTGCAGCTTTGTACAGACCAAATATCAAGGTTTTTGCATTTACAAATAAAGAATCAACTTTTAGGTATATGAATATATTATATGGAATTACTCCGGTGTTTATGGATTTTGATCAAATAAAACCAGAAATTATGCAGGATGCTGTAAATTATCTTATAAACTCCAAAAAAATAAAACAAGGGGATAAGGTAATATGAGTTACTGATCTGTTAACCTCCCGGAAGGATATTCCTATTATGGAAGTGATAAATACCAAAAAATATTAAGTTAATTTGCTTATAAAATTTCAACTATTTTGGGTTGTTTGTCTTTGAACTCAAAAAGTTTTGCTGGTCTGTGAGAAACATCTTTTTCTTTTTTGCCGGTATCCTGAACAATATTTAGTTTGTCTATT
>CAZWWJ010000126.1:0-1959 GCA_964637495.1 uncultured Candidatus Peribacteria bacterium | reverse complement strand
TTTTATCAAATTTCAAAAGAGTCATTAAAGCTTCTAAAAACAATTAAAAAAGAAACTTCTACATAGTATTTATATTTTTATTAAGCTTTTCATTATATTATTTGCAAAGCAACATATTTCTAATGGTGCCGTAACTTATTCCAAGCATTTTTCCTATTTTCCTATAACTAAGTCCTTCATTTCTCAATTGAACCACTTTATACTTGTTTATTTCTGATTTAGGTCTACCTAAAGTAATTCCTTTTGCTTTAGCTTTTCTAAGCCCTGCTTTCACTCTATCTTGGATAATTCTTCTTTCAAATTGAGCCATTACTCCAATCATTCCAAACATAGCTTCTCCTGTGGGAGTTGTTGTATCTATATTATCATTGTATGAAATAAATTGTATTCCTTTATTTTTAAGAAATTCAAGACTATTGACTAATTGCTTCAAAGACCTTGAAAATCTATCAAATCTCCAAACAAGAACTATATCAAAATGCTTTTTGTGTGCATCCTTCATCAAAGAATCTAAACCTTCTCTTTGTTCTTTTGAACCACTTTCTATATCACTATATTCTTTGAAAATAGTGAAATTGTTTCTTTTACAATATTCTCTTAAATCAAATAGTTGAGTATCTAAGTCTTGAGAGTTAGTACTACATCTTGTATAAATTGCAACTTTCATTTTTCAACCTCCTTAGATTCAGATAGAATCTTCTTAAATTCATCAAGCATAATTGGATTCTTTTTCATTGTTTGAAACAATGCTTCCATTATGCCTTTGCTCAAATCTTCTTTTTCACTTATTGGAGTTTGAAGCAACTTATCAACAAAAACATCGGCTTTTTGATTCATTTTTTCAAGCTTAATAGCTTCTTTTTTGTCCAAAACCTGTCCACAATTGCAATATTTACTATCTGGATTATTTTCTTTATTACATCTTGGGCAGATGATAGGTTTAAGTTGTTCTTCTTCAATCATTTTATTACGAGAAAGCTTTTCTTTTCCTTTTATTTTGCAATATTTCCTATCAACTTCATCTTCTCCATAATGAAGATAAACAAGGTGCATCTTAGATTGCATAGTCCAACCAGCTCTTATTTTAAGGTCTCTTTCATTAAAATTATTTTGAGCAAGCCAATCTAAACCAGAATGTCTAAACCAATGAGGGTTTAACTTTTTTTTAATTCCTGCTCTCTTACCTAAAGTTTCAACAATTGATTGAATTCCTCTTCCAGTTAGTTGTTTTCCATAATTATTCTCAGAGAATGAAACAAATAAACAAGATTCAAGATTATCTTTTTCTGGATGCTCATTTATCCAGTTTTGCACATAACCAACACAATCAATTAAACGAATATTTCTTTCTCCAGTTTTACCTTTTACATTTATTTTAATTCCATAATCATCAAAATGAATATTTTTTAACTTTATATTAACTAATTCTCCAACTCTACAAGCACTTTCAAATAACATTGAAACAATTGCTTTATCTCTTGAATTACTGCATTTCTTAATTATCTGTTTAATTTCAGATGGAAGCAAAACTTCCTCTGGTTTTAGAACTTTGAGCTTTTGTTTGTCAATATCATAATTTATCATTTTTGGAATTTCTTCACATTTCAAGAACCAAATAAAAAACATCTTTATTATAAGACTATAATAATTGAAAGTTACATCACTTAATTTTCTATCTTTTAAAGAAGCTCTATATGAATCAATATCTTTCTCATTAACTTCATCAAATGGTTTTTTTATAAATTTAGCAAATTTACTAAGAACTAAGATATAAGCATAAAAGCTCTTATAACTTCTTGCTTTTGGTCTACATCTTTTCTTTCCTTCTTGCTCAAGTCTTTTTGAAAAATTTGTTCTTTTACCAAGTCTTAGAGTATCATAATACTCTCTTAGTGTTTCTTTTTGTGATTCAAGAAGAGGAAGTTCTTTTGAATCACTTACTTCATCATTTAATACTTG
>CAZWWJ010000125.1:0-1969 GCA_964637495.1 uncultured Candidatus Peribacteria bacterium | reverse complement strand
GTTATATCTCACATACTTCAAATACTCTGAGCTCACCAAGGAGAAGGCATAATTGGTGCTGATTTAAGTCATTCTTTGGCAAAACTTTCTATTGAGTTAACTATACCGCTTGTAATTTTGGATGTTTTCATAGCCATAAATACTATACCTCGCATTACAGCTATACCAAGCATATTTATCAAAAGCCAGGAAAACATATCCAAAGCAGGAGACATACCAAGATCCCTTTCTGAAGTAGCAAAACACAAATCCACATCCTCACCATCCTCATCAGTAAAAGGTATAGAATAACAAACCTTTTGTTCTCCGTCTTGGTCTTCGTCATCATCATTTGCTTCTACCTCCTTTTCTATACCAAGAGCTGACTCAAACCATCAACTATCATCATCACCATCCCATGTTCACATATTATTCAATACTGTAAGGAAAAGAATAGATAAAGAAATTGCAAAAGCAGCAACCGCCGGCAAAAATATTAATCAAAGAACAGAACTTATAGACCGCTTCTCAGATCCTTCACCAAGTTTGAAATCAAAAGTCCAGGATATAGTAAGCAAAGGAGACAAAGCTATAATTATCCGCAAAACTACAGCTCTTACTATCAGAATAACTGCCAAGGTAAACAAAGGAACCACCAAAGCCAAAGCTATAATTATTCTCACAATCACAAGCAGTGAATAAGATCAGGCAGAATGCCCATCTCCTCATACCCCTGCTACTGTAAGATCAGAAATATTCATCAAACTACCAAATAATGTGTACAATGGCCCTGTCCATCCTTCCAAAGTTTCAGCATAATCATTTATACTCTTAGGTTCATCCACTGCTCCAGCTCATTCTTCTACTATATCACTCCGAGAATCTTCTTCTATATCTCTATCTCATGCCGGAACAATTCTATTTCTATATACACAGTAATCTTCTGATAAATCATCTTCATCCCAGTTATCAAAATGAGCAAGATTTTCTTCAACTTCATCTTCTTCTCACTGGTATCAAACTATTTCTGTTCATTGTATGTCACACGGAGCATAAGCCTGCATGTCATCACCTTCTGTTAATGCAGTATAGAACAAGGTGGTATCTGGTCAATCCTCATCCTCCTCGCCTATACCTGATAGTCCTTCGTCCTGAATATTTATTGATGATACAGGCATAACTATTGGACATTTTTCGTCACCACAAGGTTGATCAGTTGTGCTTTCTATAACTTCAAGAGGAAGCATTCACAAAGTATAAGTTAGTATAGTAGAAAGATCTATCAACAATGCCAAAATAAACCAGCTTGCCTGCACTCATACAGTAGCAATCAGAATTTTTGGGAAAATCTTCTTGGGACTGTAAGACTCCTGCTTGTAGTTTACCATATAAAAAAGTATAGAAAGCAAGAAAACAAATCAGATAATATAATTAGCAAAATTTTTCATAATGTTCCAGAACTCCCACAAATTGTTATCCATAAAGAAAACACTTCCATAAACAAACTCATTGGAAACACTTGTCCCTGCAACAGCCAACAAAGGCCACAACAAGATATAAGTTACTGTCAAAAGAGTGTTTAATATATCCAAAAAACCTTGCTGATTTTCTCAACTTTCTTCTTCATCTCCTCCTTCTTCTGTTCCTTCAGCAAAAGAAAATCAAAAAAACAGTGCTATTATGATTAGCAAAAGAGAAATAAGTTTTCTCCACGGAAAATGTCTCCAATATTTATTGTTCATACTTTTTTGTTTATGTTTTTATTTAAAATCCTCCTTATTAAATTATAATAAAAGATTTTTTTTTTGCAAATTTTTATTTTTATAATTGTATATCGTCTCATTTTAAATCTGGCCAGCCTAAGCCAAAGGATAACACTGTCAAGAATTGGGATTTTCGATATGCACTTATATATTTTTTAAAAAACTTTTTCTAATTATAACTAACTACTATCCGCGCCCGGGCGCCTCAATAGCGCCCGGGCGCTAAT
>CAZWWJ010000124.1:0-1997 GCA_964637495.1 uncultured Candidatus Peribacteria bacterium | reverse complement strand
AAAAATTTTGAAATGATTTTATAAAGACAAAAAAATGATACTGATATGTGATTGAGTAATTATCTAAGTATTCATGAAATTTGATATATGAAAAGAAAAAAAATCAAAATAGCATTACTTTTTGCATTATTTATATGTTTTTTAGTAATTTCATTTCAGTTTATTTATTTGGTTTGAAAATACCGAAATCAGAAAAGTTCTCAACTAAATACACTTGAAAACACTGCAGATATGCTTACTCAACATATAAATGTGGTGTGTAAACATTCTAATTGTAATGAAGATGAATTAGAAAAGGAATTGAAAGATGGCTTCTCAAGGGGTCGTATGCACAGAGGTATGATGGATCATCAACCACCTAATCAACCAAGAATTTTAGATAGAAATGAGTTTGTCTTGTTTTCCAAAGATTTTGAATTTAGTGTTGTTTCATTTCAGAATCCAGACTTAGAAATTTTTCTGAAAGAAAAAACCAAAACTTCTTGAATAGATTCTTGATGAGATTTTTTTGAGTATGAGTGAATTGATTTTCTTTATAAATTGAAAGATTTTGATCATAATTCATTTGAAAAGATTCTGGTTTTTGAAGATTCTGAACTAACCAAAGAAAATTTTTTATCTGAATTTATAGTTTATTTATTATTAACAGTTTGAATAGGAATTATTTTATTTTTTGTTTCATATTACTTTGTATCTATAACTTTGAAGCCTGTAGAAGAAAATATAAGTAACATGCAACAATTTGTGCATAATGCAGGGCATGAATTGAAAACTCCTTTGTCAACAACTAAATCAACGTTGCAACTTGCAAGGAAAACCTGAGATTATAGTGAAGCAATAGAAGAAGCATCTTTTGAGTTGGAAAAAATGAATTCACTAATAGATTCTTTGATTCAGCTTTCTGCTATCAAAAAAGATAATAATATCAAAGAATTTGGTGTTTTAGAGATAGTAACTCAAATTGTAAATAATTATAAAGAGCAGGCTGAGAAAAAAAACATAAAAATAAATTTATATCAAAAAGAAAACTTTTTTATCAAAGCAAATCCTGATTATTTTAGAATTTTTGTATCCAATTTGTTATCCAATGCAATAAAATATAGTACTGCTTGAAGCAGTGTAGATATAATAGTTTCCGTGAAATGTATAGAAATAAGTGATAAATGAGAAGGTATAAGTTATGAAAATAAAGAAAAAATTTTTGAAAGATTTTTTAAGGCTTCAGAAACCAGAGAAAATGATGGTTTTTGAATAGGTTTGTCTCTTGTGAAAAAAATTTCTAGTATTTATGGCCGAAACATCCAAGTAGATTCTGAAGTTGGTAAATGAACTACATTTTGTATTTATTTTTAATTGTTTTTCTATAATACAAAAAACCCTGACTTTTGTTTACAAAAGTCAGGGTTTTTAAAATATAATTTATATTTTATTAATTGGAACTATATGGGCAGTTTTCCATATTTTTACCATTTTTTGAATGTCTTTTCTCTTCGTTTCAACCTTTATGACCATTTCATTGTCCAAGATTTAATTCTTCTGCTAAATTTTCTGCTTTTTCTGTGTCATTGTTTTCACGGGCCTTTCTAAGTTCTACAAATTTATTAAAGTCTTCTTCTGAATCTATTTTCCTGCTTGGTCATTTGTTTTCAAAAAGCTCCTGAAAGCTTTGGTAATCGGAGTTTTCAAACATTGTTTGAACCTGAGAGTGTCTTTCCTGATCTGTTGGTTCAGGATTCTTGCTTCCTGGTTCTCCCTGATAAGCAAATACAGATATAGTTGCCAAAGAAGCCCCTCATAAGGCTGTTGCTATTATAATTTTTGTTTTGTTCATGGTGATTTGTGTTTAGAATATAAATGTATTTACACCAAACAATCCATATACCTTGGATTGTTGTGGTTTTATAATAAATATAGTATGTAAAAATAGTGTAATAAATCAAATTTTTCTTGAAAGTCTTTTTAAAAATTGTAGTTATACATGGTAATGTTTTTCAAGT
>CAZWWJ010000123.1:0-2047 GCA_964637495.1 uncultured Candidatus Peribacteria bacterium | reverse complement strand
AAGAGTTTGTAGTGTATGGTAATGTTTTTATAAAGATATTATCAGAATTTGTCAACACTATTAATATTGGATTCCAAAAGAGCATAGTAGTTATTTAATAATACAGAGTATTTTACTTTAAAAATTTTGTTGATTTATAATAAAAAAATAATTATTAATTAAAAAGGGGACTGATTCAGTCCCCAGAAGCAAATTAATAAGGAGTTAGAGGAATGTTTTTTGGAGGTTCCAAACTTATTGTAAACTCCTCTAATACTTCTTTCTCTATAATTTTTGGAGTTGCAAAAAGGGTAATTACCACACCAAAACTTATGACTATGCAACAACAAAACTTCCACAAATTTGGAAGCTTGGAATAAATAGAAGTGAAATATAATCCTGTTAATGCTATAAAAATAATTAACAAGATTGATATTACACTCTTTTGAAGTTCTATATCTCCATATACACAAACAAAAAATGCCACACTTCCTGCAATCAAAGCCGTAAAAGCAATAATAATATTCCACATAACTCTTCTCCTATTCTTTATATATGCTTACTACTTGATAAAAAACATAATAAAAAAAATTTTAAGTTTTTCAAGATTATTTAAGTTTTTAAATAAATATCTTGAAAATTCAATGTACACCTTACTTTTTGGATTGTGTATGTTTGTATTGGTTTTTTTTGAAAATATTTTTGTTTATGCAGGTTTTGTAATTGTAGTTTTGCCTGTATTTTTGGTATTTGCCTGGTTTCTTGAAAAATCAATCAAAAAATTTTTTTTCTACTACCCTATTGTTTGTTTGCTTGCTTTGATATCTGTTTTTGGATACAATTATTATTATTTTTGGGATATTCCGGATTTTGAAGATACAATTGAGGAAGAAATAATAATTCAAGAGTATCTTGGCAACGATAGATATACAGTCAAAGATACTCAAGGAAGGAAATATCAGTTTGTTTCAGAAAACAATTACCAGGTATGAGAGAAACTAAAAACTTATTCTTATTACTCCCCTGCTTTTGATGAATGCCATATTTGTGATATTAGTTACAAACCTTTGGGAGATTATGAGTTTGATTTTAGTTATGAAAAGTACCTTTTTGATCAGTGATATTATGGTACAATATGGGAAAACAATTCAATAAGTAAGTCTATAGACAAAGATAATTTGTGATTTTTTTACCACCAAAGAAATAATCTCAAGGAATATATAAAGGATATTTATTGAAATAATGATTATACAGGTCTTACTCTGGGAGTTTTGATATGAGAAAGGTCTATCTTGTCTGACTCTGCTTATCAGGATTTTATAGATACAGGGCTGGTTCATATTATAGCCACCAGCTGAACTCATGTAAGTTTTTTGATTCTGTTCCTAAATATTGTATTTATATGGATACCTTTGTATATCAGGATTCCTATAATGATACCTTTTGTTTGATTTTATGCCTTTTTGGCAGGTATGGAGGCTAATATTTTCAGGGCTTTTCTGATGTGAAGTCTTGCTTTGCTGGCAGTGCTTTTTGGTAGATCTAGAAATACATGGTATTTTGTAAGTTTTGCTTTTTTTGTGATACTGATCATTAATCCTTATGCTATAATTCATGATATGGGTTTTGTATTGAGCTTTGCTGCTTTGATAGGAATAATTCTTTTTCAGAATATAGTGGATCTTGGGAGCAAATGATTTTTTGTGAATATATACAATAAGTATTTGCATCCTACTTTGGGAGCAAGTCTGGGTGTTGCTCCTTTTTTGCTATTTTTTGACACTAGTTTCAATCTTTTGTCTATTTTGTCTAACTTGTTTGTATTACCACTCCTTCCCTTGCTTATGATTTTGTCTTTCGTTGTTCTTATATGGGACCGGGTCCAAATATTTCACAAATTATTGATAAATTATTTTTTGGATGTTGCAGAATTTTTTGCCAATAATTGAATATATGTTGTGGTAAATGATATTTTGCTAAGTTCTTTTCTGGTGATTGTATTTCTTAAACTTATTATTGTATACAGAATATATTTTTAAATTTCGCGCCATCGTGCCCGATTCGCGCC
>CAZWWJ010000122.1:0-2050 GCA_964637495.1 uncultured Candidatus Peribacteria bacterium | reverse complement strand
ACTTGAAAAAATAGTTTTTAAGTTTATATAGAAAAGTATAGAAATATTTTAATTTTTAATTCTGTCTTGTAAAATTGGGTTTTTTAGTTCCAATTTCTCGGGAACAAATGATCATTTTCAACATTTAGCTTTTAATTAATTATTATGTGCGGAATATTTGGATACAAAGGAGATAACAATGCAAGAAATGTTTTACTTACAGGACTAGAAAGACTTGAGTATCGTTGATACGATTCTGCAGGAATAGTAGTTGGAGAAACCAAAGAAAATAATTACATTAAGGTAAAAGAAATATGAGAAATATCCAATCTGGAAGAAGAAGTACAGAATCAACTTGGTGATTCAGGTGATTTTAATATATGAATAGCGCATACAAGGTGGGCCACTCACGGAAGAGTAAACCTAGAAAATACACATCCTCATGTTTCTGAGGATTGAAAAGTTTTTGTAGTGCACAATGGTATAATAGAAAATTTTGAGAGCCTCAAAAAAGAACTGGAATCTCAATGATATAAGTTTTATTCGGATACCGACAGTGAATTACTTGCAGCTTTGATTCAGAAAAACAAAGGCAAAGATCTTCTTCAGACTGTAGAAAATATTTTACCTAAATTAGAGTGAGCTTACGCTTTTCTTGTGATGCACAAAGATTTTCCTGGTCAAATAGTTGGTATGAAATATGGTTCCCCGCTTGTTTTTGGTCATCAGGATCAATGAGAGTTTGTGTTTTCTTCTGATGTGACTGCGTTGGGAGGATTTGCAGATAATGTGATTTTCTTGGATGACTGAGAAATAGTATTTGCAAACAACAACGACTATTTGCTAAAGTCAGAATGAAAACTAATAGTAAAACCATCCGAAAAAGTAGATACAGAAAGCCTGGTTGCAGACAAAGGAGATTATCAGCATTTTATGCTCAAAGAAATAGAAGAACAGCCACAAGTAATAGAAAGTATCTTTAAATGAAGGATAGATTTTGATAATTTTTCTATAAATGCTGCTTCTTTTCAGGACCTGGAAAACTACGATTTTGAAAATATTGTTTTTGTGGGATGTGGAACTTCTTATAATGCAGGATTGCTTTGATGCAGTTTTTTTGAAAATATAGTTGGTATGAATGCTAGAGTAGAGATAGCAAGTGAGTATGAATACAAAAATATTAGACCTGATGATAAAACCTTGTATGTTTTTATTTCTCAGTCAGGAGAAACTGCAGATACTTTACAAGCTCTTAAATTGATAAAAAATAAATGATGAAAAACCTTTGGGTTAGTAAATGTAGTAGGTTCAAGTATATCAAGAGAAACTGATTTTGGGTTGTTTCTAAGAGCAGGAACTGAGGTAGGAGTGGCAAGTACAAAAGCATTTACAGCTCAGGTGATGTCTATCCTCTTGATGGCTATGTATTTTGGACAGAAAAAAGATCTAAATCTTGCTGAGTTTGAAAATCTTTTGAAAAATATCCAGCAACTACCTGATAAGGTAAGAAAGATAATTCAGAATACTTATGAAATCAAGGAAGCAGCAGAACATTTGAAAGAATACAATAACTTCTTTTTTCTTGGAAGATGAGATCAGTTGCCAATAGCTTATGAGTCATCTTTGAAATTCAAGGAGATAAGTTATCTTCACAGTGAAGCATACGCTGCAGGAGAGCTAAAGCATTGACCCCTTGCCTTGATAGATGAAAACCTTCCAAGTATTGTCCTTTCCCCAGGTGATATGTTTTTTGATAAGAATATAAGCAGCATAGAAGAGATAAAAGCAAGAGATTGAGTTGTTATAACAGTATGAGATCAGGAAATAAATAATGCGGATTTTCATATTAATATTCCAGAGATCAAGAAAGAACTCTATCCTTTTTTAACTGCAATAGTTGGTCAGATTCTTGCATATTATGTTGCTTTGTATCTTAACAGGGCAATAGATAAACCAAGGAATCTTGCAAAATCAGTGACAGTAAGATAAAATTATTCTTGTTCATTTCTTGAAAGAAATATAAGCACTTGTAACATAGATTGTTATGAGTGTTTTTTAGAAAAACTAAAAA
>CAZWWJ010000121.1:0-2139 GCA_964637495.1 uncultured Candidatus Peribacteria bacterium | reverse complement strand
AAAATTTCCAGCTTTTATGCAAAATTTTGTATTTAATTTTACAAGTTAAGAACTGATGTTTTTTTAAATTTTATTCAATAAAAGTGCCGAAGGTTAGTATTTAAATTTCCTTAAACATAATTCTAAATTTAACCTTTTTATATTAATAAAAACATACTTGGGACATGCCCAAGTATGTTTGAAAGATTAGAACTCTTCCCTAACTACTTGAGCTTTTACAAAACTCACCTCTCCTTGGTGGGTATAAACACTCTCTCCATCATAAAATGGAATGGCTGGTAGATTTGAAACTGGAAATATAATTTCATCCCCAATTGCAAGTGATGTTGTTCTGCTTACAGAAAAAGCTCTATATGTTGCCAAACCCATATATTCATCATAATCTATATAAGTTAGATTAGCATCAGCCCCTTTGGGTAAAGCAACAAATGTTGAAAAATCCCCAGGAGAAAAAAGAATTTCACTAATACAAAAGACTCTCATTTCAAACCTCCCTCCAAATTATATTATGGGATTGATACATTAAATTTTTAAAAGAAAAAGTCAATATCATTTTCCATAAATTAATTTCAAAAAAAGTTCCCAAATCCCCCCCATAACTATTTTAATTAAAATAATCTTCATTGATTCTTGGGATTGGTTTTAGTGTTTTTCCTACTTCAATATCTTTCCTGAATTTTATTTTTTGTTGATTTTGGTGTTTTGGACTTCAAAGACCACAATATATCACGAGCTTCTTTGTTTGCCTGATACAAATCAACTATTGGCTTTGGATAATCAAGATTATAAAATCCATGCCACTCTCGAGGTTTGTGAATATATTCTTTGGGTAGTTTTTTTAGCTTGGGAATATACCTGCATACAAAGTTTCACCAAGGATCATATTTCTCTCAATTAACAACAGGATTATAAATACGAATGGTATTTATTCATGTAGTTCAGGACTGCATTTGCAACTGAGGATAATGAATTCAGGGTTCATAATCAACAAAGAGCTTTGCAAGTTTTTTACTAACACTTTGCCATGGCTGCATACAGGTATTACAAATAAAACTAACAAGCATTGCACGACTACGAAAATTACACCAACCTGTCGAATTTAGCTGCAAAATTATTGCATCAATCAATGGTATACCGGTTTCTCAAGCAAAAAACTTATCAATAAGGTATTTATTCTCCTGATTACGAACCTTATCAAAAACAGGATTCAGATTATTGAATTCAATTTCCGGATTAGATTCAAGTTTTTGAATAAAATGACTTTGCCAGAATATCCTTGCAAGGAAAAAATTTATTGATTTAGCATGTTGATTGGAGTCTTTATCACTTTTTTGTTTTAATGTAACTATTTTTTTACTAGCTTCTTTAAGAACATATTTTATGGAAATACATCAGGATGCAATATAGGGAGATAATCTGGAGCATGAATCCATAGATTCCAGAGGTTTAGATATATTTCTTGAATAATTTATACTTCTTTCTTCCAGAAAACTATTCAATATTCTTACTGCATTTTCTTCCCCTCATTTTTGAATGGTTTTTATACTTTTTGTTTTGTTTCGGTATTTTTTAAATGTAGCTTTTGAAGTTTCAACAATTTGATCAGAAATATTTGGAGTGTTTTGCATAATTTTTGGAGTATATAATACTTTACTAAACCTTTGATCTCTTATCTTTGCTCGTTTGTCTCTGTTTTTTAGTCTGCGTACTACTCAATTGGTTGGATATTCTATAAATTCAATTCAATTTGATTCAAAATATTTCCTTACCTGTATATCACGATTATAAGTTATAAAGTTTCAAGTTTCTTCATGAGAAAATACTCTTGTTAATCTATAATTATCAAGAAAAAAATCAAAACCTTCAGGCAGATCAGACTCTAAGAAAAGCAGCGGAATATTTAATTTTTGTAAGTTTTTGTATAAACCTATCAAACAATCCAAATGAAATTTAAGATGAAAATCAGAATAATCCAGAGCTTTAATAATTTTTGATTCAAAAAAATATACTCAAACTGAAGGGGTATTTGAGTTTAATTTCTCTAGAATTTTGTTGTCCTCCACACGAAGATTTTTTTTGAACCAAATTAACTGAATTTCTTCTTTCATAGCTTTAAAAACTTTATTTAATTTAAGAGTT
>CAZWWJ010000120.1:0-2165 GCA_964637495.1 uncultured Candidatus Peribacteria bacterium | reverse complement strand
AAGGTAATATATAAATGTTTCTATTTATACCTAAATTCATTTATAAAAGAAAGAAAAAAGCCATGAGGAGAAAGCTGATATGGGCGGGCGTTGTGTGAGAAAACTCCCCATGGCTCATCTTGGAAAAGGTGCAAACCAAGATTATAAGTTAATAGTCACTTTTGGCTCAGTCATCCAAAAATACTTACTCATGAAAATATCATCAGGAGTAATAAAATCAAATGGCTTATTATACTCTTTGCTTAAATCTTTTCGCTTATTAGCCGAATAAATGACTCTTGCTACTGCCTCAGAACAGATTAGTTTTCTAGAGCAGTCTTCTCCAATAGTCTTTCCTGTCAGCTTATACACTAAAATTCTAAACAAATCAACAAACCCATAAGGTCTTCCTATTTTTCGGTCTATCGCATCTTTGACCTTTTTCGGATTCAGGTTTCCTGTCTTTAATAATCGTTTTCCTGTCGCCATCTTCAACAAAAAATCTTCCGTATTGTAATAGTTTAAATTGAAACCAATAGCTAATGCCTCAGCAATAACGACTCCTTTGTTCTCAATATCGTATATAATTCCAACATGGGAAAAAGAAGAACCTGTGACAAAAGATATTATCCTAGACACAAAACTCTCGTTCTTCCTGAAAAATACTATATCTCCTATTTTCATTCTTCCACCTCATAATGAACACATTGATTAAAGCAGATTTTTTGCTTCACATCTGCTCCAAATAACTCGCTGTCACTGTCTATACACTGGTCATAATTCCATTCATTGCAATCCACTATTGTTGTGTTATATTCCGTTTCTGTTTCTTCTACTACTAAAAAATTATCAATAATTAAAAAAACAGATAGAGATAATATAGAAACAGATAGAAATAAAAATACAAAATTCTTAATACTAATCATCAGATTGTTCATTTAATAACACCTCGCTTATCATTTCAAGCTCTTCAGGAGATACTTCCCTTGATGAATGAATGCTAAAGTTCTCTTGCTTTCCGTTTTTTAGTTTTTTCGTCTCTACTCTCATTATCATCACCATATTCCGTAAGCTCCTTACAATCCCTCTGTGCATCATAAGAAATCATTTTTTTGACCTTTTTGCTTTTGCCAGTAGCTTTGACCATTTTGATTTCTCTGCCTCACTTAAAGAGCTTATAATCTCACTGACCACTTCTGCAGGATTATTCTGCTTAATGCCTACTGCCATATCTACACTTGGTTTGTCTTGTTTCAATAAATCACGGATTGCAGTCTTGAGATTCTCTTTCTTCATCTTCTCATACTCTTTTTTTGTCAGGTCTTCAGATTTTGTCAGAATCTGCTCAACTTCTTTTATATCCTTATCAAGCTTCGCACTCTGCTTCTCAAGCTCTTTAATCCGTTCTTCACTCATAGCTTCTTGTGTCTCTTTCTTAAGCTCTAAGAAATTCCTATGATATGTTACAAAATCCCTATAATGAAAATATACATCTGACTCTTGCACTTCTTTCATCAATACATCTCCATTATCAAGAACTTCATAGGTTCTTTTTGGTTGTTTTCTGTCCACTTTGTATGGTGTTGGTTGCTGTGCCTGTTGCTGTTCTTCCATCATTATTCACCTTTGGTCCTCTTTTCACTATCGTTGTAAGCTCTATTACTTTTTTCGCTATCTCTTTGCCATGCTCTGTCAGCTCTATGTCGTAATCCTTAAGGTTCTTCTTCATACAAAGGTAACCTTTCCTATGCCAGTCTGGAAGAACTCCTGTCACAAGATGTCCGTAATTCATTCCAGACTTTTTTTGTAACTCGCTAACTTTGCATACTCCTTTCATCTCAAGATAGTTTAGCATATCTGCATATCTTGGATTATACAAAAACCTATCTATTTTTATCACTCTCCTTTATTTTTATATCTTTTGATAAGATAATAATGTTTGGTATTGTGAATAAAGACTTTGTTTTTATTCTATTAATGAACTCTATCATTTTTTTAGCAGAATCATAATCATCGACATATATATAATATGTCTTGTGTTGTTCTAATTCATTAATTCGCCTGAGTGAAAAATCTAAAGACGATTCAAGCTGTCTTCTGAGCTTCTTATTTTCTTCAATTAATTCTTTTTGTCGTTTAAAATATTTAATCATCGTATCATCTCCACAAACCAATACCCATCAACA
>CAZWWJ010000119.1:0-2216 GCA_964637495.1 uncultured Candidatus Peribacteria bacterium | reverse complement strand
ATGCATACCATTTTGCTATCCAAGAAGAGTATAGATTTTTTAGTTTTGGAGATGCTATGTTTATCAAGAATAAGTAATTTTTTTATATTACCATGTTTTAAAAAATCTTGTTTTTGAGATATATGTATTTATAAATTATTTTAAATTTAATTGATAATTTATTAAAAAATGTCTAACACAAGCATAAAAATCCCATTTTGAAAACAATTGTTAATATTTGTTTGCTGATTGTTATTTGTGTTTAGTAGTTTGTTATTGATAATTTACTGAAAAGATATAAATATTCTTTTTTCTTGGTTTTTACTTGTACTTTTCTCTGCTGGTCCAAGTGAAATTTCTGCATTGTTATGATGATTATGAGATGCCTTAGAAAAAGGAAGATTGGAAGAATGAGATATAATAGAAATTAGCCGAATACTTATTGCAGTATCTTTGGTTTCATTTATAATGTTGATTATTTTACTAAAATACAAAAAAAATATATATAATTTTTTAATTTTTGGATTCTTAGTAATTTATTTGTTATTTTTTTTGGGACTTATTTGGATTTTTCTAACTGAATTAAGTTTTAATCTGATTTTTTTGATTTCAACTATCATCCCACTTCTGATATTAATCCCATTGTTTATATGATATATGAAAAATAAACCAATTAATACTATTTTTTGGAATATTTCAGTTTTTTTATTATTGGCAGTAGGTGTAGTGGTTTGATTTTTATTTGAAAGAGAGTATTGAATAGTTTTGTTATCAAATTATATTACTATATTTTTCTTTTATATTATTTTACAATGAATAATACAGTACAAAATTTTGCAGAGCAAAGACCAAGAAGAAATTGATCAGAAATTTTTAACCTCAGGAAATAGATTCAAATGATTGTTTGTGATTTCTGGTATCCTGATAATCACATTTTTTGTAATGTTTGTATATTTTAATAGAGGTGTATCTGTAGAATTAAAAGAAATAGAAGAAGATTTTTTCCAGGTTCAGTGATACAATAATGATTTGGATGATGAAGACAATTGAATAATAGTAGTAAAAGAGTTTTTAGAAGAATATAATGAAAACATTCCTGAAGAACTTCAAAATTCGCGCTATGCCCCTGAATGAATACATCAAGTCAATTCTTATTTTTGGGAAGATAAAGGGTTTGACCGTGATAAATATTTAGATAAAGATTTAGAGTATTATGAAGATCCTAAGTATCAAAGACTTGTAGAACAATGATTAGAAAATCACGAAGATGTTTTCAGAGATTATTATGAAAGTGAATTTTTTCATAAATCAACAATAAAGTTAAACAATATTCTAAAGAGTTATGAATTTCAATATCCTATGGATTTTGATTTTATTGAAGCAACTAAAATGCTATCACCATACTTACACACAAAGATGAGAAATATATCATGAATGGCAAGGTATTCTTGTCATATAGGTGATTATGAGAGGTGTTTTATTTATTTGGAAACACTTGATAATTTTGTTAATAATTATTTCTATGATAGCAATTGAATTCTCACGCATACTACATCTTGAATAACTGCTAGATGACTTTATTTGAGTTCATTGACAGTTATATTAGAAAATTATGATATTCCAGAAGCTATGAAAAAGGAACTTAGAAAAAAAACAAAAAATAATTTATCCAACACACAACCAGACAAGATAAATGATAATGCTCTTAAATATGAATATATAACCAAAGTAAGGAATTTTTTTGGTAATTATTTGGAGCCATTGGATAAAGGAAGATACAATCGATTTTTTGATTATCAGGAAACTTTTAATTTTTTTCAGAATTATTTTTATCATAAATTAAATGAAAATACTGAAAAAATAGATAAATTTAATGAAGTAATAGCAAATGATAGAGAAGATTGTCTTAAATTTAGAAAAAATATATTCTGATGTAAATTAATTTATGATTTTACACTTGCGTCATCACCTATTTATGAAGAAATACAAGAAAACTTGGAACAAGAAGAAAAGGTATTGGAATTGTTAAGATAAAAATTTAATTATACTATCCAAGAAGAGTATAGATTTTTTAGTTTTGGAGATGCTATGTTTATCAAGAACAAATAATTTTTTTGTATTACAAAGTTTCAAAAAATCTTGTTTTTGTGATTTGTATATTTATAAATTTTTTGAATTTACGGGATAATTACAAGTTATGTTTTTAGATATTATGGTTAGCACAACAAAAAGAAATG
>CAZWWJ010000118.1:0-2357 GCA_964637495.1 uncultured Candidatus Peribacteria bacterium | reverse complement strand
CCTTGTATAAAGTCAATTTTTTGCCTGCTGAAAATAAACAGCCTGATTTGTTGAGTCAATTTCTACAGGTAGTTCAGTAGTTCTTGGCAAAGGGTGCATTATTATGCTGTTTTGTTTCATTCTGTCTACATCATTCTGATTTATTATGTAATAGTTTTTGAGTTTTTCATATTTTTCAAAAGAAGAAAATCTTTCTTTCTGAACTCTTGTAACATAAAAAACATCAGTTTCTGAAATAATATTTTCAAAAGTTTCATACTCCTGATATTGTATTCATTTTTCTTTTAGAATATTTTTGTATTTTTCCGGGAGTTTTAATTCTTCTGGAGAAACAAGATTTACTTTCAGATCAAAAAGTGAAAGGAGTCTTATAAGTGAATGTATTGTTCTTCAGTTAATTAAGTCTCCGATCAGAGTAATTTTTTTGTTGTTGATGTCTTTGAATTTTTCCCATATTGTATAAATATCAAGCAAAGCCTGAGTTGGATGATCTCATATACCATCTCAGGCATTAATAACGGGTTTTTCACTTACTTTACTGGCACGGTCTGCTGAACCTTCCTCGTAATGTCTTAATACTATTATATCAGTATAACTTCAGAGTATTTTTATTGTGTCTTCCAGAGTTTCTCATTTGGTGGTAGAAGAAAATGCAGTAGCATTTTCAGTTGTTATGACATTTCCTCAAAGTTTTATCATTGCAGATTCAAAAGACATTCTTGTTCTGGTACTTGGTTCATAAAATAAACTACCAAGGATTTTGTCTTTGCAGGTTTTGGTTATATTATTATTAAAATCCTGCTGATGAAAACTTTTTGCTTTTTCAAAAAGATTGAAAAGAATATTTTTGTCTTCCAGTTGTAGAGTAGATATTATATGATTTTCCATTTTCTTATTGGAAGTTTTAAAATACTAATTGTTTATTTCCTCAACTGTTATTTCAAAATTCATAGTTTCCCCTGCCATTGGAGGATTGAAATCTATTTCTACTTCATCTTCTGTAATTGAAAGAACTTCTCCGAATGCACCTCCAAGATCCAGAATTTCTCATTCTTCTTCTGCTTCTATTCACATTTGTTCAAGTTCTTGTTTTGGTATGTTTTCAATAAACTCTTCTCTGTGCTCACCATATCCTTCTTCAGGAGGAATAGTTACTTCTTTGGTTTCTCACTGTTCCATACCTATTACAGCTTCTTCAAATCCGGGTATCATTTCTCAGGCTCCAAGTGTGAAAGGAAGAGGTCAATATTCTCTTTGTTCCTGATAAACTCCTTCTTCCTGAGCAATTTCTTCATAAGTAGTATCAAAAACTTCACCTTCTTCATCTGTTCATATATAATTAACTACTACCTCATGACCTTCTGCAGCTTCAGAAGTATCTTCAGGTGGTTCTGGAATATCTTGTTGCTGTTGTTGCATTAATTCTTCTAATTCTTCTTCAGAAACTTCCTGATCGTTTGTTTCCTGGTCTTGCATAGTGGTTTCCTGATCCTGTTGAGTTGGTTCACTAGTATCCTGCTGATCAGTTAAATCATCAATACATCATACCATCAAAGATGATAAAATTACCAGCATTATTAAGCTTATTAGTTTCATATAATCTTTTTTATTAATTAAATTGGTAAGACAATAAAGATTTTTTTTTAAGTTTCAATATTTAATTTTGTATATTTAGTTTTATTTTAAGAGTAGCTGTTTCTAACTTTCAGCAGTTTTATGAAAGAAAATTTTAAAAATATCAGATACTAAGTTGATACTCACCGGAAACATTGTTAGTTTTTAATGAAGAAATGTAGATTGTTATTTTATTATGAAAGTTATTTAAAAGGAAAAAAGACTGTAAATAAAATAGTTAGTAATCTAATTTCAAAAATTTTATGTGCTCAAAAAATCTTATTCTAAGTATAAATAATAAAATTTTTGTGCAAAAAATAGAATACAAAAATTTGGTATATAAGTAATATTATTATACTCCTATAAAATGCCTTTTTCTGTGTTATTTCACTGTGTGGTTTTGAAATAAAATTTTCATAGAAATTTGTTGACATAAAGAATAAAATAATTAAAAGAAAATAAATTTATCTTCTAAAAAAAAGAAAAATGAGAAGTAAAATAAATTGAAAAAAAATACCTGAAGAAGATTCAAAAGCTGGATGTGAACAATCTGGAGAGGTTTCTGAAAGAACTTCAAGGCAGTTACATGAGGTTATGAGTCCATATGATATATTACAAAAAGCAGCAGAAATTTTGGAGAGACCAAGAGATTGTTTATCTGTGAATTCATTAGAAGCTCTAAGATCGCTAGTATCAAGTGCAAAAGAATCTTGAGTTGAAGTTTCTGATATAGCAGGACAAAT
>CAZWWJ010000117.1:0-2382 GCA_964637495.1 uncultured Candidatus Peribacteria bacterium | reverse complement strand
AATACTAGACTATATTATATTAATTAGTGGTGCATTTTGGTTGATTAATTACAATAAGTAAAATACTTGGTTTTAGGCTAACAAAAGATATATTATTTTCTTATGTACTTATAAGCTCATTCTTGTAGTTCATAAATGTATCAGTGTTTATCTTGGAGAACTAAACTTCATTCACTTAAAACATCTTTTTTAAGTTTTGTTCATGCAGGAATATAAGAATCTTTGGCAATATATCTTACTTTCCCTTTCTCTGATTTTAATATAATAGTGCAATTAGATCAAATAAAACTTCATTCCTCAACTTTAAATTCTCATTTCTTGTTTCAATCATAGTTTGCAAATACAACTCATGCTCCTATATTACAGTTATCCTGAATTGTAGCATTTAGTATGTTAGTATTTGGGTGTTTTGAATTTACATTATTTCATATAGTAGAATTTTTAACTTCACATCATATATTGCAGTTCTCTCAGATTGTGCTGTTTTCAATAACAGCTCTGCTGTCAATAAAACTTCAATTTCCAATGCTTACATTGCCCCTGATAACAGCATACTTTGATATTTTTACATTTTTTCAGATATTGATGTTGGAAAGTCCAAGAATATTGGATATACAAAAAGCATATTTTAATATTTTTCATCTTCGCTTTGAAGAAATTTTGTTTATATCCAGTCTTGGTGATTCCATAAAGTTTAATTAGTATATTAATTAGTATCATCTTCTTTTTTCATCAAAGGGAATAGCACCACATCTCTCATATTATCCTGTTCTGTAAGTAAAGCCAAAACTCTATCTATTCACATACCCAAACCTGACTGAGGAGGCATTCAATATTCCATAGCAAGCAAAAACTCATCATCACTACTTGTAGCTTCTTCATCTCATCTTGCTAGTGCTTCAGCCTGAGCATCAAAGTTTTCTTTTTGTTGTATAGGGTCAACAAGTTCAGAATAAGCTTTAACAATCTCCCATCAATTTACCACTAACTGGAATTGTTCTACAATATTTGAATTTTTGTCTGATGTTCTGGAAAGTGGTTGCATTGTTTTTGGATAATTGTATACAAAAGCAGGTCATACGATATTTGGTCTAAGTACTTTTTTGTACAGGTTGTCAATTAGACTGGCTAATCACATCTGATTCATTCATTCAAATTCTACTCAGGCTTTTTTGATGTCTTCAAGGAGTTTTTCTTCTTCTCATTCTTGATAGTTGCTTACATCAATTCAACAAGCTTCTTTAACTCACTGAATATAGTCAACTCTTTCCCAAGGAGTAGTCCAGTCAACCTCTTTAACATTTCATTCCTTGTCTTTTATGTTGATTTTTTTGTGCATCTCAAGATTTTTGAAAAGATAATCAAACATTTCTTCTGTAAATTTCATATTATCTTCAAAATTCCACCAAGCTGCATAGTGTTCTACCGATGTGAACTCCTGCATATGAGATGGATCAGATCATTCATTCCTAAAATTTCTTGCAACTTCAAAAATTTTTTCAAATCTGCCAACTGTGGCTTTTTTTAATGCTGTTTCTGGTGATATTCTAAGATAAAAGTCTTGCTCAAAGTCTTCATGATAGGTTACAAAGGGTTTAGCAGCTGCTCAGCTTGCAGCGTTACCAAGTATAGGTGTTTCTACTTCCAGGAATCACTTTTCTTCATAAAATTTTCTCAATGTTTTCATAAAATTTGATCTAAAAATCATTCTTTGATAACTTTCTTCGTTTGCTATTAGATCAAGATATCTTTGTCTGTATATAAGTTCTTCGTCTTTAAGTCCGTGCCATTTTTCTGGCAAAGGTCTTATTGCTTTTGAAAGTACTTGAAAAACATCAACAAACAAAGTAAGTTCTCAGTGTTTGGTGTAAAAAAGGTCTCATTCTATGCCTATGAAATCTCCTATATCAACAAGTTTTTCCATGATTTTGTATGCATTTTTGGTTTCATTTTCTATTTCCAGTTCTTCTAATTCTTGTTCTCAGGTATTGAATTTTACTGAATTTTTAACAAAACATACCTGAATAGTAGAAGAGTGGTCTTTGATTTTTCCAAAAGCTAGTTTACCGTGACTGTGAAAAGATACAAGTCTTCCTGCTGTTTTGAAATCACGATTTGCTCAGTCTTGCATAAGATTGTTAGAGTCTTTGGTATATTGTTCTTTTAGATTTATTATTTCCTGAATATCATATTTTTTTTCAAATTTGTCTGCATACGGGATAACACCTGCGTTTTTTAGTTTTTTTATTTTTTCTATTCTGTCCATTGATTCGTTACTATAATTCATGTTTTATATGAATTAGGAATTAAATTTACATTTAGTTTATAAATATTTTT
Source organism: uncultured Candidatus Peribacteria bacterium (assembly GCA_964637495.1). Lineage (GTDB taxonomy): Bacteria > Patescibacteriota > Gracilibacteria > Absconditabacterales > Absconditicoccaceae > CAZWWJ01. The sequence goes on along the minus strand of CAZWWJ010000117.1, from coordinate 45 downwards.
GTCTGCTAATCAAGAAAAATTGTTGTTTTGTAATTATAAAGAAAG
>CAZWWJ010000116.1:0-2403 GCA_964637495.1 uncultured Candidatus Peribacteria bacterium | reverse complement strand
AAATAATAACTATTGATTTCAAAATTTTGGGCAATCTATTAAAATCTAGATACTTTTATCTCTAATAAAAAAAAGGTTTTACAAAACCCTACTTATAAATCTAAAAAATTCTTTTAAAAAATTGGAGATGATGGGAATCGAACCCATGTCTGAGAGTTGCCGCGGATAACATCTACCCCCATAGTTTGTGTATTCTTCTCCTGCCTCTGTTTATTATCCAGAAAAACTTCCCTGAACAGTAAACAGAGACAGGAGCAGGCTGAGCCCACAAACAGGCATCACCTCTTTTAATTAAGATATAATTTGTAAGTTAAAACCTCCTTTTTTCCTACCCTGATAGCTAGGAGGCATCACTTATCAGGGTTTTTGGCAGCAAAAGCTTCAACCTATGCAAAAGCTGGTTGAAAGTATGCTTTTGCTGCGCTTAATCTTGATTTATTCTCTGCACTTTTTGGTTGGTAGATTGTTTATACTGGGTACTACCATCCAGTGGAGGCAGTTATCCACAGCACCTTACTCCCATCGATACCTATGTCATCCCCTTCTACTTATAAGAATAATAAAAAAAATTTTTTTTTCAAGAGCTTTTAATATTCCAGATAATAAGTTAAAGGACCAAGTTTCTGGTGTTCTACTTCCATATTCTCACCAAAAAAACCTGTCTTAACCTGAATATTATAATCTCTTACTTCTTCTACAAGCTTGTCAAACAAATCATTAGCTTCCTGATATCATGCACTCTGCAAAAAATCAAGTTTATTACCCTTTGAATTTTTACCTCCCAAAGTAAAATTAGAAATAAGCAAAACCTCTCAATTAATATCGCTTACAGAATAATTTATCTTGTCATTTTCATCTGTTATCAATCTTAGACTTACAATTTTTCTTGCCACCTTTTCTGTTATAGAAGGTTCCTGAATATCTTCTTTTGTTATGCCAACATAAACAAGAAGCCCCTCTCATATATTATTCTCCTTATCTCAAGATTTTACTTTTGCTTTTTTAACATATTCTAGTACTAATTTCATTTCTGAGTTTTTTATTTAATCTAAATAATCATAAGACCCCGAAGTATTCAACGGGGTCTTGTACATATGGTTCATTCTAATCGTTCCTCCAGAGAAGACACATCCTCTCTAAGTTCCTCAAGCATTTGCCTTTCCTCTTCTGAATGGTATCTGTCCTTTTCAGCTTCCTCGGAGTTTACAACAAAAGATGCAGCTTTTGCTACTATTATTAGGATCAAAGCAACCACTCCGACAATTGCTGAAATAGCACGGTTAGACATACTCACCTCTTCCAGTATTATAAGATAATCTTTCTAATTGACATTTTATGTATAACAAATTTTTTAAATAAATCAAGAGTTTTTAAATTTTTTCTACTATATTAGATAAAAGTTTCTGAATATCCTCATAATCTGGTTGATCATTCTCAAAAACTATACTATCTCCGTAATCAAATTCATCTATTTTCTTTGAAAGTTTATTTATTTTATCCTTGGTTCAAAGCTGAGCATTGGATTTCTGAACTGCTTTCTGTCTATCTATACCATCCCTTTCCATGATTCTTTGAATTCTTGTGTGCTCATCTGTATCTATAAATACAATTTTGTTATTACACATTATTGTTCGATCAAAATCACATATAATTGCTCCATTCAGAATAATTATCCCTTCTTTGTCTTCTATTTTTTTTAATGTCCTGAGAATCATTGGCTTTCTCATCATTTTATTCAATACATCAAGTTTTTCCTGACTAGAAAAAACAATCTCTGATAGTTTTTGTTTATTAATACTTCAATCATTCTCCAGAATGTCTTCTCAGAATTCATGAGTAATTTTTCTTCTTGTTTCTTTGGCCAAAACAGAATCAGAATACATTAGAAGCTCATGTCCTATAGAATCAAGATCTATATTATGAATATTATAACCAAGTGCCTGTCATTCTTTTGTTAGTTGGTTAGCAATATATGATTTTCAGGATCATATAGTTCAGGTAAGTCATATTATATATTGATTTTTGTTTTCTTTTTCTATTGTTTCTTTCAACTGCAAAATCATCTCATCAGAAAAACTAATGTTCAATAATCTAACCTTTTCCGAAACTTCTTTTTGGAAAAAATGTGAAATTGTTTGTCTCATAATTTATAATAAAAGCATATCAAATAAAACTTTAACATATTATAATCAAAAGTAAAAGTAATTTAAAGACATTTTACAAATTTTAATTATATAATCATATAAGCCTACAATTAGAAAAAACAAGTAATGGATTCATCAAGTAATTTTTAATATGAGAAAATTATATAACATATAGCTTAAAAAGTATAATATTATAATATATTTCTTGTTAAGCAAAAAAAATTTAAACCATCTTTCTTATGCTGCAACAAAAAGATTA
>CAZWWJ010000115.1:0-2415 GCA_964637495.1 uncultured Candidatus Peribacteria bacterium | reverse complement strand
TAATATCACACTCATTTTCTAATCTCTCAAATAAATCATCAAACTCTTGTTTCTCTTTAGGAGTTAATCTCAGTAAGAACTCACTAACTCTTTTCATCACAACTCACCTCCCAAAGAGTTATTGTTGAGTAACTGAAGAGTAACTCTTAGATTATTATTTGTGATAAAAAAACCACATAGAAATAATGGAGAGTAACTCTCTAAACTGTTTTTGTGGTCTCGCGCGTATATAATAGTCTGAGTGTTATTTTTTTCATCATAAGAAAACCAACTTAGTTTTTCGCAAAACCACACACACACATTTTCACATAAATGTTTTTGTGAAAAGTTCATTCTGACACCTCCAACCAATAGTTTTTAGTGCCTGAATTAGAATCAGATCTCCAAGAATCAATTAACTTACTTATATAAGTTCTTCTTCCATAAGTATTGATTTGATTGTTTTTTTCAGCTCTAAAAGCTGCTTTTAAGTTCTTTTTAGCGACATCTTTATAAATGTCGAGCGTCTTATTATTAGTAACTGAATTGTCCATTTTGGCCTCAATATATTTGACAATTCAGGAATGGCTAAGTGCTACCAACACTTAGTTTTGGTACTCCCGATTTAGTTTCGGGAGGTCCCATTCCTGAATTTTAATATTATATCAACTCCTTTATTTATAAATCTTTCTTTATTCAACCGAAAAAGTTTATAAATAAATAAATTCTTTAAAAGATATGCCAAAATATATTCCTTATGAAAAAATATCTGATTTTCACTATGAATTTCATCAAAAAGTTAAAGTAGTGGGAAATGATGCAAGAATTCAAGTTCCAAAAAAACTTGGTGATCAAATCAAAGGAAAAAAAGTCAAAGTAACTATTGAGGTGATTGAATAAATTGAACTGCGAGTTTTGTGACACTGAAATAAAAACAGTTCCATTTAAATGTAAGTTTTGTGGAGAACTTTTTTGTTCTGACCATAGATTACCCGAAAAACACAATTGCGTTGAATTAAAACTATATAAACAACAAAAATCCAAAAAATATTTTAAAGAAGTAGTATATGGTAAAGAATCTAATAAAGTTAATGCAGTTGAAACTTCTTTTAAAGAAAAAAATAGGGATTATATTGATATGAAAAAGTTAAAAGAATTAAGAAATGAGGAAAACAAATCTAATATTTTTCAAAAATTAAAAAATATAATTAAAAGTAAAAAATGGAGTGATAAATAATGATTGATAGCGTTACTAAAGAACTTGATAAAAAAACAAAAAGTTCTAATCAAAAATTATAATATATTATATATTAATGAAAACAAATAGAAACATTTATAAATAAAAGAATACATATAATATATAGGAGGTCGAAAACCTCTAGGAGTTAAAGAAAAATGGAAAAATATCATAGTAGTAAAGAACAAGAGAGAATAAGCAAATATGAAGATGATGTCATTGATGTGATTATTCAAGACGAGATAGAATTCATGAAAGAGTTATGTAATCTTAGCACCGATGATGAATTACTCCGAGAATTCAATTTTGAAGAATTCATTGGATGTCAAAATATAAATAGATTATTCAATATATCGATGGTATCAGGTTGTATATTTGTAGAAATAGCACAATACCCAAAAGAAGAAAACGGTTATATTCAAGTATCAGGATATACACCATATATCCAGTATTCATTGGAAGAAACAAGAGAAGTAATTGAAAATATGGCTGAAAATTCTTGTAGTGAAGAAGAAGCACTACGAGACTTCTATGATTTTCTTGACGAAGAAGATGAAGCAAAAAAGAAGTGCCCTACATTTGACGAATACAAAGAAAATTATGATGTAATTAGTTCAATCGAAAAACCTTGTAATAATGAGAAGTTGTATGAATGGGGAGAATACTATATATGGTATAGTGGAGACAATCCAAGAGGATACACATTAATTTTGAAAAATTAAAAATGATAACTACTAAAGTAAAAAGAATGGGCAACAGCAATGTTGTCAAAGTAACAGGTCATTATAATGTAGATGATAATCTTGTTGTAATGGATATTAACGAGTATAAGGAGTTATTGAAAAAAATATAGGAATTTCCTTAGGTTTTCCTTCTTTAATTTAAATAAAAATATATTAGAACTATTTCTATGGGAGGAAATAATATAATGTCAGGAACAGAAGCAGGAGTATTAGCAGGAGTTGTATTAGTAATATCTCCTTGGTTGTCATTTGATAATGGAGACTTTTTAACCAAATTTCTAATTATGGTATTTGGTTTGATTGTACTTATATCATCGTTATATCTTTCACAAGAAAAAAGAATTAAAGATAATGATAAACATTTGACTCATATTTATGAAGAATAAAATTTATCCAAAAATTATTATTTTTTGAAAAAATCATCATCTTTTGTCTCTTCATATAACAATGTTGAAC
>CAZWWJ010000114.1:0-2451 GCA_964637495.1 uncultured Candidatus Peribacteria bacterium | reverse complement strand
TCTATACTCCATCATAATCACCTCCAAAGGTTGAGGTATGAATGGCAAGACTAATATAATTTTTAAATAAAAAATATCAACCAAAAATACATCTTCAAAACAAAAAAAAATTTTTATGTAATATGTTACTGCTATTAGAAAGATGGCTTTGTCTTAAATCAAAGAAAATCATCTGTCCTACAATATTAAAATGTACACAATATCTAATAATGAAATCAAGATATTAATAGAAAACAACAAAACTACAACTCCTCCAACTTTTTCCATATATTGCTTTCTATATCTTTGATATCCTGAATTAGTTTTTCTGGTTTTTCGTACTCTATTGGCTGATATTCTATATTTTTGTATCTGGAAATACTTAGATCATAGTCATTGTCCACTATTTCATCTTTGGATACAAAAAACCAGCGATCATCTTCTCTAGGAACTGCATCATAATTTCTTTTTTCTACTATATCCTGGTATTTTTGAATCAAATCAGGTAAATCATCTTGTTGTTTGTCCAAAGGTGTTCTTTTGTTGTCCAAAGCAAATCACTCTTTTTCTACATCATAAAACCAAACTTTTTGTGTAGTATCACCTTTGGTAAAAACAAGTATAGAAGTACTAACTCAAGCATAAGGTAGAAAAACTCATCCGGGCAAAGAAATCACTGCATTCAATCAAGAGTTTTCTACTATCAGTTTCCTTAGTTTTTTGTGTGCATTCGAAGCTCCAAAAAGCACTCAATCCGGTACAATCACTGCTGCCCTGCCTCAGGTAACAAGTTTGTTGTAAATAAGTTCTACAAACAAAAGTTCTGTCTTGTTGGTTCATATAGTAAAATCACTGTGAACATCAGATTTGTCTATGCTTCAGGTAAATGGCGGATTGGCAAGAATTACATCAAACTCTTCCTGGTGAGAAAAGCCCTTGGACAAAGTATCATCATAAGCAATATTTGGATTGGAAATCCCATGCATTATACTGTTCATATTTGCAATCCTTACCATAGTACTATCAAAATCGTATCAGTGTAGATTTTTTTGTTTTATTCTCTTTCGGTCTTCTTCTGTAAGCAAGTCAGCAAGATAGTGTTGGCCGTCTTCGTCTTGGATAACTCCAGTAGAAGATGTGTTTTGCTGCAGGATATGTTTGTAAGCTCATATCAGAAATCCTGCAGTACCACAAGCAGGATCCAAAATTTTGTCGTATTTGGTAGGATTTACTATGTTTGTCATAGTTTCTATAATATGTCTTGGGGTACGGAACTGTCAGTTTTTGCCGGCTGTTGCGATTTCGCTAAGTAGGTATTCATAAATATCTCAAGCTGTATCTTCATTTTGTTCGGTAATATTAAGTTCTTCTATGATATTTATGGAAGTTGCAAGCATACTTGCTTTGGGTATCAGGAAAGAAGCATCTTTGAGGCTTCAGGTAAATCAGTGTCAATTCTCCAAGGTTTTCAAGAATGGGAAAACTACATCTCTTACAAAAGGAAACATTTGCTCGGCTGGAAGTTCAGACCAATGTGACCATCTAAGGGTTTGTTTGTCGTAGCTTTGGCCGTTGTGTTCAAAAGTTCACTCAAAAACAGAAGTATAATCAAAACCAGAAAGTCTTTGGGATTTTTTGAGGTTTTGTTTGTCTATCTCATCCAGTCTTTTCATAAAAATAAGGTAAGAAATTTGTTCTATAGCAGTCAAAGGATTGGAAATCCCTCCAGACCAAAAAGTATCCCATAATTTATCTATTTTTGATTTTAGTTGAGGATTTGAGTTTAGCATTTGTATAAATTAATTTAATTAAATTATTTTCATATTATCGATTGGGTAAGTTTTTTCAAGTTGAAAGACTATAGTTATGAAAATAAGGTAAATTTATATTTTCAAGCTTTAAAATAATTCTTTTTCCCTATCTTTAATTTTATTTTCCAAATCGGTCTGTACTGCCTCCAAATTTTTGAAAATATCGTAATTGTTGTATCTAATAACTATGATTCAATATTTTTGTAAAACCAAGCTTCTTTCGTTATCATAATCTATTTTTTCGTTATGACTTTCTCCATCAAGTTCTATTATCAACAATAATTTACTACAATAAAAATCTGCTATAAAGTTAGAAATTGGTTTTTGTCTGGTGAATTTGTATCATAATGGGCGGAATTTCAATATCTTATGCCAAAAAATTCATTCTGCTTTGGTTTGATTTTTTCTCAATTGTCTGGCAAAGTCTTTTTTGCTTTTATCATAATTTATGAATTGCTTATTTTTCATTTCATTATGATTTGTTGGTAAATAGTTTAGCAAAGCTTTAGCAAACAGAAACAAACCCCCGCTCGGCAAAATTGCCGAGCTGCCCCCTTATCAGGGGGCTAATTTTCTCCCTGACAAGAGAAGGGAACCGCTTGCAGTGGAGGGTTTGATGTTCTCCCCCTGATAAGGGGGATACCCGAAGGGAGGGGGTTTT
>CAZWWJ010000113.1:0-2566 GCA_964637495.1 uncultured Candidatus Peribacteria bacterium | reverse complement strand
TTTTTAAGTATAAGAATAAGGGTTACCAACATCCTATAAGGAGGAGAGAGTGATGAAAGTCAAAATCGTTTTTTCGTTGATTGCTCTGTTTCTTGCTGTCCCGGCATTTGCTGGACAGGAGATCTATGAAAGTGGCACAGCACCAACATGTGCAAGCTGCCACGACACCGGTGCTGCTGGTGCTCCGGTTCTTGGAGAACCAGCAGACTGGGAAGGAAGGAATCTGGATCTAGAGTCACTTGTTGACTCCACACTCAATGGCATGGGAGCCATGCCGGCCTTCGAAGGAAGAGTAGACAGAGAAGAGCTCAGAAAGGCAGTTAATTATATGCTTGATGAGCTCAATGCAGAAGAAACTGCCGAAGAAGATGACACAGAAAGTAATGGAACTTCCATTTACATTTCTACTCCGTTCAACCCTATCCTTCAATGGTAACCTAAAAACCCTGGGTCTGTTTGCAGTCCCAGGGCTTTTTTTATAATTTTATTACACATCCAGTTCTTTTACATCCTTGGCATGAGTTAATATGAAATTTTTTCTCATACTTACATCCTCTCACATAAGTATTCTGAATAATTTGTCTGATTCCTGAGCATCTTCAATATCAACCTGCATCATTTTTCTGGTATAAGGATCCATTGTAGTTTCTCGTAACTGATTTGGATTCATTTCACCAAGACCTTTGTATCTTGATATCTGAACTGAGTTTTGTGAGTAATTGTTTTCCTGTATTGCTTTATCAAGATCATCATTTGGAGGATATATATATGTTTCTTTCTTTCACTGTTTTAGTTTGTAAAGAGGTGGTACTGCTATATACAAGTTACCATTCTCTATCAATGGTCTCATATACCTAAAAAAGAAAGTCATCAACAAAGTTCTAATATGAGCCCCATCAACATCTGCATCCGTCATTATTATAATTTTCTCGTATCTTAACTTTTCCAGATCAAAATTTTCTTTTACTCCTGCTCACAAGGCTATTATCAAAGACTTTATTTCATTGTTCTGCATAATTCTTTGCATATTAGCTGTTTCCGTATTAAGTATCTTACCTCTCAAAGGCAAAATAGCCTGAAAACTACTGTCTCTTCACTGTTTTGCTGATCCTCATGCACTATTACCCTCTACTATATAAAGCTCTGTTCATTCAGCTTTTTTGATACTGCAGTCAGATAATTTACCAGGTAATACTCATCCTGTTATTACATTTTTTCTTAACACAGTTTCTCTTGCCATCTTGGCAGCTATTCTTGCTTTGGCAGAAAGCTTTATTTTCTCTAATATATTCTTAAAAGCATCCTCGTTTTCTTTGAAATAGTTTCTTAAATACTCAATCAAGATTTTTTCAACCTCTTTTCTAACATAACTGTTTCAAAGCTTTGATTTGGTCTGACCTTCAAATTGAGGTTCTGGAATTTTTATGGATATTATAGCATAGAGTCAGTCTGTTATATCAGACATCTGAAATTCTCATATTTTTTTGTCAACCTCCTGTTTTGATTGAGCCATTTCATTTATTACCTTTAACAATGCATTCTTAAATCACTGTACGTGAGTTCATCAATCTACAGTATGAACATTGTTAACAAATGAAAGCATATTATCATTGTTGCTGTCCACATACTGGAAACATATATCTGCTGCTATGTCTTCACCTTCCTGGTTTATTCCAAAAAGATTACTTAATGTTTTTTGCTCACCTACCAGATTTTTTAACCAAGTTCTTATACCACCTTCAAAATAGTATCTTTGTCTTTTGTCTTGTGTTTTATCAACTATCGTAAAAGTTACACCTGGAGTAAGATAAGCTGACTGTTTCAGTCTGCTTGAAATCATATTGTAACTAAATTCTGTAGTTTCAAACATTTGAGGATCAGGCTTGAATGTTACTGTAGTTCCATTGTATTCTGTAGAGCCAACTTGCTGTAATTCACCCAAAGGTGATCAATACATATACTCCTGCTGATAGATAGTTCAATCTTTGTGAACCTGTACACACATATACTCTGACAATGCATTAACAACTGAACTTCCAACACCGTGCAATCAACCTGAAACTTTATAAGCTTCATTCTCAAATTTTCCTCAGGCATGCAATACTGTAAATATTGTTTCAAGTGCTGATTTTCAGGTTTTTTCATGTTTGTCTACCGGAATACCTCTCCCATCATCAATTACTGTTACATATCAGTTATTATCAAGTATTACAGTTATGTTATAGCAATAACCTGCTAATGCTTCGTCTACAGCATTATCTACAAGCTCCTGTACCATATGATGAAGTCATTTTGTATCTGTAGATCCTATATACATACCAGGTCTTTGCCTAACTGGTTCCAATCATTCCAACACTCTAATCTGCGATGCATCATAAGTCATTAACAAAAAAATTTACAAAATAAATCAAATTCTTTCTACATTTTGTTTATACAGATTTTTATTATTTTTTCAATACCTATACAAATTTTTAATTGATATTGATATTTTTTGATATTGGTTTTATAAAAAATTTTTATCCTTCAAAAAAAATAAATAAAGCCAAATACCTTCCAACAGATACTA
>CAZWWJ010000112.1:0-2569 GCA_964637495.1 uncultured Candidatus Peribacteria bacterium | reverse complement strand
ATGATTTAGTTTAAAATATATTAGTAATGACATTTGTAAATCAAGATATTGTAGAAAAAATCAAAAATAACTACAAACTTCCTGTTTATCTTTATAACGAAAAAGAAATTAAGGAAGCAGCACAGGAGTTTGCGAACTTTTCTTCTGCATTCTGACATACACCAAGATATGCAATGAAAGCAAGTTCAAATATAAATATTTTGAAGATTCTTAAAAATCAATGATTTAGTATAGATGCAAGCAGCGAATTTGAAGTATACAGAGCTTTGAATGCAGGTTTTGAGTGAAAACAGATTCAGCTTTCCTGACAACAACTTCCGGAGGATATGGAAAATGTTTTGGATAAATGAATTTATTTTGTGGCAAACAGCTTATATCAGTTGGAGCAGTTCTGAAAAATCTGAAAATGATCAGAAGTTGGAATCAGAGTGAATCCTGGTATTTCTTCAGGTGCTTTTGAAGCAATAGCAACAGGATGACCATCATCAAGTTTCTGAATACGGTATGAATATATACCCTGGATAAAAGGTATTGCTCAAAAATACAATCTGAGAATAACAAAGCTGCATATTCATATATGATCAGAAAATACTCCTCAGGCACGAGTTCATACTGCCGGTGTATGATTTGATATATTAAGAGAGTTTGAAGATATCAATACTTTGAATCTTTGATGAGGTTTCAAAAAAGCAATAATGCCTTATGAAAAAACTGCTGATTTGCAATCAATACAAGAAGCAGTCAAAGAAAAATTTGAAGAGTTTTATCAACAAACTTGAAGAAAAATTCATTTGGAAGTAGAACCCTGAAAGTATATTGTAATAAATGCATGCAGTGTAATCTGAAAGGTTATTGACAAAGTAGATACCTGACAATGAGGGTATACTTTTCTAAAAGTAAATACATGAATGACTGAAATGCCAAGGTTTAGCCTTTATGGAGTTCAGCAGCCAATTTCTGTGTTTAATAATAGCAAAGAAACCAAGAAGTATGTTGTAGTTGGTCACTGTTGTGAAAGCTGAGATATGCTTACCTGCAAGTTGTACGAACCTGAAACTATCCAGCAGATAGAACTCCCAAAAACCGAAATAGGAGATGTTATAGTAGTAGACTGAGCCGGTGCCTACAACAGTACTATGAGTATGAAAAATTATAATTCTTTTCCAGAAGCCTGAGAGTTGCTTTTGAGAGAAAATGGTGAATTAATCAAAATAAGAGAAAGACAGGATCCTGAAGATATCTGGAAGAATGAGATAGAAGCTATTCAATAATTTTTTTGCTTGTTTTTGAAAATGAATTTCCGTATTTTATTATTATAGGCTTATTTAATTAGGTCTTGAAAAAAAATTTTAAAAATTTATTTATAAACCATATTTTATATTAATTTCAAAAAATACTCAACATGGAAGAAAAACAACAAAACTGAAATACCGCAATATTACTGATTCACTGTCAGGATAGTAAATGAATTAATGCATTGGTAACAAATTTCATATACAAGAACAATGGTAATATAATTCATCTGGATCAGCATGTGGATGAATATGAAAATATTTTTTTTATGCGTATAGAATGGGAATTGCATTGATTTGATATTCATCCTCTGGAAATAAAAGAAAGATTCTCAAAACAAGTGTGAAATAATTTTGATATGTCTCGAGAACTATTCTTTTCTTCTTATATACCAAGAATGGCTTTGTTTGTTTCAAAAGAGTCTCACTGTCTTTTTGATATCCTTTCTCGTTACAAAGCATGAGAGTGGGATGTAGAAATACCTCTAATTATAAGTAATCATTCAAATCTTCAGTGAGTTGCAGAAAATTTCGGGATACCTTTTTATCATATTGAAGTAAACAAAAACAACAAAAAACAACAAGAACTTAAGCAAATACAGTTACTAAAAGAATATCAAATTGATTTCATAGTACTTGCAAGGTATATGCAGATATTAACATCTCAGCTTATAGAAGAATATCAAAATAATATAATAAATATTCATCATTCTTTTCTACCTGCTTTTCCTGGAGCAAAACCTTATGAGTCAGCATACAAAAGAGGAGTCAAAATTGTATGAGCTACAAGTCACTATGTTACAGAAGAACTGGATGCAGGACCTATTATAGAACAGGATGTGATCAGAGTTTCTCATAAGGATTCAATCAAGGATATGGTGAGAAAATGAAAAGATATAGAAAAGATTGTTCTTTCCAGAGCAATATATGCTCATATAAAGAAAAAAATTCTTGTATATAACAACCGTACAGTAGTATTTTCTTAAGAATTTTTAAAAATATAGTTGATCAAATAGTTTCAAAGTTTTGAATTTTAATTCTGTTTATTTATAAAGGCATATATTGAAAAAAATGAGTGGCTCAATAAAGGAACAAAGTGAAATAGAATTAGATAAAATAATAAGATTGAATGATGTGTCTTTGTGGTTTTTGTTGTTTTCAAATATTGTAACAATTTTTTTTGCAGTTACTCAAAATTGGGATTTATTGACTCTAGTTTGGGTTTATTGGTTCCAAAATATAATTATATGATTTTTTAATTTTATAAGAATACTTAA
>CAZWWJ010000111.1:0-2625 GCA_964637495.1 uncultured Candidatus Peribacteria bacterium | reverse complement strand
AAGAAGAAACTACTCAAACAGCTAATGTTGATTTATACTTTATGGAAGTGGTAGATGGGATGGAACAAACAGTTCCTATCCAAAGAGAAATAGACCTGGATAACTGAAAAGAAGAGTCTGCTTTGAAAGCTTTGATACAAGGTCCAACTGATGAAGAACAAGATGAAGAATATTCATCTGCTATAGATCAATGAACTCAAATTTTGTCTTTTGAGATAGAAGAAAGAGTGGCAACTGTTGATTTTAGTTCTGACCTTGAACCTGATGGATGATCTGCTATGGTGATGTCCATCCAAGAACAAATCAATAATACTTTGACTCAGTTTGAAAGTATTGATGAAGTAATGATTATGGTAGAAGGTCAAAGTGAGGATATATTACAACCTTAGATAAACAAAAGACAAGGATATCGTCCCTTGTCTTTTTTTATAATGCAATCTGTGGCAAGCTATAGATATACTCGAAAACAACTGATTTTTTTAAAATCTTCCTCCTCACCAATCTTCATCAGCGTCCAGGCCTTCTGTATATTCTTTTCTTGAATGTTTTATAATATATAGATCATCTGACGGAATAGAATTTGCAAAATCCATTATATGAGTAGTTGTTGTTCAAGGAGCATCATTGTATCAATCCGCTTCTCTTCAAAAATTATCATTTCACTCATAAAAGAATGTCCAAGAATGAGCTCATCAACTAATTGTTGAACCAACATTTCAAATTTTAGTATCAACTTCTGCTAATGCATATCATAATGTTTCAAGTGCATTAAGTCATCAACTTCTTGTTCTTTTTACAATATAAGTATATAAAGGATTTCAAGGTTCACCTGTAACAATTTCAGTTTGTTCAATTGATACTTCACTATAAAGAGCATCCATAACAGCAACAATTTGTTCATCTAAACTAGTAGCTCATTGTCTATTAATTTCACTTTTAACTTTATTTTTAATTTCATTATAGTAATTATAAACTTCTTGTATAGCTTTATCAAAACTTACATCATAATGTGCTTCATACCATTTTACATCTCTTACAAATAACCGAGTTCCTCAAACAATATGTTTGTCATCAAATAATTCCTCCATTTTGGATGCATTAAAAGAAGGTGTTTCATTAAGATTAACTTTAGCATATTGATTTGTTAAATTAGTTGTATTGTAATCAATTAAAATAGAATTATTTATTTTATTTAATGGTATTGTATTTATTACATTATCACTTAAATTTCTTTCAATATCAGTTATATAAACTTTATCTTCATAATTTAAAAAATTATCTGGTTCTTTATATAAATTTAATGTTCCTAATTCATCGTAAAATGAATCTACATTATCCATATTGATATAATCTTTAAAATCAGATTTTTGCCATCAATCGTCTTCATCATCTTTATCATCAATATTATGATATTCTTTTGTAACATCTATATAATAATTTTGATCAGTAGGTCTTAACATATAATGTTTTTCTCAATTCGTTTTTACTTCAAAAACATAATAATTATTTAATTCATTACGTTCATATAATTCCCAAATATCTTGCATATCATTTCAACTTTGTTCAGGATTAATTACATTATATACTTCAGCAGTTCCGCCTTCAAATAACCATACTGGATGAACATTTTCTCATCAATAATTTACAGTTTCATTTCATTTTTTAAATCAAGGATATCATTCATAACCTCATATATTCATCATTGTGGCAACATATCAGTGTTTTACATTATCTTGTATCATATCCAACCTCTCCTGTCTGTCTCCAAAAAATTTGTCCTTAGTAGTATCCAAGGAATCTGACTGAACTTCATGATAAGGGGATTCTTTTTTGATTTCGTCTATCAGTGCTTGTATAATAGTAGTTGATCTAACATCAGAATAATTCTGTTTGATTTGGTCAAGTTGATTTATATAATCTTGTACAGTAGACTCACTGGATGCTTGATTTACCAAAACTGTAGCAGCCTGATTTATATCCTGTTGTTTGGATTCACTTATTTGATAAGCCAAAGAATAAGAAACAAACAACAGCCCAAACATTCATAATACAATTATTTTTTTCATCGTTTTCAAATTTAATCTAAATAAATTTATAGAACTTTTAAGAATAAATTTTCTTATTTCAAGAAAAAATTTTTGTGACAAAATCAAAAAGAGTTCGTATAAATAATATAGATTTATTTGTTAACCAGAAATTATATGAAAAAAATTATTATTATAGGTTTGTTCTTTGCAAGTATTGTATTAACTGCTTGTATGGAACCATGAGAGCCAACAGAAACAACAACACCTTCCGAAACAGAAACTTCTTCAGAAGTTAATACTGAAGATATTGCCAAAGAATGGATCCAAAACAATGCTGATACTTATATTCACAGATGATGAGACAATTTGGAACACAAATGAACCAGTCAGTTAGAAGAAAACAAATATGAAGTAGAATTTGAATTTGAAACTGATTTTGCTTGATACTGAGAACCAGCAGACGATGAAATGTCAGCACAAGTAATAACTTCTCATAATATTATTTTAACTATTGATAACGAAGAAGTAACTTCAGCTATCACCAATGAAGAATACGATGAACTTAATCAAGAAAAAATTGAATCAGAAGAAGAGCAAC
>CAZWWJ010000110.1:0-2681 GCA_964637495.1 uncultured Candidatus Peribacteria bacterium | reverse complement strand
AATCCTTTCGCTTGTTCTAATACCATATCTGTTGCTATTTTTTCCTTGTCTGGAGGATACCCATATCTTCTCAGAAGTCTTTTTACCATGACCTTTAATTTTGATTGAACATTTTTTCTCATAGTCCAATCAATAGAAGTATTTTTTCTTACAATTTCTGTTAATTCTCTTGCTATTTTTTTAAGCAATTCATCTCCTAATTTTTCTATTGCAGCTTCATTATTTGCTAAAGCATCATAAAATGCTTCTTCATCAGAAGATAATCCTAGTTCTTCTCCTCTTTGTTTGTCTTCTCTTACTTGTTTTGCAATTTCTATTAGTTCTTGAATAACTTGTGCAGAATCAATACTTCTATTTTGATATCTTCTGATTACTTCTTCAAGCATTTCGGAGAATTTTTTATTCTTGATTTTATTTTGTTTAAATCTTGTTCTAATCTGATCTGCTAATAATTTCTTTAGAGCTTCAAATGCAAGGTTTTTATGTTTCATCCCTTTAACATCCTCTAAGAATTTATCTGAGAGGATAGATATTTCTGGTTTATCCATTCCTGCAACTTCAAAAACATCTATAACTCCATCACTTGAAATAGCTTTAGAAACAATTTGTTTAATTGCTGAATCCATATCTTCTTTACTCTTTTTTATTCCTGAACTTTCAGTATTTTTGAGAATTGATGCTTTAATTGCTTGGAAAAATCCGACTTCATCTCTTAATTTCTCAGATTCTTTACTTGGAACTGATAAGGAAAATGCTTTAGTTAAAGCAGTCACTTCTCTAATATATCGTTTTTTACCATCTGATTGTTTTAAAATATGCTCCATTGCACCAGAAATAATATTCATTCTTTCTCTTGCATTTGATATGAAGAATTTTTTATAATTAAATCCGTGAAACATTTGACTTACTACTTCATGAAGTTCTTGAAGTTTAGCTATTGCAGCATTTTGATCAACTGTTGGTCTTCCTGAACCACCTGATTCAGTGTAGTTTGATAATGCTTTCTTTAATTCCTGAGCAATACCTAAATAATCAACAATTAATCCCCCTTGTTTGTCTTTGTAAACTCTGTTTACTCTTGCAATTGCCTGCATTAGTCCATGCCCTTTCATGGGTTTATCAACATATAAAGTATGTAGAGAAGGAACATCAAAACCAGTAAGCCACATATCTCTTACAATTGCTAGTTTAAATTCTGATTCTGGATCTTTGAAGATTTCTCCAATTTCTTTTCTTCTTCTTTTATCTCTGATATGTTCTTGCCAATCTGGACCGTCTGATGCTGAGCCAGTCATGACAACTTTCATAAATCCTTTATCATCTTCTTTATTATACCATTTTGGTCTTATTTTTTTGATTGCATTATGAAGATCAATACATATTCTTCTTGACATACATACAATCATTGCTTTTCCTTCTATTGTATCAAGTCTTTTTTCAAAGTGTTCTACAATATCCTTAGCAATCAAGTTTATTCTTGTATCAGAACCAACAATCTTTTCAAGCTGTGCCCATTTTGTCTTTAACTGTTGTTTATTTTCTTCGCCTTCTGTTACTTCTTCAAAATCTTCGTCAATA
Organism: uncultured Candidatus Peribacteria bacterium; assembly: GCA_964637495.1. Classification (GTDB taxonomy): domain Bacteria; phylum Patescibacteriota; class Gracilibacteria; order Absconditabacterales; family Absconditicoccaceae; genus CAZWWJ01. The sequence goes on along the minus strand of CAZWWJ010000110.1, from coordinate 1,103 downwards.
TCTTTGATTGCATCTTGGTTTAGTTTTAATTCAGCAAGTCTTGATTCATAATAAATCTTAACTGTTCTTCCATCATCTACTGACTGCTCAATATCATAAATATCAATATAGTTTCCAAATACTGCTCTTGTTGATTTGTCTTCAAAATCAATAGGAGTTCCTGTAAATCCTATAAATGATGCATTAGGAAGAGCATCTCTGATATGCTTTGCATATCCGTATTTTGTTTGTCCTGTATCTTTGTCAATCTTTGCTTTGAAACCATATTGGCTTCTATGAGCTTCATCAGCCGCAATGATTATATTTGATCTTGTAGATAATGGTGAGTCATCTTCTGCAAATTTTTGAATAGTTGTAAAGATAATTCCTCCAGATGATCTCTTTAAGAGTTGTTTTAATTCATCTTTATTGTTTGCTTGTTTTGGTTTTTCTCTTAAAACTGTGATATTTGAGAATGTCTGGAATAATTGATCATCTAAATCATTTCTATCTGTAAGAATAACTAAAGTCGGATTGTTTAAAGTCGGTTCTACTTGTATTTTTCCAGCATAAAATGCTAGAGTTAATGATTTTCCAGAACCTTGCGTATGCCAGATGATTCCTGCTTTTCTTGTCTTATCTACTGCTTTTATTGTTGTGGTGATTGCTTTATTTGCAGCATGATATTGATGATAACCAGCTAAAATCTTAACAGTTTGTTTCTTATTTTTTGAAAATGAGATAAAGTTCTTTATTATGTCTAATAAATTATGTTTTTGAAACATTCCCTCTATCATTACTTGAATTTGAGGCATAGTTTTTGGAGCAGTTTTGTCTCCATCAATTGTTTTCCATGGCAAAAACCATTCTTTAGTTGCTGTTAATGTTCCTGCTTCTGCAAATGTTCCGTCTGAAATTATTAATATTTCATTGTAATTGAATATTGTTGGAATTTCCTGTTTGTAAGTTTGAAGTTGTTTATATGCAGAAGTTAAGTCTGCTGTTTCACTGCTGGAATTTTTAAGTTCTGCTATAATTAAAGGTAAGCCGTTAATGAAGATTATAATATCAGGTCTTCTGTGTTTATTGTTTTCAATAATTGCAAATTGATTTATTGCTTTGAA
>CAZWWJ010000109.1:0-2684 GCA_964637495.1 uncultured Candidatus Peribacteria bacterium | reverse complement strand
TTCTCTCCAATAAATAACTGCACATTATCAAGATTATCTATAGAAAGCATTTCTGCTATTTCTTTGAGTCCAGTGAACTCTCTCATAATTAAATCAATTTAAAATATAAAATATATAATTATATTTAATCAAATAAAACAACATTTCAATTAAATTATAATAGAACTGTTACTTAATAATCAACTAACCAAGCCAAGGATTTGTAAATACTAACGGTTATACAATCAATTATTTATACTACTCCATCAGTTTAGTAAGCCTGAACTTTTTGGAGTTTAAATATTTATTTTCTAACAAGTTTGATAAAAATTTTCCAAACAAAATTGTTATTAATCATAAATCAAATAAAATATGACCTTACTCCCATTAATCTGGGCTTTTCCAGAAAAAATCAAAAAATCAAAAAAACCTCAATTGAAAAAAAAATCTTTATCATTATAAATAGCAAACAAATATTTAGAAAAATAAACCATAAAACTTAATGTTTGAAAAACTCAATCAAATAGAAAAAAGATACCTTGAAATAAGAGAAACCCTATGTGATCCAAATATTTTCTCCAACAACGAAAAAGTAAAACAACTCAACAAAGAACTTAGCAGTCTGGAAGAAGTATACAATCTGTATCAGGAATACAAGCAACAATACCAGAAATATAATGAAGCCAAAGAAATCATTGAAAACGAAACTGACGAAGATCTAAGAGATATGGCCAAACAAGATTTATCAGAAAGCGAAAAAAATTTAGAAGACTTACAAGAAAAGCTCAAAGTTGCAATGCTCCCCAAAGACCCAAACGATGACAAAAACATATTCCTGGAAATTAGACCTGCAGCAGGTGGAGATGAAGCAGGACTTTTTGGGCTTGAGCTTATGAGAATGTATCTTAGGTACTGTGAAAAAATGTGATGGAACACAGAAATAATGGAAGAGCAACTTTCTGATTTTGGAGGACTCAAATTCGCAATGATAAAAGCATCTGGAGAAAGTGTGTTTTCCAAGCTAAAATTTGAAAGCTGAGTACACAGAGTACAAAGAGTACCTGAAACAGAAAGTTGATGAAGAATCCACACTTCTACTGTAACAGTAAGTGTAATGCCGGAAGTTGAAGATGTAGAAGTTCATATAGACAAAAATGATATAGAAATGACAACTTTTGCTGCAAGTTCAGCATGATGACAACATGCTAACAAAAATGAAACTTGAGTAAGACTACATCATACTCCAACAGGAATCATTGTAACTATTTCGGACAGCAAGTCCCAACTTCAGAACAAAGAAAAAGCATTCAATATATTAAGATCAAAGATCTACCAAATAGAACAAGAAAAACAACGCAACGAACAAAAAGAACTAAAAGCCGACCAAATAGGTTCTTGAGACAGATCCGAAAAAATAAGAACTTACAATTTCCCTCAGGACAGAATCACAGACCACCGTATCCAGAAATCCTGGTCCAATATTGAAGATATTCTTGGGGGAAACATAGATGATATAATCAACAATATGATAATGGAAAACCAGGCAAAACTCCTTGCAGCAACCCAACAGGAACAACAATAATTTAAAAAATAAAAATTTTTTAGTATGTTAGTGGATGTTATAGAAAACTACGACGAGGAGAAAAAGAAATTCCTATTGGACCTCCGGGAAAAAATAATAAAAGACCTATCACTGCACAATGATACCACCAAAATAATTTCCTTTCTTGGGAAGTGTGGTATTATTTCTATAGATGATCAAAAACAAAAAATTTATATATGAGTTCCAAACGAATTTGTTAAATCTCAGATCAAAAAATTTTACCAAAAGAAACTTAACGAATCCATAAGACAAATTTATAATATCAATTTCTCTGTAGGTTTCTATGTATACAGCAAATTCCAGACCTGAAAACATCCACTCCAGACCAATATAAGAAAACTTTTGGGAGTAAAACAAACTTCATCCACTCAAAACCAAAAGCTGGATACCAAAACCAAAAACAATCTGGAAAATATTTTCTGAGTACTGTTTGACCCAAGATATCAGTTTGAGAACTTTGTAGTTGGTTCACACAATGAACTTGCTTTTTCTGCAGCTAATTCTATAGCTCAAGATCCGGGAAAAGTTTATAATCCGTTTTTTATATACTGAGATGTAGGACTTGGTAAAACTCACCTTCTACAGGCAATATGAAACTATGTTATCAAGAACCACAAAGAAAAAGTTGTTGTGTACCTTCCAACAACCAAACTTATAGACGAAATCGTAGAAGCAATAAGGAAAAACAACCTTTCCAAAATCACCAAAAAACTAGAAGAAGTAGATATTCTTATATTAGATGACATTCAGTTTCTTGCTGGCAAAGACAAAACTCAGGAGATATTCCACAACATTTTCAATGACTTCCATACCAAAAACAAACAAATCATACTTTCCTCTGACCGTCCACCCAAAGAACTTAACCTACTGGAGGCAAGACTTAGAAGCAGATTTAGTTTGTGACTTGTATCAGATATTAAGCTTCCTGACTACGAAACAAGAATTGCCATTCTCCAGTCCAAAATAAAATACAAATGAGAGAATCTTGAAAGCAGCTTCCTTGAAATAATTGCCAAATATGTAGTGGATAATGTAAGAGAACTGGAGGGAGCTTTGAATATAATACTAACAAGAAAAAATCTTCTCAAAAAAGATGAACTTT
>CAZWWJ010000108.1:0-2684 GCA_964637495.1 uncultured Candidatus Peribacteria bacterium | reverse complement strand
ATTTTCTCAAAAATTTGTTTGCTTCAATCAAACATCTCCTGCTCCCATTGATAAACATCAAATATTTGTCAACTGAATGCAAGTTTTGCATTTTCCGGAATTCAATTATTTTCCATTATAACTAATTTTTAATAATCTAAACTTATTCAATACTTACCAACTCCTCTCATTCTTGGAAGTTCAAACTGTTTGCTTTTGATACACTTTTTAGGTACTGAGTATATTTTTTATAAACTTCCAAATCCTTAGAAGATCAAATGATATTAACACAGGATACCTGTTGTCAAAGCTTGATTCAACTATTGGATTTTGACTGTCTGATTAGTGATATTATATGGAACAGCTTATCTATATCTCCTGTATCTACAGCATCAAAATCCTGCAAGTTGTCGTTTCCAGGATAAGTAGTATTGTGAACACTTATAGCTCACTCTGCCTGCTTGTAATAATTCTGATACAGATATTCACATATATGAGGCTGGATAGGTGCAATCAGCTTGATTATTTTGTTAAGACAAAAATATAGTGTGTACTGGGCTGAGAGCTTTTTGGTTTCTCAATCTTCGTACTCTCAAGGATTGTAAATAATTCATTTTACTATCTCCAGATAGTTATCACAAAACTGTCTCCAGAAAAAATCTTCAAACTCTCTTCTTACATACAGGAACTCAAATCTTTGGAAATACTCTTCCATATTGAGTGCAACATTTTGTAATCTGGAAATCATTTTTTGGTCTATTTCTTCCAGTTTGTCAAACTCAATCTGTTTGTTAACATCAAAATCACTTAGATTCATAAAAACAAATTTGGCTGAATTCAAAAGTTTGATCACAAGCTTTTGTCATTTTTTGATTTCTTCTTCGTCCAGAGCTATATCCTTACCAAGAACAGCTCCACAAGTCCAGTATCTTACTGCATCCGCTCAATAATCCTGAATATATTCCTCTGGTTTTCTTCAGGCATTTCATTTGGATTTACTTATTTTTTCACCTCATTTGGCAACCATATGCCCAGAAATCATAACATTCTCAAAAGGTACATCATCATTGTGATACATACTTTTTATCACACTACCAAAAGTCCAGGTACTTATAATATCATGTGCCTGAGTTCTCAAACTCATAGGCATTAGCTTGTCTTCCATTGAATCTTCTTCCCCTCGTTTTGCATTTACAAAAGGTGTCAAAGCAGAAGTAGCCCAGGTATCCAGCACATCAGACTCCGGAAGGATATCATCTTCTGTATGTCATTCAGGCAAAGTATTTGGAACATCTTTCAAAGGATTTACAGGTAACTGATCATTGTCCGGAGGTATTATTTCTCAGGTTTTTTTGCTGTACCAAACAGGAATAGGAACTCCATAATACCTTTGTCTGGAAATATTCCAGTCTATCTCCAAACCATCCACCCAGTTATCAAATCTTTTCTTCATCTTGGAAGGATACCAGTTCATTCTGGCTCAAACTTCTTTTATCCTGTCTTTTTTGTCCATTACTTTAACAAACCATTGGGGTACACTTATAATCTCTATAGGATTGTTTGTTCTGGAAAAAACAGCCACCGAATGAGTTATAGGTTGTTTGTTTTCAATATCCTGCTGACTTTCCAGAATGTTTACTATCTCTTCTTTGGCTTGTGTTAGTGTTTTTCATTTAGCTGGTCAATCTGTTATTACACCATCTTCTCAGATTATTATTTTTTCAGGCAAATCATACTTTCTCCTCCAATAAAGATCTGTTTCGTCTCAGTATGTACAACACATCACCACTCAGGTTCATTTTTCCATATCAACCTGCTCATCTCCAAGAATTTTTACCTGATCTCACAAAGGGGTTTTGATATCTTTTCATATTATATTTTTGTATCTTTCGTCCTCAGGATGTACAAAAACTGCTACACAGGCAGGCAACAATTCTGGTCTTGTTGTTCAGATAGTTACTTTTTCTCAGGAACCAAGATAAAAATTTATATCATAAAACATTCATTCCTTTTCTTCGTATTCCAGCTCCGATTGTGCAACAGAACTTCTTGCCTTGGTACACCAGAAAGAAGGAGCATTTGCTCTGTATATAACTCATTCATTCAATAATTTTACAAATGATTTTTGTGAAATTCTTTGTACCTGAGGGGAAATTGTTGAGTACTCCAGACTTCGGTCTACACTAAGCCCCAATGATTTCCAAAGTTTTCTTAATTTGTCTCTGTAGTATTCTGTTGTTTTGAAACATTGATTAGTAAACTCTTCTCTTCCAAGTTCTCTTGATGTTTTTCAGATTTCTTTCTCTACAAGCACTTCAGTAGGAATTCAGTTATCATCAAAACCAAAAGGATAAAACAGATTGTATCACTGCATTTTCTTGAATCTTGCTACCACTTCCATCTGAGTATAAGAAAAAACATGCCCCATATGAATATCTCAGGAAATAGTAGGAGGTGGAGAATCTATAGAATAGATTGGTTTTTGACTGTTGAGATCAAATTTATCAACTCAGTTTTCTTCCCAGAACTGCTGAATTTGTTTTTCATTTTCGTGTGAAAAAATATTTTTTGCCATTTAATTTTGGTTTTGAACTAAATTATAATCAAAAGATAATAATTTGGGCTCCAAATTCAACAGCAGTTTTGGGGATTTCAGGATCTGGTCAAAAAATTAATTTGTATTATTAATAGTTAAAATACAAAAA
>CAZWWJ010000107.1:0-2809 GCA_964637495.1 uncultured Candidatus Peribacteria bacterium | reverse complement strand
ACAGCCATGGAAGAACTCTGACTGGATTATAACGATACTGAACAAAGACAAAAGTTCTTGGAAGAAAATAACATTAACAGAGAATGAGCTTTTTATCACTATCAATGAAGAAATATTCAACCCTGAGACATTTTCAATGAAATTAATTGTCAGGAAACAGCAGAACAATACGAAGTACAGCCCGGAGAAGGTATTTATTCTGCAATGCAGGAATTTGGCTTAGACTACTTTGATGAACAACAAAGAGAAAATTTTATAAGATACAATAATCTAACAGAACAAGGATGAATATATTATAAAGACGACGAACCACTTCATCCAGGTGATATTTTGGAAAATCCTGACACTACTTCTGAAGAAGTAACACCTTCTGATGATTACACTTATGAGTCTCAATGAGACTGTGTAACACAAACACAAACTCAAGAATATACTATAGAATATTGAGAATGAATCTATCATGCTATGGATGAACTTGAATTAGATTACTATAACGAATCTCAGCTTCAAGAATTTTTGGACCAAAATGATGTTTCAGAACATAATCAAAAATATTATTATCAAGGGAGACCATTACAGCCTTGAGACACATTTGAATGGGAAAAAGAAACTACTATATGCCAACAAACTACAGAACAATACGAAGTACAGCCTGGCGAAGGCATCTATTCTGCAATGCAAGAATTTGGTTTAGATTATTACGATGTGAACCAAAGGGAAAATTTTATGAGACACAACAATCTAACAGAACAAGAATGAGTATATTATAAAAACGATGAACCACTTTATCCAGGTGATATATTGGAAAATCCAAAAAAAGAAAGTAAAAGCATTACAATAAATTGAGAAAATTATGAAGTATGAGAAAAAATAGTTTTCACAACCTGGGACTGAGAAGAATTTGATGCAAAGATACTTGGTACTACATCAGATTGAAAAATTAAAGTAAGAACATATAGTGAACACACAATAAACCCAGCTCATATAGAAGAAATCAACAGAATAAAAAATCAGGAACTTCTTGAAAAATATTGAGAATGAATTGATAATTCTATTCAAAACACAATAGAATATGCAACTTCTCAAAGAAACCCTATCAATGTTCCTGAAAACCACTCTAATGAACTTGAATCCAGATTGACATCTCTGAGAGTAGAGTTTTTTCAGCAACAAAATGAATCTGATGCAAGACAAGTTCTATCAAGAATATGAACTCCTCTAAAAGAAAGAATTGATCATCCAATAAGGTATAACAAAGGACTTGTCCAAGCTTTTGATGATGTTGCTACCTTATTAAGAATTGACAATGCAAGAAATTATTTTGAGAACTTATCTTCTGAAGATTTTACAAGTTATATCCAAGAATACTGAGAATATCAAGTCATACAGTCACTCAGATTAAAAAATCAGCAATCTCCAAACTCACAAAGTATTGAATACATACAAAACATTGATAAGATAATTCAGGAACAATATGAAAAACATTGATGAAATTTACCCAAAGATTTCAAATTATTAATGCTTGGAATAATAAAATTAGAATCCCAATTCATTCCTTTTAATAAATGACATGCTGGTGAATTAGGTCTTACTCAAATAATGCCATCAAACTATAGAGAAGGTGGCGCAAATTATAATTCAGAATTTATTAATCCATTCAATCCAGAAATTGCTATTGGACGGAGCTTTCAGTTCCTGAATGATATATATAATAGATATTCTTATCTTTGAGAAAGAGATTATGATCTTTATGAAATAGTTATCACTTCATATAATATGTGATCAGGGAATGTAATTAACAACTATGGAAATACTTATAGTTTTAATACAAACAATTATTATGACAAAGTCTTAGAATATACCATGGAACTTATAGATGAACACAGTCATCTTGCAGAATTCAGCTCCAAAATAGACTCTGAGAACTTAAAACAATTTATACAGTAACCAATAAACAAATGAGAAACAGATTTGAAACTACAACACAAGAAAATACAAGAACAAACTTTTCAAGAAATTTTTCTACAGCAATAGTTACTGCTTTGATATGAATTAATTGACAAAATGCTATTGCTTCAGATAACACATATGTAGTTGATGAATGAGAATGAATTTATTCTGCAATGCAGGAATTTGATATGGATTATCAAAACCCTGAAGAAAGACAAAGATTAATGGAATATAATAATATGCATAAAGATTGAGTATATTACTATGAATGAAGAAAGCTAGAACCAGGTGATGTAATAGTAAAACCTCCCAAGCAAGCAACTCAAGAAAACATCCAAGTAGAAGCCTCAGAAGACCAAACTTCAGAAAACCAGACCTCAGAAAATTCTAAAGAACAAGAATATGACAATATAGTTCTGAGGGAAAATATTGAACTAGAAACATGAGAAAATACAATTTACAGAACTGAAGATGGTAGAGAAATACTTGCAAGAATAGAAGACATAAAACTAAAAATTTGAGAAGATACCATTTATGAAACTCCGGATGACAAAGAAGTAACTGCAGAAGTTGTTCTAGTAACAGAAGACTGAAAAATCAAAATAAAATACAACTTCCAATAAATTATTAATAAAAAACAAATTTTTTGTAATAATTTTAAAAAAATATCGTATATATAAATAAGGAAAAAAGTTCCTTATTTATATTCTAAAATCTACAACCATGAAAAAACTTATTTTGGGGTCGTTTGCATTAATAGCTTATGTTTTACTAAATGCTGGAAGTAGCAAAGCAGAGGTGATGTGTACTATGGAATGGGATCCAGTATGTGGTGTAGACTGACAAACATATTCAAATG
>CAZWWJ010000106.1:0-2910 GCA_964637495.1 uncultured Candidatus Peribacteria bacterium | reverse complement strand
AAAAAGACTTGACAAACAAATCAAAAAAAATATTTTAAAATATTTATATGGATTTTTTTTGACTAAATCTTTGTTTGTTTTTATAATAGATGAAGTTTATTTAAAATTAAATATATATTATGGAAGCATTGAAAGAACATAATGTACCTCAAGAAAACTTTACACTTACAGAACAGATATGAAGAATTTTCTCCAGTGCTGATTATATAGAAGTAGTTTTTATAAACATTCTGGATGAAATTTTTTCAAATTTTGATGGTAAGCCTCCTGAGGATTTAATAAATGCAGTAACTGAATATATGGACAGGGCGGTTGGTTTGAGTATTAAACCAAGAGAACTTGCAATGATTGTAAGGAATATTCCTTCCAAGGAGTTAATAGAATATTACAATGAAATAAGGAAGAATTTAGGTGTAAGTAAGTTGACACAGGAAAGTTATATAAAACTTCCAGAGAGTAGAAGAATTTGTGTAGAGCTTGCTGATATAAAAGCTGTTGCAGATGAAATAGTTAGAAGGTATGACAAATCAAGAAAATTTAAATTAACAAGTTTTATAAATGAAAAAACTGCTTCGGCTCTACATTCAACATTAAGTGATAAGTGACTGGAAGTTTTCTGAGAAACAGAGAAAGACAATCAAAGCATAGAAGATGCTAATGACAAAGCACAATTAAGAGAAAAATTCCAGGATATGATGGTAACCGGGCATATATTAGATATAAACCTATCAGAAGATGAATTGAAGGAACAATTCATAAACCTTGATAAATGAAACTGAGTAATCATTAGGTTGCCAAGATCAGTTTCCTGAGTTTGAATAGAAAAAATAAAAAATGAGGATGAATTAGTTAACTTCTGCAAGAAGCTGGCAGATCTTGAAGATTGATGAAGTGATTTAAATTACAGAATCACAATGGAATCTGCTTTACTTTCTGATAATTTTACCTCACCAAGCTCTCAGGTTTATGTTTATGAAGATGGAACTATAGATGTGTTATGAGTAACAGATCAGATTTTGCTTAATGGTACTGAGCATGAATGAAATGTAATGGTTGATAATAAGTATCATCCGGATTTGATAGAAAAAATAACTAAGGTCACAAAAGAAATTTGTGAAAGATATTATAAAGAATACTGAGTGCTTGGTTATTCAGGTGTAGATTTTATTCTTGTAAGAGAAGAAGATGCTGATAAAAATCAACTAAATAACCCTGAAAAAACCAGAGTAGTAATTAATGGGGATGTTTATTATTTATTGGTTTGTGAAGTTAACCGAAGGATTACCTGAGCCTATGGTAGCACTATGATTTCTAATATGTTTCCTGCATTCAGTAATAATTATATATGTAATATAAATACAATAAGGTATAATTATGATGAAAATGAAAGTTTTGAATTAATTCAGGACAGGATAATAAATAGATTAAGGTTCAATAATTTGCTTTTTATGCCTTGGGAAGACACAAAAAGAGAAGCTTATGGAGTGTATCCTTATGCAATACATGCCTGAAAAATACAATTAGTTTTTGTAGCAGAGGATGAATCGCACTTTGAAGAACTAAGAAAAGATGTTGAGAGTGTCTTACAAGATGTTGGTAATTAATGATTTTTTTTATAGCTTGATTTTTCTATTTTAACATTTATATTATAAATTAAGTTTTACAATTAATGATTAGCTATGCAACAGGAAATATTGGATATTGCTGTGGATTTGATAAAAATTCCAACAACTAAGTATAACACCAAAAACCTATATGATGCAATAAATTATGTAAATCAAATCTTTCAAAATTATAGTAATGCAAGAATTTATAGGTATGATTATGATAGTAAACCCTCAATAATAGTTCAGAATTTTGAAGGAAAGCGGGCTGATGTAGTACTTAACGGTCATTTGGATGTTGTGCCACCTTCAGAAGAAAATCAACTGGATCCGGTTTTTAAGCAGGATAAGATGTATGCAAGATGAGCAGGAGATATGAAATCTGGTTGTGCAGTAATGATCAAAGTTATGGAGACTCTTCTCACCCAAAGCTTTAGTGATAAAAAGGTTTCTTTAATATTAACCACTGATGAGGAAGTTTGAGGTTTTTCTTGAGCTGGTAGATTATCTCAGGAATGATGGTGAGGTGATATAGTGATAATCCCTGATTGAGGTAGTAAACAAGAAGTTGTTATTGCAGAAAAATGAATTTTGCTTTTGGAGATTAAGTGATATGGTGTTTCTTGTCATGGTAGTAGACCTTGGCTTGGGGAGAATGCTTTTGATAATGTGTTGAAGTTTTATAATATGTTAAAGAACTATTTGGAAGATCCTAGTAGAGTGTATGGTCCATGAAACTGGTGAAATACAGTAAATATAAGTAAAATTTCAGGAGGTGATGCAATAAATGTTATTCCTGGTGAAATTGATGCAAGATTGGATATAAGATTTATAGAAGAACACAGTAGGGATAAATTGTATGAGAATATAAAATGGTTTGCTCAGCAGTGTAATTGTGAGATAATTTCTTATATAAGTTGAGAAAATTTGTACACTCCAGAAGACTTACCAGAGTTAAATAAATATATTAATTTAGCAGAAGAAACATTTTGAGATTATGTTAAAACAGCCAAAGAACATTGAGGTTCTGATTGAAGATTTTTTGAAGAACTTGGTTCAAATGTATTTTTGCACAGACCAACTACAGGAAATATTCATTCAAAGGGGGAGTGGGTAGAATTAAATGATTTAAACAGATTTTATGAGTTGTATCTTAAGTTTATCAGAAATTAGTGTTTAAGTTTTTAAATGGAAACTATATATAATTACTATATTTGAATTTAGAAAACAATTGCTTGTTATAAAATCTTTGAAAAAGTATTCAAATGTTAAAAACTTCAAATAAAAATATAAACAGATGATTTAT
>CAZWWJ010000105.1:0-2919 GCA_964637495.1 uncultured Candidatus Peribacteria bacterium | reverse complement strand
GTGCTATATATTTTATTTGATAAAGAAAATGACTGATGACCAACTCAATAGTATATTGACTTATCTTTGTAGTATCTCTAATGGTTTTTCTGTTTGTTTGGGCAATTTTATGAGATATTATTAATGAAAACTTACAAAGAACGATAACATCCCTAAATCAAAACTTTTTTATGTTTATACCTGACTTTTTGCTTAACGTTTTGCTGTTGTTTATATTTGCAATAGTTGTTAGATACTTTATCAAGAAAATATTTTAGATATTAAATAAGTTAAAAATGGTAAAAAAAATAATAAATGAAAATAATGTAAAAAATAATAAGGATGACAATAAAGTATATTTGAGAGTTGAGGCTTGAAAAGTAAAACAAATTAAATCAAGTCAAGTAAAAGAAGAAAATGTAGTATATGATGATTGACTCACAGTAGTTGAAATACCAAAGCAATACTTTATTCAAGAGTATTGAACTGTCAGACGAGTAACAAAAAAAGAAATTGATGAAAACAAATATCACATAAAATCAGATAAGGTTTATGTACAAGACAACTTTAAAGACAGCTCCTTACCTGAATATTTGTATTTATTTGGAGAACACTGACTTTGAAACATAAAAAAAACTTTAAATTGATTTTATTTACGAATGATATTTCGAATAATAATCATATTGTGATGAATGTATTTCTTGACGATGTGAGCAAGAAGTTGAGCTACAGAAAGTGTTGAACAAAACGAACAAATAATAGATAAAATAGAAGAAATAAAAGAAGAACAAACAGAAAGAGATAGATGAATCATAGAAGAACATCAAGAGGAACCTATAATAGAAGATTAATTTATATTCTAAAAAAATAAAATGTCACATCATAGATCAATAGTAGACGGAATCGTAAAAAACAAATGAATGTTGGTAGATATATTTTGAAGTAAGCTATTTGAAAAGATAGCTTATAAAAACAATCCAGAAAACTCAAAGAAAATCCTTAAAGCAATATATTGAAAAAATGATATAGATACCCTATTTGAAGGGGTACCTGATAAAGACGAAATTAAGGCAACATTGAATAGGTTGTTCAGATATTTCAATCAGCAAAAAGAAGAAGAAGAAAAATCATTTTTATTCTGAAAAAATAATGATAATGAATAATGCAATAAAAAACTATACTACTTTGGTTTTGTGAAAACCTGGAAGCTGAAAAAGTATGTTAGCTTGCTTAGTTGCTTGAGAGTATTACGTGCAACAAAAAAGAAAAAGAATTTTCTCAAATTTAGAAATCATAAAAAATTGAAAAAAAATAAACAATACGATAGAGGGAATAGAAGATATTGAAAGAATACAATATAACGAAGAAAAAGGGTTAGCAATTTTTGAGGAGTGATGAATAAATTTTTGAGCAAGAAATAGTATGAGCAATACGAACAAGAAAGGGATGGAATTCTGAGCACTTTCCAGAAAAGCAAATGTAGATATAATAATAATATCTCAATTTGACTTTATGGTAGATAAGTTCTTCAGAAATCTTGCAGATAAAGTGATTGAAATGGAATCATATATCCAAAAAAAACACGACAAAAAAAGTTGAGAAGTGATCAATTATCCGTTTTTTCGTGCAAACTATTTAAAGTTTGATTGAGCGAAAAAAAAATACATCAGAACATCAGAAGTAGACCTGATGAAATGAATATCTTTGCTTTGACTTGAGTATAATACGTTAGAAAAATCAAAATTTACATAAAAAAAAAAGACTTGAAATTTTTTTTAAGATATTTAAATTGTGAGTAGACAACCATAGATAGTTGTCTATCTATTTAAATATTAACATATAGAAAATGGAAAATGTTTTTGTACTTGGTGCAGACGCGATTGGGGAAGAATTCGTAGATAGTATAACAGAACCCTTAGAAATTGCACTCAATATGATAGGATGGCTTATGGATTCTGAATTAGGAATCCTGATAGCCTTCGTGTTGTCGATGTGATTGATCTCTCTGGCAATTGGATTCTATGGTAGATATACCTGAGGAAGAAGGTAATAATTGTATAAAAAGACAGGTAAAAAAACCTGTCTTTTTTTTATTGAAATTTAAAATTAAATAATTATATAACTAATATATATTTAAATGTTAATATAAAAAAATGAAAAAAATATTATTATTGTGATTCTTTATATTCTTTGGTTTTTCATATACAAATGCAAACTTTGTAGACATAGAAGAAATAGAAGAATTTATTGATAGATTTGATATGTATAATGAAGAAGATGATGAAACCACAATAGAAATAGAATTTACTGAAGATATAAATACACCTTTTTATATAAAAGAAAATGATAAGTATATAAATATAGAAGATACATGAGATTTAAATAATATAGATATACGGGAAAATGAAACTATTATGTATATACTTTCTTTTGAGTGAGATTATACTAATGAACCCTTGTACGTAGAAAAAGAGCAAGATAGTACAAAAGAAAAAGTCGTGGATAATATGACAAAACCTCTTGCGATATGATTCTCGATGATATGATGGCTGATGGCTTCGGAATTCGGAATCCTGATAGCATTTGTACTTGCAATGTGACTTATATCTATGGCGATATGATTTTACGTAAGATATACTTGATTTAGAAGATAAAAAAAATAATGACCTGAATAAACTATGCAATAGAAGAAACTATGCAATATTCAACTTTGTTCCCAGAATTAGTCAAAGAAATTTTCAGTTGAGAATTTTGAGTGCTTTTGGCTTTTTGAGTTGTTGTTTTGTTGTCTTTGTTTTTTTTATCTTTTTTGAAAAGAAAGTTCTAAAGTTACATTAAAAATTTTTGATAACCTTTGGTAATCACAAAATGCAATATAATTATTGCATTTTTTATTTTTGTCTGTAATATATAAATAGAACAATAAAGGGAGATTTAAAT
>CAZWWJ010000104.1:0-2922 GCA_964637495.1 uncultured Candidatus Peribacteria bacterium | reverse complement strand
TACAGAGATCAAAGAAAAACTATGAAACCTTGATATCCAAACTAATCCTTTTGATTTGCCAGGTGTTGTTATGCTGGAGAGCAGAACACCACAAGATGATATAAACACTTTGAAAAACTTTAGATCAATTCATTATATTCTAAGCTATCAGAGATTTTTTGATATCAATCCAGAAATCAATCCTCTTGAAAAGATTAAAGAAACAATCAAACAGATAGACTTTTGACTAACCAAAGATACCAAATTCAGAGTAACCACCAAAAGATACTGAAAACATAATTTTACCAGCATGGATATTCAAATGATTGCAGGAGAAACAATTGATAACCTGTATCCTGCCAGTGTAGATTTAGAAAATCCAAATACAAATATAAGAGTTGATGTTTATCATAATAAATGTTTTGTTGGTATTCAACATAACAGAAACTCACTAAGTATAAGATTTGATAAAAAATACAATGAAAGAGCTGCACTCAAGGCAAATACTGCCTATGCTATATTAAGATATATCAGTCAAAACAAATTGTGATGAAACCTTCTGGATCCTTTTTGTTGAAGCTGAACAATACTTCTGGAAGCAAATTATGTTTACAGTAATCTGAATATTATCTGAACTGATATCCAAAAGGAAACTTTGGCAAAAACTTATGAAAATCTAAAGAACTATAATCTTGAAAAGAAAATTAAGCTTGCAAGAGTTGATGCAACGAAGCTAACAAACTTTTTTGAAAAAAACCAAATAGATTATATTGTTACTAATCCACCGTATGGCATAAGACTAGGAAGAAATCTGCAGTATTTTGATTTTTACCAAAAATTTCTGGAAGAATCACGAGAAATTCTCAAAAGCAACTCAGAAATTGTGCTGATTGTCCTGAAAAAAGATACTTTTGAAAATGTATTGAACAATATGGAAGAAAAATTTACCAAAATTAGAAGACAAAAAATAGAAGCAGGCGGTTTGTTTCCTTATATTTATCATCTAAAAACTATAAAATAATACTTAAACTTATTGATATTAAAATCTTCCTTAAAAAAAAATATATATTTCAGTTTCAATTTGATTTTATTTTTAAAAACACTTTAAGCTAATAAATAAAATGAATATTTTGACATAAAATAACAAAACTATATATAAATACTAATGTAAAAATTAACAACAATATTTAGATAAAAAAACCAATCAGATAATGTTAACTTAAATTAAATGAAGCTTTTTTTGATTATTATCAAATCTATTTTCTTTATGAGTTTCCTCAGCTTGATTCAGATAATTTTTGGCATATACTCTAAGTCTATTATATGTTGCTTCATCAAAAGAATATCTACCTTTTTTGTATTTTTCTGAGTCAGTAGATTGATCCGGATCGTTTCATGTTAAAATAATACAAAATCAGTCTTTTACATTAATATTATCCAACCCATTTGGAGTTTTGATATTATCACCAGGTCTTTTTTGAAGTAAGTCATTAAGAGCCATAAAAACTTCCGGCCTTATTATATTTACTTCATCTATAATACAAGGCATTCCTGCTTCTGCAGCTTCAAAAATTCACATCCAGTGAACTTCTGTGTGAAGGTTTTGTTGTAACAATTCTGAACTGCTTAAACTTCTTAATTCTTTTAATTTTTCACTTTCTGACTCGATAGTATTATTGTCTGCACCTTCTGCTTTTAATTGATCTATTTTTTTCTTGTTGTCTTTTGATAGCCTGGTCTTTAAGAGCATGAGATTTTGTTATATCATTCCATAATCTTTCTGCCCTTTCTCTTTGATCTGAATCCATACTTTCTGCTTCTTCATGTCTTCACTTTACAATATTATCACCCATGTCTGATACTCTACTCCTTGAATCCACTACTTTCTCATAAGTAAAATCTGATTCTTCTTTATCTTTACTTCCGCTTATGAATACATGATCTCAAGAGATAAAATTATCGGCTATGAATCTAGCTAATTCTGTTTTTCAGCTACCTGTATCTCAAGTAAAAAGAACAACTTTTCAGTTCTTCAGATCGTTTACTACATCTTTTATCATCTGAAATTCCCTGTAAGAAAATATATATCATTTATTTACAGAATTCTGAACAATCTTAAAAAAATCATACTTCCGAGCCAAATCCTTTATTTCTTGACTTGGTTTACTTACATCTTCTGGAGTTAATCAGAGTATTTCCATATCAGTTTCATCAAGCTCAACACCGTTTACATTATAATTTCAGACATTTCTTGTTTCTCTTCTTGAATCAGCAATAGCTGATAGTATTTCCCTTCTATAAAATCTTGATAATTGTCCTACTGAGATGTTATCTCAGTCTATATTTGTTTGTTCTTGTTCTTTTTCTGATATTTGATTTTGTAGCTCAAAATACCTTAAGATATCTTTTTTAACCTCAAGAGCTTTTATTTTTGCTTCTTCTCAAATTTGCTGAAGTTTTTTTGTTAATCTTTTTGTTAATCCTTTTTCTTTAACTATTTCAAAATCCAACTGTTCTCTATTTACTTTAAATGTAGTTTCTTGTAAAATTTTTTGAATAATAATTTTTTCTAGTAAGTTTTCATTATAATCCACTAATTCATACAGCTCAAAAAAATCAAATTCTTTTTCCATATTTGGTGATTGTTGTTCATGTACATCTGTCTGTTGCTCATGATTTTCCATTTGAGTTAAATCAAACTCACTTATAACAGACTGTATTTGACTTTGAGTAATTTTATAATTTCTGTATTTTTGCCTTATAAAAAGTAATTCTTGTTTTAGTGTATCAATTTGTTCTATTTTTGTAAAATTCTCTCTTCTTTCCATTTTAATTGAATTAGATAAATAAATAATATAATAAAATTATATGGTTTTTTATATCTTTATCAAAAATTTGAAAAAATACTAAAATCAAAATTCTACTTGAAAAAAAAGAATTTAA
>CAZWWJ010000103.1:0-3047 GCA_964637495.1 uncultured Candidatus Peribacteria bacterium | reverse complement strand
AATTTACAACATACTCAAAATTTTCCATTGTCTTTCTCTCTTCTTCTTGTCTTTCCTGTTCTCAAATATATCACCAGGAATATAGAAATGCACCTATTCACATCACAACAATTACTGATGATATTAACAAGTTCTTAAAATTGATTTTCATTTTTTTGGGTTAAAGAATAAATTTAAATACATTATCAGGACTGAATAACTACCGGATAAAAACAAATATCATCATCACTTGCATCTCAATCACAATTATAATTATCTTCCACATAATCCGATAACTTATCCGTATCATAATTTTTATTCTGATCAACATAAGTTGCTCTCCAAAAGTTTATATCAAAAGCCTGAGATATATGTAATGCATCCTTTCAAATTTCAAACAGTCATGTCGTGTGTTTTTCATAATAAATATCTCAAGGAAAGGTAACTTCTTCATTCTCTATTATTCATCCACCATAAGTATTTCTGGATATAATATCTCACTTAATAAACAGCTGTCTCTTAATATTATCAGTATTGTATCTTTCGCCGAAAAACACTGAATTCTTATCAACATTATCATTTTTTAATGTAAATATTGCTCAGTCGGTTGTTAAATCAGAGATTATAGTATCTACTTCAGGATATATATATATATTACTATCTATTTCCCATCAATTAGATTCATTATAATCAATGATATCCATATCATCCTGCAAAGAAACTATATTAACTTCTCAGTCATTTCATGCTAATTCAATATTATCTTTAATATGAACAGCACAATCTATAAATATCAATTCATTATATCACTCTGCTGGATTAGACAAGTCAATCTCTGCTTTTCATCAGTTACAATCATAAACCTTCTGGCCAGTATTACTTAATTGAGAGATTACTATATCATTATCTTGTACTACAGAAGCCCCCCTTATCTCCTCAAAAATATTTTTTCTAACATCAGATATCATATCATATAAAGAAATATCACTTCAAATTATATTTGCCTCCTGATAATTACTACCTACATCAATAGTATGATCATATCAATCGGCAATAGTTCATTCTAAATTCATACCATAGAAAACTCAAGCCATATCCAAATTTCAGTTTATCTCTACATCAGGTTCTAAAGAAACAGTTTTGTCTCACTTTATTCAGTCTTTTAGCTTATACTCATAATCTGTTCAATAATAAGATATACTATCAATTTGATCAGTTCAGGAAATATACACTTCTTCTTCCCATTCACCAAACTCATCAGAAGTAATAATTCCTCCTGATTCAAACTCACATTCATTGCATCCTTCTATCATTCCTGTTAAATACAAATTGATATCCTCATTATCTTTAGAAATATTATCAGATTCTGGTTGATAAACAACTGTTATTTTATTATCTTCATTCAATGCTATTCATTCACCTATATTAGCTCAGGTAAAGGTTAGTTCAACCGGAGATTCAAACTCCAGATTCTCCAATTCAAAATTTATTTTATTTTCTTTGTTATTTCTTTCCTTTGCATACATTTCTAATTCTCAATTGTTTACTGGCACATAAGAAGAAATATTTACCATTGTAATTCACTTATCATTAGTAGAAATATTTTTACTTCCAGACAAAAAGACACCTGTACTATATTCTTCTTCAGTTTTTAATAAATCAAAATCTTGCTGATCTCATGAAAATCAAACATGCAAATCTAATCAAGGAATTCTATACTGATCATTTTCAATAATTAAAAATTTATTACAAGCATCTATTCAGTTTGCAACTGCATTGCATGATGATACAGGAGTAATATTTTTTATATTTTTATCAGGTACAAACTTTTGCTTATCAGTTTCTTGTCCATTAAAAGGTATCTTTCAAAAATTTTCAAAACTATAACTACCTGAAATATCATAATAAACATACATTTCTTCATCCACTCCTATTCAATCAGAAGAAAAAGCTTGAGGTTCTTGTGGTAAAAATTCAAAATTAAATTCAGAAATATCAAATATTTTTCTACCTTCTTTTATATTATAATCATAATCTCAACTATAAGCAAATGTTCAAGTCGAAACTTCAATATCAGAAACATCATCATAAGCACCGGACTTATAAATATTTCATTCATAGTACTCTCAAATTAAATTTTCTTCATCTTCATTATCTACATCAAATTTCAAATCAAAAGGTAAATCAAATCAATCTATCTTATCCTTAATAGTTAAACTATTTTCAAAATAACTAAGATCTAAAGAGACCTCTCAGTCTCAAGGAACTATAGACATTACATCTTTTTCAATTTTTCAAGAACCAAAAGATATATTTTCTAAACTTTCCTGCTTTCAGGAAAAAAACAATCAATTTTGATTTTCTTTAGTTTCAAAATCTCAGGTTCATATCTCTAATTTATCTGCAAAAACTCACTCTACTTTATTTTTATCATCATCTTTCAATATAAATTCTAGATTTTTCTTATCTTCTAGATTTGCCTCTCAGGTTCAATATGTATTTATACTACTTTTTTCAGGAGAAATAGTATCATATACTTCTGCTCTTGGTTGAAATTCAGTTTTAACATTATCCCAGTTCCATATTCATACTCCATCAGAAAGTGCATATCAAGTATGATAAAAGAAGTTATCATCTATTTCATCTTTAAATTTATTAACATCTATATCAATAACATCAGTTGTTTGCTCCTGAAATTCTATCCATCCACCTGCTGATAGTTTTGCTTTTCAGTAATAATTTCAGTCTGAACAAATATAAGAATCTTCATTATCATATCAGAAATATACTTCTCACATAGTATCTGTATAACCAGTTCACAACAATGGGAAACAATGTTTACCTTCTCATTCATCTCAGGTAAGATACTCAACCTGATTCTTTACATTAACTTCATAGTTGTTTCAATCTACTTCACCATAAAAGCTAAGATAGGTTTCATCCTCCATATATGCCTGCTGCAATATGTTATAAGAATTTGATTCTGCATGTGAAAATCACGAAACAGCCAATACAAATGTTATAATACATATGAAAATAAATTTCATTTTTTTATTTTTTATTTTTAT
>CAZWWJ010000102.1:0-3060 GCA_964637495.1 uncultured Candidatus Peribacteria bacterium | reverse complement strand
TTTTTTACTTAATTTTAGATTACCCATTAAATTCATTGAGGAACCATTTTTTTAGAGTATCTTTTTCATCAGTTATTATATAATAAATTTCAAAATAGTTGTATACATTCTGCCATCTTAGTTCTTTTATATTTTTTGTGATAAAATCTTTTCAGTAAATTGATTTTCACATTTTGGTTCTTATTTTTTCATTTGTTGTATATTCATTTTATTTTAACAATTTAAGTTATTTTTGGAAACATTTTTTTCTATTGGTTTAGTTGTTTTGTTTAAAAGAAATATTTTCAGGATTGTATTGTATGTTTTCAAAAACTGTAAATCAGGGGCATAAACTCACTCAATTTCACTCAAATATTGACAATAAGAGTAAAAAATCTTTGCATGAAAATATATAATTTTTAAAAGACTTGAAATATCCAAAGAATTCTTGAATAATGGTGTAAGAACATAAGGTTCCATAAATAATGTAATTAATTTACTAAAATATCTTTTATAAACATATAAGACAAACTTTTTAAAAAACTTTTTATCTGATTGTTAGACAAATAATTTCAGTTTTTTAATATGGATTCATGTTTTAATTCTTTTAACTCTTTGTCCAAACATTCTTTGATAAAATATTCTTTGAACTTATAAAAATCTTCTTTTGTAAAATTCAGAATGCTTTCCTTAGGAATAGCAACCACTGTATAATCTGGAAAATAAAATCAGTAAATTTCAGGACAATCTGTATTTAATTTTTTATATATATAAAAATACTCATTGAATCTTTCTGCTAAGTCTAACAAAAACTCTATAAAATAAAAATTATAAGGATTTGTATTGTCTGAATAAATAATTTTATACTTATTTTTCTGGAAATTTAAGTAAAACTTTTTGTAATTTGTGATACAATTACCATCAAAAAGCTGATAATTAATATTGGTTTCATATATATCTTTATTGTTATCTGTAATCAAATAAACTGGATCTTGGCAGTAAATTTTATGATAATAATAAATATCTTCATAAGATGGTTTTCCAACGGTATTTAATCTAAAATCCTTTCAGTAAAAAATTTTTCATATATGTTCTTCCAGTTTTAGATTAAAATCAGGATATTTAAGTTCCTGTCTTAATATTTGAAGTTCATATCTAATATTTCTTTTGGTTGGTGGAGTTCTGTAATAACTAAAAAATTTTTCTATTTCATTTTTTTTGATATTTTTAAATTTAGTAATTCAATTAATTTCATATCCATGAACTCTTTCAAAAAATTCAAAATATTCTTTTATACTTAAAGGATGGTCATGATATAATGTATGCTCCAAAAGATGTGCAATTATATTTGAATTTTTATACAAAGGTGTTTTTGTATAAATTTCCATTAAAGCTTTTTTAACTTTAAATTATTTTATATAATGGAGGGAAGGGGTGTTCCCCTTCCCTCCTTTCATAGGAAAAGCACTGTTTACTTCTTTTTCTTATTATTCTGACGAAAACTAGTATCCTTTCCTACATTCTTCCCCTTTTGGGGATTGTTAGGACTTTCAGGCCTACCTGGCCTGTTTTCTATACGCTTTTGTCTTTTAGTCTTAGCCATAAACACCTCTTTGCAACTTACTGATTCCAACCACAGTTTATTTATATAAACTGCAAAATTAAGCTAAAGATAAACTAAAAAATTTCAACTAATTTTTTAAAAATATTGTTGACTATTTTTAAAAAAACTAAATTGAGTTAGTTTTAATTAGTTATTAAAAAAATTAGAGAATACCAAGAAAGCGAAGATAAAAAATTATCAGCTTCTTGGATAAGCAAGGAGATGAGAAGAATAGACTATCAAATATAAGAAGAAACTGCTGATGGCTTGGCTCAAAAATCCACTCAAAGAATTAAGAAAATTGAAGCTCTTGAACAAAGAAGAAAAGAACTGAGAGAACTTTTGGCAAAAAAAATAGACAATCAAAACTAAGTATCAAAGAAAAAATTTCTGCAGGATTTTGGAATATTCTGAAAATATTTTATAGTCTAATATATACATAATTGTTTTGATTTGTCTTAATTTGTTTTTGGGGTGATATTATCTTTATCGTTCTTGAAGTTTGTAAAAAATAATCAAATCATGATAAATTAATAAAAACTCCCCCATAACGGCAAACCGCTTGGGGGACAAGGGAGTATAGGTATTAGGTATAATTTTGGTCCATCTTTTGGTTGTCAGAAAAGATTCTTTTCAGAATTTTTTTGAGGTTTTCCTCATTGGGTGTGATAGGAATTCTTATGGTCTGAGTGTTAAGATGATATTTGTCATCATCCTGATCTGTTATTTTTCGACCATTAATGTCTCTGCAATATGGCATTCTTACAGGGAGCATAATCTGTCTCCTCTATCAAGAGTGTGATCAATCTGTGTTTTCCTAAAACTCCCTTACTTATATTATTAATTTTTTGTGTTGGTTTGTCAAGTTTTTCAGGAGTTTAAATTTATCTTTACTGTCCTAAAGAAGTTTCTTTGGGAGCTTATATAAAAAAATACAAAATTTGACAGGTATGGTTTTTTGAATATAATATCAAATATAATTTAAAATAATAAATAAAAACAAAATGTCAGAACAGTTAGATGAAAATTTGGATCGTTTAGAGGATAATGAAGCTTTGAGTGAAGAGGAATCCAACTTGCTAGAAAGTGTAAGTGAAAGTATTGAAAACTGAGCAGAGAGCCTACAGGAGGCTTTTGATGATACATTGGATCAGTCCGAGAAAGAAGAATTAGTTGAAGCTTTGGATGATATTGTTACAAGTAATCCACAAAATAGTGAAACAACTCAATCAGTTCAGAGTATAGCTGAAGGCTTGGGTATTGAGAGCTATGTTTCTGATTCTTATGAAGTTCAAGAGTGAGATAGTCTATGGAAAATAGTAACTGAGAAATATCCTGATGCTCAAACTACTGGAGAAATACAGGATCTTATAGATCAGATAGTAGAAGAGAATAATATGGATAACCCTGATATGATACATCCAGGTGATACATTAATTTTGCCTGTTTCTCAAAATCCAGAATTTAGAGGCTCAGAA
>CAZWWJ010000101.1:0-3093 GCA_964637495.1 uncultured Candidatus Peribacteria bacterium | reverse complement strand
GGTTCGTGATAGAAATAAGTTCAATAAATTTCATTAACTGTGGGGAAGTTATGTATGTTTTTTAGGTAAATAGTTGTTTTTATAGTGTTGGTAACATCAAGCCCTGTATTTTCAAGGATGGCAATTACATTTTTGCAAACCTGATGGGTTTGTGATTCTATATCATCACCAACAAGTTGCATACTTTGGGGTTCCAGAGGTATTTGTCCAGAAACAAAATAAAATCAGTTTGCCTTAATGCATTGGTTATATGGTCAGATAGCTTTTGGTGCATTTGATGTGTTGAATTTTTCCATTTTTGATTATATTAGCAGATCAAAATAAAACTCATCGTAAGTAATGTCTTTGTGTTTGAATCACATCTGGTCCATTTTTTGGAATATACTTGAGAAATTGTCTGGGTTATCAGTTTCTATTCCAAGAAATACCGGTGCTCTTTCTTTATTGGTTTTCTTTAGATATTCAAATCTTGTGATATCATCGTTTTCTCAAAGTACACTAAGGAATTCTTTCAAGGCACCTGGTCTCTGAGGGAAAGATACAATCATATACCTTTTAAATCATTCATATTTTAGGCTTCTTTCTTTGATTTCTGGTAAGCGATCAAAATCAAAGTTGGATCAACTTAGAACACATACAATTGTTTTTCATTTGATTTCTTCTTTCATATCTTTGAGTGCATCTACAGACATAGCTCATGCAGGTTCTACTACTATTCCGTCTTCTCTTAGAAATTCAAGGATACTAGAGCATATCCTGTTTTCTGGTACAGTTCTTATATCAAGTTGATAATCTTTGCATATATTGAAGGTTTTTTCACCAACTCTTTTCAGACTGGCTCAGTCCACAAATGTGTCGATTTTTTCAAGCGTTGTATTTTCCTGTTTTTCTAAAGAAGCTTTCATTGCTGCTGCATTTTCGGGTTCTATTCAAATAATTTGGGTTTTTGGAGATACATTTTTCTTGTAACTTATAATTCAACTTATTAGACCTCCTCATCCAACAGGTGATATTATATAGTCTATATCTTTTGGTTTCTGGTTGTCTATCTCTAATCACACAGTTGCTTGTCCAGTGATGATCTGTTCGTTGTCAAAAGGGTGGATAAATGTGGCTTTGTTTTCTTCTTCATAGTTTCTTGCTTCAGAGTATGCTTCATCAAAATTATCTCCTGTAAGGAAAATATCAATATAATCTCATCAGAATTTTCTTGTTTTGTATACTTTTTGTTCAGGAGTTGTTTTTGGCATAAAAATTGCTCATTTTATTTGTAGTTTGTTGCATGTTAGAGCAACACCTTGAGCATGATTTCCTGCTGATGCACATACAACTCACTTTTCTTTCTGTTTTTTTGAAAGGTTACTTATAAAATGAAAAGATCATCTTATTTTGTAAGACCTGATAGGTTGCTGGTCTTCTCTTTTCAGATATATTTCGGCCTGATATTTGTTTGATAATCTTTCGCTGTACTCCAGAGAAGTAGTGGGTATGAAATTTTTGAAGTTGTTTTTTGCTTTCAGAATTTCGGCAGTAGTTATATTCATACTTTAAATTAAAAATAAAAAATAAAACATTGTTTATTAACCCCCGAAACCAAATCGGTGGGGGCGGGATTCGAACCCGCGGTCCCCAAAGGGGGACGCACGCTTTCCAAGCGTGTGCTTTCGACCGCTCAGCCACCCCACCGATTTGATTTCAGGTTTTTTAATCAAAAAAATACATAATCTTTTATAAAAAAAAATAAAAAAAATTCAACAAAAAATTGTTTTTTTGCTTGAAAACATCGGTTTTTTGTTTATAAGAAAAAAAGAATTTAGATTATAATTAAAAGACAATGGGAGTAGATTTAGAAACGATTTCTTCATGGGCAAAGAGAAAATGATTTGTTTATCCTGGAAGTGAAATTTATTGAGGATTGGCTAATGCATGGGATTTTGGACCTTACTGAGCTCAGCTGAAAAATAATATAAGAGATCTTTTCTGGAAAGAGTTTGTACAGAAAAGAACAGATGTTGTTGGTTTGGATGCTCAGATACTTATGAACAGGAATGTATGGAAAGCAAGTGGTCATGAGAAAGGTTTTAACGATCCCTTAATAGATTGTAAAAGTTGCAAAAGCAGATTTAGAGCAGATAAGCTTATAGAGGAATATATGGAAAATTCAGGTGATACTGAGTATCCAAATAATCGAGCTTGAGAAGGTACTCCTTTGGAGGACTTACAGGAATATATAAACAGAAAACAAATAACTTGTCCGGAATGTGGAGCACTTAATTATACTGATATAAGAACATTTAATCTTATGTTTAGAACACATCAGTGAGTTATAGAATCTGATGAAAATCTTCTTTATCTAAGACCAGAAACGTGTCAGGGAATATTTGTAGATTACAGAAATGTTTTGAATACAACAAGAGTAAGAATTCCTTTTGGTATAGCTCAGGTTGGTAAAGCTTTCAGAAATGAAATAACTCCGTGACAGTTTATTTATAGACAAAGAGAGTTTGAACAGATGGAGATAGAGTATTTTGTGCATCCTGATGAGGCACAAGATTATTATCAACACTGGATGGATGAATCCTACAGACGATGGAGTGACATTCTTGGAATACCAAAAGAAAAAATAGAAGCAAGAAAACTTCCTGATGAAGAAGCAGCACACTATGCAGATTCTACTCATGATTTTGAGTTTGAGTTTCCTTGGTGATGGTGAGAAATTCAGGCACTTAACAACAGAACAAATTTTGATTTGAAAAACCATCAGGAGTATACGGGAGTAGATTTGCAGTATTCAGAACCAAAAACATGAGAAAGATACATTCCTTATGTGATAGAGGTAAGTATGGGACTTAGCAGAACAGCTTTTGTGGCTATGGCAAATGCTTATGATGAAGAAACTTATACTGATCCTAAATGAAACGAGCAAAGCAGAGTGGTTATAAGATTTCCTTTTAATATAGCTCCGGTAAAATATGCAATACTTCCTTTAATGGAAAAAAATGAGGATATGCTTGAAAAGGCAAGAAGCATATTTAATGAACTTTCAGATAAATATATGTGTGAGTTTGATACAAACGGAAATATATGAAAAAG
>CAZWWJ010000100.1:0-3132 GCA_964637495.1 uncultured Candidatus Peribacteria bacterium | reverse complement strand
TTTTTCACTCATTTTATTGTATTACTTTCTAAATTTCTTTTTTTATATATATTGAAATAAGTTTTTTTTACAATAAAAAAAGCTATTTTATTTGGTTATGGAATAAGAAGCTGTAATTTTTTCTTGAAATTTTGTTGGTTTTCCTTATATATAAGTAATATTTATATAAAATATTCCTTGTGAAATGTTAGAAAAAGAAATATTGCAGAATCAGAAAAAAATTATGAATCTGGAAATTGTAGAAAGACAATCAAACTTAGAAGAGATACAGGAAGTCTTAAAATTAAATAAGATATTTGCTTTTGTATGACCAAGAAGAGCCTGAAAAACTTTTTTAACTTTTCAGACAGTCAGAAAACTTATAGAAAAAGGAGATTTTGATATAGAGAATATTTGTTATATAGATTTTTCGTGAGTTTTGGATAAAAATATATCTCTGGATGATATAAAAGAAAGTTATATAAGTCTTTTTCCTGAAAAAAATCCTTTGTTTGTGTTTGATGAAATACAGGAACTTTCAGATTTTTCAACAAAACTAATTTCAATTTTGAATGAATGATATAAAGTTATAATAACATGATCAAATGCTCATATGCTTTCCAAAGAGCTTTCTACTATACTCAGATGAAAAATTTACACCAAAGAAATTTACCCTTTAGATTTCAAAGAATATCTTGACTTCAAAAATATATCTTATAGCAAAAATGATCTGATAGTAGATAAATCCAAATATAAAAATTATTTTCTGGATTTTCTCAGATGGTGAGGATTTCCTGAAGTAGTTCTTTCCAAAGATGATTTTGTAAAAGAAAATATAATAAAAAATTATTTTGAAATTATGTTTTATAAAGATTTACAGGACAGATATAAAATAAAAAATGATTTTGCACTAAATTTTTTAATAAAAAGATTATTATCCGGTTTTACAAAAGAAATCAATATAAATAAAATATATAAAGATCTTAAATCTCAGAATGTAAAGATTTCAAAAGATAGTTTGTATAATTTTTATGAGTATATGACTAATATTTATTTTATACTACCACTTTATAACTATTGGGCTCCGATAAAATGAAACAAAAAAACTTATCTTATGGATGTATCTTTTGCAAACCTTGTATGAGAAAAGGGTTTTTGAAAAAGGTTTGAAAACTTTGTGTGTATTCAACTTTTGAGGAAATATAAAGATGTCTATTTTTTAAGTAAAAACTATGAAATAGATTTTTTTGTTCCGGAAAATGATTTGTATATTCAGGTAGTTTATGAGTTAAACTATGAAAATTTTGAAAGAGAAATCAAAAATCTAAAAAAACAAAAAGGTAAAAAATATTTGATATATTTTGAAAAAGAAGATAATTTGGTTTTACCAAACAATATTGAGTTTTTAAGTTTTGATGATTTTTTGTTGTTAACTGATTAAGATAAAATAAACCTTAAATTACTTGTAAGTATTTTGAAGTAAAGTTTAGAATTTTTTTTATCATAATTATTTTTCTGATATAGACTGAAATGTGTTTTCAAAATTAAACAAATTAATGCATCAATAAAAATAAGTTATAACTACTTATATCCCAAATAAAATCCGTATTGTGAATAAAAAGTAATAATTTTTGCTTGATTTTATTTTCAAAAATACTATTATAATTGTAAATTTAGTTACAGTAATACTATTATAAATGAAAATTTATAGGAAAAAATATATTGATAAAATTTTGACAAAAATAGATATAGAAAAAGTTTTTTTGCTTGTTTGAGCAAGACAAGTTGGAAAGACTACGATTTTGAATATTTTGAATGATGAATTATCAAAACAATACAAGACATTGTATTTTAATCTTGAGGATATATTTGGTATTGATTTCAAGACTAAGAAAGATTTTGTAAATTATTTTAATTTTGAGTATGGTTTTGATTTTTATAAAGAGGGAGTTTTATTTTTGGATGAAGTCCAATATTTGCAAAATCCTGAGTCTTTGCTCAAATCTTTGTATGATGATAAAGATATAAAAACAAAAATAATAGCTACTTGATCAAGATTTTGGGGACAAAAAAAAGTTTGATCTTCTCTTATATGAAGATGAGAGATAATAAATATTTATCCATTAGATTTTTTTGAATTTTTACAATTTAAATGAAAAAATCCTGATATATTTGAAAATATACAAGATATAGATGAAAATAGTTATAAATTTTTAGAATCTTATATAAAAGAATACAAAGAATACTGATGATATCCAGCTGTTGTACTATCTAAAACAAGAGAAACCAAAGAAAATGAACTTAAAAAGATAATAGATAGGACCATAGAAAAAGATTTAGCTTATTTTATGAAAACTGATGATATAATTGATTTCAAAAAAGTATTTCAATTTATAGCTTTAAATATAAAAAATATCATAAAGATAGATGCTATAGCTCAAGAGTTTGGTATATCAAGATATAAAGTAAAACAGTTTATAAAGTTTTTGGAAGACAGTTTTTTGATACATAGTTGTTATCCATACTATACAGACAAATCTTATGAGTACAATAAACATTCAGAGATTTTTTTTAATGATTTATGATTTTTAAATTATATTTGCTGAAGTTTTAATATATGAAACATAAATGAAAATTTTGTTTTTTTGGAACTTTTAAAGTCAGGTAATACAAAAGAAATAAATTATTATCATAAAAAAAATTGAAGTGAAATAGATTTTATAGTTACCAATAGACAATCTAAACTAATACCTATTGAAGTAAAATCTACAGACAAAGACAATATCCCTAGTATTTTCAAAAGTTTTTATGAAGATTATCAAGATAAAATTAATTTTTTTGTTGTAATAACAAAAAGTTATTTTAATATTAGAAAAATAAAAGATAAAAAAGTTGTTTTTGTTCCAAGTTTTATGATTAAAAAAATAATTTCTCCCAGACAAAATCCGAGTGTAGAATAAAAAGTTATAATTTTGGGTAGATGTTATTATTCCAATAGAAATAAAACATAAGAATAAAATAAATATTCCTGAAGCCTGGGAAAAAATGTTTTAGATTTTAGATAAAATTTGGGGTATAGAAAAAAATTATAAAATTATTTGATTTTTTTCTCAAAAAGATTCCAATTCTTTTGGTTGTATTTTTTAACCACCT
>CAZWWJ010000099.1:0-3250 GCA_964637495.1 uncultured Candidatus Peribacteria bacterium | reverse complement strand
ATTTTGGGGAGGATGATAATATGAAAAACTTTGAGAAAATAAAATAATTTAAAAATACTTTATTTTAAACTATATTTTTCTGCCAATTTATCAGAGGTGAGATTAAAATAATCCTGAAGAAACTCTTCCTTGTTTTTATTTTCTATGAAAATCTGGAAATATTTTTTAAGAGCATTGATTTTTAGTTTTTTATTATCCAATTTTTGAAGCTTATTATAATCTTCTTTTTTAAACTCACCAATATCAGAAATTCGTTCTATATTATAGCGAGTCCAGAAAACCAATAATCAATATTTAATGTTAATGATCGACAATGTATGCATAAACAAAAGGTAATGTTTGATATTTTCTACATTTTGTTGATTTATATCATTTTGGTATAAAAAATAATTAAAATCTTCATAACTAAATTTTATTATTGATCATTTGTATCACTTTTTATTGTTTATAACAAAAAAATCTTCTAATTTTTGGGACCAGTATATATTTTCATCCAACTTTTTTTTGATTTCTGAAGGCTTTTCTAATACTTTGAAATATTTATAGAAAGTTTTAACATATTTGTTGTAAACCAAGTAATTCAGAAGCTTTTCAAGAAGGATTTCTTCTTTTGGATTATCAATTTCTAGAATGCTTTTTATAAATTCATACTTGGTAAATTGGGGTTTTTTTTCAAAATAGTTTATCACTTCATCTATTATATTTTTATATTTACCCAAAAATTTGTTTTCCTTAAATTCAATTACAATATCTCAATCATTTTTTTCTGATTCACTTGCTATGTTATTTTTTTTCATCTTGTTAATTATTTCTTGCACTTTGCTTACTCAAATATTATACTCTATTGATATTTCTTCTAAACTAAAAGATTTGAAATTATAAAGTTTTTTTGCCATATCTTTAGCAACCTCTATTTCTTTTTGATTTTTAAATAGATTATCTATTTTTCTGTTGCAATTATTTAGATTTTTTATTTCATTTTTGCTAACAAAGACTTGAGTTTTGTTAAATCATCTTTGTATGTATCAAAATTTTTCTAATATCATAATTATTTTTTTAAATTTATTTTCTTCTATTCAAAGTCCTTTGCACATCTTTTTTGGAGAAATATAACATCATTTTTGGTTGTTAGATTTTTTTAAAATATTGTTATACACTCTATTTATTTCCCAAATTTTTATATCATTCATCTTCTCCCATTTATATAACTCATTTATATCGTCATCTGAAAGATAAACACTACAAAAAGATTGCTCATCATCTCTTCAAGCTCTTCAGGCTTCTTGTAAATACTCTTCCAAAGATCAAGGAATATTGTAATGAATGACATATCTTATGTTTTCTTTGTCTATTCACATACCAAATGCTTTGGTAGCAACTATTAGATTTAATCTTCACTTAATAAACTCATTTTGTATCTGTTTTTTCTCTACATCATTCATTTGTCAGTGAAAAAACTTTGCCTCATATCAGTTTTCTTTTAAAAAATTTGCAAG
Organism: uncultured Candidatus Peribacteria bacterium; assembly: GCA_964637495.1. Classification (GTDB taxonomy): domain Bacteria; phylum Patescibacteriota; class Gracilibacteria; order Absconditabacterales; family Absconditicoccaceae; genus CAZWWJ01. The sequence goes on along the minus strand of CAZWWJ010000099.1, from coordinate 1,754 downwards.
ATTTTCTGCATACGAAAGATCTTGTTTGTTTTGATTATGTTCTGTTTTGCGAACAAAAATTATTGTTGGATTGTTGTTTATGTCACAGTTTTCCAAGAAGTTCAAAAGTTTATCTGGCTTGTTTTTGTCTTCCACCTTATTAACAAAAAAATTAAGATTTTTTCTTTCAACAGAAGATGTTATACACTCAAACTTTTTTTCTGCTTTGTTATAAAATTCATTTTTTATTCAGTCTAGAACATCTTTTTTGGTTGTGGCTGAAAAACAGGAAATATTTATTGTTTGACTTGTTGCTTTTTCTAGTTTTCTTATAAAATCTCATATAAAAAGATAATCAGGTCTAAAATCAAAACCTCGATCTATTAGACAGTGAGCTTCGTCTATTACAAACCTGTCTATCTGTCTTTCTTTTAATAAATCAAAAAAAGATTCTGATCTTAACTTTTCTGGTGTGGTATACAAAATTCAGATTTCTTTGGAAACTATTTTATTCTCTATTTCTTCTCTTTCCAAGGGATTCAGGTCAGAATTCAATAAAGCAGCATCATAAATACCTTTATTTATTAGATTATTTACCTGATCTTCCATCAAAGCTTTTAACGGAGTTATTACAACTGTTAATTTTCAAGATTTTTGTGAGTGAATAAGTGCAGGAAGCTGAAAAATTAAAGATTTTCATCATCAAGTTGGAAGTCCAAGTATCAAATTTTTGGACTGCAAAGATTTAATCACTCACTCTTTTTGATTATTAGATTTGAAGTTTTCAAAACCAAAATAATTATAAAGATATTTTTTAGATATACTTTCTATTTCCTCTTCTTTTTTCTCTCAAAATTTTATAAACTCCCAAACTTCTGAAATCTTATCTATACTATATAAAACCCATTTAGGAAAGTTAGGATTTGTTCAATAATATTGTTTCATAATACAGTAAGCCAAAGCTTGGGGATGGTTTTCAACATAGTAATTAATCCAGCTTAAAAAATCATTTGAACAGTCTTCTTCAAAAATTGCTTTAATTTGAGAAACTAACTCATTTTTTGATAACAAGTGTATTTGTGTGTCTTGTTCAAACTCAATGAAAAATTCAAAAAAATATTTAAATTCTTTTTCTTGATAAAGAATTGTGTATAAAACTTTTTTTATATCTTGATCAATTTTTTTGAATTCTTTATACAAGTTAATCATAAATTCTCTACATTTTTGGGAATCTTCTATAACATCATTGTTTTCAGTTTTTTGAATATTATGATTTTGTTCATTTATACAAAAAAGTGTGTGCAAGTACAAAGTATCTATTATTTTTTTGTTTTTTTGTTCAATTTTTAATAAATTTTGATTGTCATAACCAAAATAGTTGTGAGCAAAAAAATAATCTCAATCCAAAAAATATTCCCAAAAATCATTTTCATTTTTAAATTTTTGTGAGTCTATTTCTTTTTTATTCAAATATTTGATTCCTCATATTTTATTAATTCACGTATCAAAAAAAACTAATTTTTTGCTCATTTTATTTATATTTTTATATTTTTATATTTTTAAAATTATATTTTTATTCTTGATTTTGTCAAATTTTAAGGTTTTAAGATAGGTATTTTAAAAATCTTTTTGAAATAATAAATTAAATCCTTATATTTAGCTTTGTATACAATTAAGTAAATTGTTTATTTTTTCATTATAAAGTTGATAAATTTTAATCAAAAAATTAATTTGTTATGAGTGATTACAAAACTTCTATAAAAGATGTTTTTTAT
>CAZWWJ010000098.1:2197-3292 GCA_964637495.1 uncultured Candidatus Peribacteria bacterium | reverse complement strand
TCAAGTTTATTTATTCTCACTCAATTTCTTTTAGCTGATCTCTTAAACTTGCAGCTCTTTCAAATTCTCGGTTGCTGATAGCTTCATCTAATTGAGATTTTAAATCTTTTGATATCATTTCTTTTTCTTTTTTGGTCATTTTTTTTAGTTTTTTTACTTTTCATTTTTTTTCAAGTTGTTGTTGCTGAAGCTTTTCGTCTGTTTTAACAACATCAAGAGACTTTACATTGGAGATGGCTTTCTCAGGAGAAATTCAGTGTTTTTGATTGTATTCTATTTGGACTGATCTTCTACGGTATGTTTCATACAAAGCTTTAACAATAGAAGCTGTAAAACCATCTACATAAAGACAAACTTCAGAATTTGGATTTCTTGCAGCTCTTCAAATTATCTGTATCAAAGATGTAGTAGACCTTAAGAAACCTTCTTTGTCAGCATCAAGAATAGCTATAAAAGTAACTTCAGGAAGATCAATTCACTCTCTTAGTAAATTTACTCATATCAAAATATCTATCTCTCAGTTTTTAAGTTTCTTTATTATATCCCAACGGTCCATTGTATCTATTTCACTGTGTAGATAATAAGTTTTGTATCACCTTGATGCAAAAAAATTATTTATTTCTTCAGCTGATTTTTTGGTAAGTGTTAAAATAAGAACTCTTCATTCGTTTCCTATATGCTGATTTATCTTGGAAAACAAATGGTCTATAAACTCTTCATTATTGTTGGTAATACCATTTTCATCTACCTGCAAGAAATCCTTTATATTTGGATACATACAAAATTTTTTAATTTTAAAAATCCTTAATATAATATTTTATTTAAAAAAAATTTCAAGAGAAATAGCTTTCTAACAAAATTCTTATTCAAATTAATAATACATTATAATAATTATTTATTCTCTAGATTTATTTATTTAGAAAACAATATCTTTTTGATGAATTTATTGATTTAATTTAAAAGCTTAAGAACTTTTATTTTTTTGGTCTTATTTAATTTAATTTCATATAAGTGCCAAATTTTGGTAAGTAGTTTAATTGAAATAACTTATTATTTCCTTATAAAAGAAAAAGTGCTGGTAAAAAACCAGCACAA
>CAZWWJ010000098.1:0-2097 GCA_964637495.1 uncultured Candidatus Peribacteria bacterium | reverse complement strand
AAAATGCAAGAAGAAGAAAGTATTACTATCCAAGAACCAAATTATATTGAACTGATAAGCAAAAACTTAAATATTAGTCAATGACAAGTACAAACCGTTTTGAATCTAACAGCAGAATGAGCTACAGTACCTTTTATTTCTCGTTACAGAAAAGAGCAAACCAACAATCTGGACGAAAACCAAATAAGAGAAATCCTGGAACTTAGGAAAAAAGAAGAAAACCTACACCTTGCCAAGCAAAAAGCCATCAACTGAATCCACGAACAGTGAAAGCTAACCAATGACTTACAAGACAACATCCTAAACTGCCAAACTCTCAAAGAAGTAGAAGAAATCTACAAACCCTACAAGTCCAAGAAAAAAACAAAAGCTATGATTGCTATAGAAAAATGATTTGAGCCTGTAGCTCATAGCTTGATAGACAACAATTTACAAATCCCTGATGAACTACTCCAACAATATAGCCAAGAAGAAATACTAGAATGAGCTGTACAGATTATAGCAAGCTGGATTAATTCAAACTCAGAACTTAGACATAAACTGCTAAATACTCTATACTCATTAGGAAACATATCATCATCATACAAATCAGAAAAAATGCTTGAAAAGCTAAACCCCAAAAAAAAATCTCAAATTCCCAAGTTTGAAATATACAAAAACTTCACAACCCAAATTTCAAAAATCAAAGCTTATCAAATTCTTGCTCTCAACAGATGAGAAAGTCTAGGAATTTTGAATGTCAAAATCCCCAAGGATAACGATATTTTTGCAAAAATACAAAACTACTACCTCAATTCATTGGAAATAAAAAACCAACCCAATGAACACCTATTTGAATGATTCAAAACCTGATACAATGCACTTTTTGAGTCTGTAGAAAGACAAATTAGATCAGAGCTTACCGAAAAAGCTCACGATGAAGCAATAGTTACTTTCCAGCAAAACCTCAAATCTTTGCTTATGACCAAACCACAATACTGACAAAAAATTCTTGCAATAGATCCTTGATTCAAGACTTGATGTAAAATCACCATACTGGACGAACTTGGAGATCCTCAAACTTTTGACAAAGTATATCTGGAACAAAAACAAGAAACAATCAACAAAATACTGGACCTTACCAACAAATATAATATCCAAACTATAGTAATATGAAACTGAACCTGAAACGAAAAACTCCAGGAACTCATCAACAATGAATTTGAAGGTGATATCTATATTGTTAATGAATCCGGTGCTTCAGTTTATTCTGTCTCCAAAACAGCCAAAGAAGAATTTCCAAATTACCTAGATGTTGATATCTGAACTATATCTATTGGAAGAAGGTTTATAGATCCACTGGCAGAACTTGTAAAAGTACCGGTAGGAAGTATATGAGTTGGGCTTTATCAACACGATATTCCTACCAAAAAACTAGAAGAAAAACTAAACTATGTGGTAGAAGACTGTGTAAATAATGTTGGTATAAATATCAACACAGCTAGCATTCACTTACTAAATCACATATCCTGAATTAACAAAACTCAAGCCAAAAAAATATTCAATAACAAACCTTATCAATCAAGACAAGAACTTCAAAAAATACTTGGACCCAAAGCATACCAACAAGCTATATGATTCCTAAGAGTTCCAGAAAGCAGTGAAACTCTGGACAACACCGATATCCATCCAGAACAATATCAGCTTGCAAAATATATAATATCCAACAACAAAACACAACCTGATGACCAAATGCCAGAAATGTATCCTGATGTAACTCAAACAACTATAGATTTTATCCGAAAAGCTTATAAAAATATTGGGAATGACCCAAGAGCTAATTTTGCTCACCAAAAAGGTCAAAAGCCAATCACAATAGAACAACTCAGAGAATGAGATATACTACAAGGTATAGTAAGAAATGTAGTAGCTTTTGGAGCTTTTGTGGATGTGGGATTAAAGAATGACTGACTAGTGCATATTTCTGAACTTGCCAATGAATTTGTCTCCAACCCAATGCATATAGTAAAAGTTGGTGATACTGTAGATGTCAAAGTAATTTGAATAGATGAAGAAAATGGCAAAGTCCAGCTAAGTATGAAAGATAGCTAAAAAAAT
>CAZWWJ010000097.1:0-3310 GCA_964637495.1 uncultured Candidatus Peribacteria bacterium | reverse complement strand
GTAGAGTTTAAAAAATGCTGCACTTTAATTGTATGAGTCATTGCATTATCATCCAAATCCGAAATCTGAATTTTTGCCCAATCTCACCCTTCTAATACAGAAAATGAAGAATCTGTTTTTACATAAAAAACAATTCAGGATTCAGATTTAGCGTTTTCTAATGACACAGAAGTATCCCCACTAATTTGATTTATTAAATCATTATAGTTTTTCAATATTTCAGCATCTTCAGCTAAAGTTTCAATATTGTCTGAAAAGTCATAATTATCAGATTCAGTTCATTCTCATTCATCGCCTAACAAATTAGTAAGATTATTTGAAATTTCTTCAGTTTCAATATCATTTATTTTATCAATTAGTCATCTCCATAAATCTAGAAAGAAATTCTCATTCTCGTTTTCTATATTTTTTAGGATTTTTTCTATTTCTTCTTGAGTTCACAATTCAATTACTTTATCAGATGAATTTTCATCACTATCTTGTTTCGGATTAATTAATATTTTATATTTTCCATCTTCTACACATTTAATTTTTATTTTAGCCTCTTCTTGGTTTTCTGAAGGTATTGAAAATTCTAATGGATTTTGTTCATCTACATAATTTGTTAATAATTTTGCAATACCCTGAGACATATTATCAATTCTTCCTTTATATCATTCAAGTCTTTTTTCCATAATTATTATTTTGAATTTAAAGTGAAATTTATTTTAATTATAATCATCCCTTATACATTGTCAAATTTTTAAAATATAAATATTTACTGTATAAAAAAGAAACTCTATAACCCATAGTTTAAGTAACTTTCTATCTAACTACATATATTATTTTTATATAAAAAAATTTACTTAAAATAAAGCTAACAAAAATTGAATTTTTTTTACTTTTGATTATTGTTTTGGGCAAATTTATAGTCTAATACATCTTATGAAAGTAAACAAAAAATACAGAAAACAACTAAAAAAATTTCTCTCACCAGAAGAGGTGGAAAAGCTATTAAAATATATAAGAAAACCTCTTACCAAATCCATTAAGATAAACACCAACAAAGTAACCCCCAATCAATTCACAACCCTCAACAAACAACAATGATATACCCTAGAATCTCCTAATATCAAAATTCCAAGAGAAAAACAAAAAGATCTTTTTTATATAGACAGAAAAGACAGATCCTTACCACTTTGAAAAACTTTTTATCATCAAAGTTGATTTTTCTATATTCAGGAAATTGCTGCATGAATACCTCCCAAACTTTTTCATCTAAAAGAAAACAACCTAATACTTGATATGTGTGCTTCTCCGTGAGGAAAAACCATACAACTTGCCAATTACCTGCAACAAGAGGGAAACAAAAAATGATTTGTAATATCAAATGATATCAACAGAAAGAGAATTTTTTCTCTTGCCTGAAATATTAACAGAATGTGAGCCTATAACACAGGAATCACAAACATCAATGGAGCAAGATTCTGAAAAAATCTTCCGGAAAGTTTTGATCATATATTAGTAGATGCTTTGTGTACTTGAGAATGAACATGATACAAATCAGTTGAGGCTATAAAATACTGGAGGCCAAAACAAGTAAAAAGAATCTCAAGAATCCAGTCCCACTTACTTGCATCTGCAGTCAAAGCAGTAAAACCTTGAGGAAGTATAATATATTCCACCTGTACCATGAATCCTTATGAAAACGAAACAAATATAAAACATATTCTGGATACTTATTCCAAATATTTGGAACTGGAAAACATAGATATTCACCAAAAATCTAAAGGTCTTACCAATTTAGAACAAGAAAGAAATTTAACTTCTAAAGAAGCATCAAAAGTCCTGAGAATGCGACCTCATATTCAAGAAACAGGATGATTTTTTATTGCAAAATTAAAAAAAACAAAAAGCCTTTATCCCAAACTTGAAAATACAACAAACTATCTCCAGCCTGATAAATTGTTCAACTGATTTTATAGTTCCAATATTCAGGAAAAATTCAAAAAATTTTTAAAAGATGTTTATGGCATAAAAATTTCTACAAAATATTTTGCTTTCATTGAAACAAACACCCAGGTTTATATTACCAGCAAAAAAGCTTTTTCTTTGATAGACACACTGAAATTTGAAAAAATTTGAGTTCCAATACTTATAAGCTGTTGAAACAAATTTATTCCAACACACTATTTTTGATGTTTGTTATGAAGTTATGCAAAGAAAAACTATATTGAAGTAGATTATGAAACAGCTCAAAATTATGCTTTCAAAGAAAATATTGTTCTTTCTAAACCTAAAAAATCAACTTATGACTATGTTGTAATAAGATATAAATGATATGGAATATGAGTTTGAAAACTTGAAGGTAAAAAAATCAAAAACAAATATATAAATACCTAGTACTATAAATTAAGATAAATTGATATCTATTAAAGGAATTTGATAAATTCAGTTCACAGCAGTATAAACCCTTACTGTATTAATATTTATTCATATTCTGTATTTAGCAAAAATAGCCTGAATTTTATCTTCTTTCAATGGTTTTAGTCATTTGTACTTAAAAACTGTTATATGAGGCTCTCGCTCTCTTTTGTCTTTTGGCAAACCCAAAAAATGATTAAAATTTTTTAGATAGCTTTTAAGTAAATTTTTTTGATCTTTATAACAAGTTAAGTAATAAACTTTTCAATTAAAATTTCACAATATATCAAGAGAAACAGTTTGGTTTCTTAGTAAAAAATCTTTTTGAAAATATTCTTCCAGATTTGAAACTAATGACGGAAGATTTTCTTTTGAAAGTTCTCATATAAATTTAATTGTTATATGCGGAGATTTTGGATTTTGATAAATAATATTTTTTTTTCAAAAATCTGATTTTAGATGTTTTTGAAAATCTTTGAAGTTATCCTTATTATAATCATCCATTGGAAACGCAATGAAATAATTATAAGCATTTACTTTCCAGAAAAATTTAGTTTGAATCTTGTTGTTTTCATCAATTTTTATACCACTGTTTTGTAGTCTTTTTATTTTTTCATTGTATCAAAGATTGTATCCTCAGGGATGCTTATTACTTTGTACTACCTTATAACAAGGAATTTCTGGATCATTGTTTTTTGATAACAAATTTGCAATATTTCTTGGAGATGTTGCAAAAAGTTCTGCCAAGTCTTTGTATGTTACAACTTTATTCTCAGGAATTAGTTTGAGGAAATTGTAAAGATTATGCTGTATCAACATAACACCAATTTTTAAAAACCAATAAATTAAACACTTACTAGTATAAATATAAAAAATAATATCTCAATTAAATATTTTTAAATTGTTG
>CAZWWJ010000096.1:0-3350 GCA_964637495.1 uncultured Candidatus Peribacteria bacterium | reverse complement strand
CGATTGCAAGTTACTTGCACTAAGATTATTCTATTCTCATATTTATCCAATACTAGCAAATCGCCTAAACCAAACAAATCTCTCTCGCTTGCAAACTGGTGAGATTTTTCCACGTCAGCAACCAAATATTGCTCACCACTGAAAAATGTTGAAATACACTCTCTCACAGCTCTTTGTCCTTTTTGTTTTCGGTTCATTGTACAAATACCCTGTATCTGAATTTTTCTCTAATTATAATTTTTATAATTCCTTAGTCTATAATTCAAAAAGTTATGAAACAAAACATAACCTGCAAAGTGATTTTTATCAGTTGTCTTATTATTATTATCAATTGCATAAGTTTTTCTTTTATTATTTTCTCTATAATCAAAATATAAAGTTCCTGCTTCTTCTTTTGCAACAAAAAGCAAAGGTTTTATCTCCTCAAAACCTAAGCCTTGTATAAGTTCGAATTCTATTCTTAGATTACTGTTTGTTTTCATTTTTTATTTCTTTTAGTTCTGTAATTGCCTGCTCTCTATTATTGATTAATAGCTCATATTTTTCTCTTTTAATAGTGTCATATTTTGGAGTATAAGCCAGAATTCTATTATATTTTATTATTTCTTGCTCCAACCTTGCGATTTTATCATTGATTTTTTGATTAAATTCCATTTTTCATATCAATATACTCAGTTTTTTCTTCATCTACTAATGCTGAAACATCTTCTCCTTTTGTTCTTAGTGTCCAGATTAGTAAGTCTCTTGCCTCATACAAGTCTTCTACTTCTGCTGTAGGTTTGCCTTTTAGCTTACATAATCCTATAACTATATCTTTAAGATGTCTAATATTTCTTGTTGTACTCTCTCCATAGTATAGTGGGATTTTTTTGAATTCTTTTTGAAATTTGATTATTTCATCTATTATATTATTGCAATCTACTTTGAGATTTCTAAGATACAAAATCATTTTCTTTCTAATTTCAAAGTCATAATTGTGTATTTTTTGAAGATTACCTTCATAATAATTTCTGTCTATCTGGTTCTCCATCTCTGAATTAATGAAATAATCAAAATTTATAACAAAAAACCTGTTAATAGTACTAGTATGGAAATTCTTTTTTATCCACTGCATTGTGTCTAATTCTTGATTAGGGTCAGGATTCATTATAGTTATAACTCTAAGGTTCACATTAGTTAATTTGATGGATACACCTACCTTTTCCTTTGTTGCAGTTTGCGAACCTAAAACTTCATTAAGCATGTGCGAACCTTTGAAAAATGAATCTTCATCTTTCTCAGCTTCGTCTAATACAAGTGTCCCATCTCTTTGTTTCATGCATATTCCTAAGTCAGTTATCTTATCGTTTTTTACGCCTCCGTAGAATTTAGCCTCACTCATTTGTTTCAATTCAATTAGATGAGATTTAGGAAAAATCCGGGATAAGTTCCTAATATATGTTGTCTTGCCTGTCCCAGATGACCCAACTAATATTGAATGAATTATCCCTTCAGATTCTGAATGTTTTTGGAATTGAGGGATTAACATCATTCTATGTAATTGATTAGGATAAGGAAATTGATCATAAAAAGCCTCCATTAAAAAATCTTCTACAGTTTGTCCTTTTTTATTAATCTCCGTAAACTTATTTTCAATCTCTTTTATTTCTTCATCATTAAGTGAAAAAATATTGTTGTTCTGGTAGAAATTATTTATAACAAACACTCTATCATAAGCGGTTTTATCATCTATATCCTTACTATAAGATTTATCCTTGAGATATTGTATATATCCATATACAGTTATCTCTTCTCCTACTTTTACCCTGTACATATCGTTTTTGATATTATCATAAGCTTTCATACTTATGCTTGATTCTGATTCTATATCAGATAACTCAAGATTAAGACAGGATTTCATAGTTTTATTAACTTCTTCAAGGGGAGACTTACACTTAGGGCAAGCCTTTATCTCTATTCCCGGACTTTTTATTTTTTCTTGTGAGTATTCACAAGCAGGATTAGTACAAAAATATTCTATCTCATACACTTCATCTTTCAACTTTGAGTTTTTCTTTGTTAGCAATCCTTTTACGGCTATAAATTCTGTGGTTTGAGTAGGAATTTCATGTATATCATATATCTGAGATTTGTAATTTTCCAGTTTGTTATATCTAATTTTATCTCTCATTTTCTGAAATTTTTCTCTATCATCAATAGGAAGATACTCGTATATTGAAGATTTAAATATTTCATTAGTATCTGCGAAATTCTCTAACAGATTTTCTAACACAAAAGGGTTTAGTTCTCCAATTTCATCTAAGTTGAAAGAAAAATATCCTCTTTGGATGGCTCTGTGAACATCCGGTTTATTATCAATTATATTAAAGGCCGATTTTATAAGGTCTTTTATGTTTTCCTCATTAGACATATCATTAGATTCTCTATTTCTCCTTGCTTCCCTGATATTTTCTAGTATATAAGAATTAACATTGACAAACTCTTGTTTAATATATTTTGCTAATTCTTCCTCTCCTATTTTTGTTAAGACAAGAAATTCTTTTTTATCTTCTACTTTTGAGACTTTAATAAAATTTTTATCTTTGAGTCTTTGCCTAAATACGTTAAATGAACTGTATTTTATTCCTATATCTTCAAAATTAAAATCCTCTTTTCTTAATTCTCTATTATATAAGAAAATAAGAAATTTTATTTCACTCTTAAAATATAAGAGTGCTTTGTCAAATTCTTCTCTCAATATTTCCTCTTTTCCATAATCAGTATGAAAGATAAAATCCTCTAATACTGTTTTATCATAATCCATTTTCTCTTAATAAATATTGGTCTCCTTAAACCAATAATAATTAATAAAAATAACTCATATATAAATGTTTCTATTTGTACTGTTACTTTTGTTACTTTTGTTATCTCTAACTATATTAATATGTACAGTACAGTATAAATACCCGGTACGTATTTGTTACTTTTGTTACTTCTGTTACTTTTGTTACTTCTGTTATTTGTTTTGTTACTTTTGTTACCTTTTTGTTACTTACCTATTTTCCTTCTATGAAAGCTGTACTCTTAATTTTTTATCACAGGTAACAGAGGTAACAGAGGTAACAAGATTTTATTTTTGTGTTTTTATATATTGAGACAGATTACAAAGGTTACAGAGGTGACAAGAATTTTAACTTTAATCATTTAAACGTTCTAAGAAATTAAAAAAATAAATATTGGAGACCAATATTTATTAAGAGAAAGGGCGTACACCCAATAATTTTAAATGTTTGAACATATATAAATTTATTTATTTTTACAATGTAACCGACATAATGTCGGAACTGTTTATAAAAAATAAAAATAAGATT
>CAZWWJ010000095.1:0-3363 GCA_964637495.1 uncultured Candidatus Peribacteria bacterium | reverse complement strand
TCTACAATATCTTGATTTACAAATGTCATTACTAATATATTTTAAACTAAATCATCTATATATTTATTCAAAATATGTTTAAAATCAAACAAATCTGTTTTGTAAACTTTTTCTCAGGCAGAATAATATCAAAAGCTTGGAAAGTCAGATTATAATAATGTTATTTATCAAAGATGCAAAAAATCTCCAGTCATAGGATCAGTATTTTTTTGTCCTTTATTTCTTGTCCATAACAATCCTGAATTAAATTAATATATATTTTGATATACTCTGATTGTTTGTTTTCTCTAAAATACCAGTGTTATTTTGGTACCAACTCACTCCTTTGATTTGATAAAAACTTCTCAACCAAGTTGTTGTATCTCCTGATATATCCAATATAAACCAAAACCATACCTTGTGATTTCATCTCCTGAATTCAATGATACATTTTTCTTGAAACTGGCAATTTGTTTTTCTTCAGGAATTCATATTCAATTATCTATTGCCTCAATTTTGGTGGATTCATCATCCTGATATATATTTATCTTTATCTTGTTTGAAGGATTAGAGTATTTTATTCAATTAGTGATTAGTTCATCTATAATATGTTTTAATACAACTGGTAACTTAAGGTTTCAAGAGGTGTTATTTTCTACTTCAAAATCTATATCAAATCATTTTCAAACATTCAGACAGTATATTCCATAACCAAAACTATTTCAGTTATCATAATTTTCTTGTACATCAAAATCACAAACTTCATTTTTTCTACAACCAAAATCAATTCAGTAAAATCAGATACATTTGGTTATATTGCTTGCAAGTTCTTCCATATTAGTTTTGATTTGTGAATTAGTAACTTCCTGATAACTGTATTTTTCATTCTCATCAAGAGAATACAATAGTTTTTTGTAAAGATAAGAAAAGGCTTCGTGAGTTTGTACTACTTTGGATAATACATCCGGATCTTCTTTGATGTTGCCAAACTTCTGTAATTCCTGTAAAAAAGTTTCTTCCACTTCCCATATTTTGGTGAAACTAATATCTTTGTTTATTCATTTTTTGTAGTTTTGGATAATTTGGTTAAGTTTTCACATAGTTTGGGTAAGCATCTTAGAATATTCCTGTCAGTATCTGGTGGCATAAGTAAACCCAATCAGTTCTATATAAGCATATATTCAAGTAAGAGTATCAAATAATAAATGATTTTCATCTAACTTTCTACTATCATCCAATAATTTCATTAATTCTACTTTCTTGCTATCTATATATTCTGATTCTATCAAAAAATTTTCTGACTCTTTGGCATCAAGGCTTCTAGGACCTTCCATTATTAAAATTCTATCAATTAAATTATTTTTCTTAAAAATTCTTAAGGCAATATAACCAAAAAAAACTATAATTCAACCTCAAACACACTCTAAAAATATTGACATTCAAATTTTATCAGTTATAAAATATTACCTTTCTGAGGTAAACAAACAGCAATCACGGGCAAGTAAGAATAAACGAACCTGGAGGTTATTATGTGTGAAATTCTTGGTGAAGCTGCTATTTTTTGCTCACTAGCATTTTATGTGCTAGTAACAATTCTGGTTGTATGTTTGGGATCTGTTCTTATTGCGATCCTGATTGCTATTGGTTTTTACACTTTGGATCAGAAATGGAGCGATGGGGAAGAAAAACTTGGTGATATGATTTTGGTGGCAGTACTTATAGGATTTAGCTTGCCATTAATGATGCTTGCTGACATCTTGTCTGACAATACCTACTACGACCACGAAGACAGACCGCCACCGAACCATCCATATATACAATAAAAAACAATGTTTTAAACACTTCTATCCTCAGGATTTTCCTGGGGATTTTTGCTTGTAGCAAATCTTATGACATCCTAAAAACCTTCAAAAAAATATTGACATTCAAGTTTTATTAATTATAAAAAATACCTTTTTGAGGTAAAGTAAAAGGAGGTAGTATGGTTACTGATGTAGAAACCGCCATTGTAGACGCGTTCGAGCAACGCAACAATATCACTCCGGGTCAGAGTTCATTGCAACTCTTCAGGACCGTGGATGAGGTTATCCAACAGTTGGACAGAGGTGAACTGAGAGTAGCCGAACCCACCCATAACGGCTGGGAGGTCAATGAGTGGGTAAAAAAAGCGGTGCTGCTCTATTTGCGCATGCATATCAATCAAGTCATGGATGATGGAGTCACCAATTACTTTGATAAGGTGCCTCCCAAATTCGCCGACTGGCGAGAAGAACATCTGAACCAATCGGGGGTGCGTGTGGTTCCACCAGCCACTGCCCGTCGTGGCAGCTACATCGCCCCCGGCGTGGTGCTGATGCCCTCCTATGTGAACATCGGCGCCTATGTGGACGAAGGTACTATGGTTGACACCTGGGCTACGGTCGGCTCCTGCGCCCAGATCGGGCGTAAGGTCCACCTCTCAGGTGGTGTCGGTATCGGTGGTGTTCTTGAGCCACTCCAGGCTAATCCGACCATCATTGAAGACGAGTGCTTCATTGGTGCTCGCTCGGAGATCGCCGAAGGTGTGATCGTTGGTCGTGGTGCAGTGATCTCGATGGGTGTTTTCATCGGACAGAGTACCAAGATCTACGACCGCACTACCGGCGAGATCCACTACGGACGAGTTCCGGAAGGTGCTGTGGTGGTTCCCGGCAGCATCCCAGCTGACGATGGCAGCCACAACCTCTACTGCGCTGTGATCATCAAGTACGCCGACGAGCGCACTCGGGCTAAGGTTGGCATCAACGAATTGTTGAGGCCATAAAATTCACTTTCCTCACAAAGCCCCGGTTTTTTCCGGGGCTTTTTTCGTTGTTTTTTTTACTTTGAAAAAGCTCTGGAGGTATTCCTCCAGAGCATTGTTATTCGGGCTAAATATGCATGATATTAAACTTCTTTCAGTACCTCCCTAATCTCTTGAAAACTCATTTCAAGATCATCACGCTCTAGACAGATAATTCCACTAGAGCCTTTTTCTTGGACACCCAGAATTACTGGTTCCGTTTCAAAATCATGAAGTGTATCCTTAAGACCCACTGCATATTCCGTAGCATCCAGCAGAGACCCTGTCGGTATTATTCCCTTTAGTTCAATGCAGCCCACATAGCCTTCTTTTGTTCCGTACTTGGAGATGGGACTATCTAAAAATAGTCTAGTGAAAAGCCCTCCCTGATACAAATCAGCAAAAGCAAACCTCTTAAATGTTTTGAAACATCCTAAGAAGTGCTCATCCAGAACATCTTGAGGACACAAGGCAATCCTGCCACTGAAGCCCATCTCATGAGTATCCTTCTCAATCATGACATATGCAATATCTTCTCTATACTCCATCATAATCACCTCCAA
>CAZWWJ010000094.1:0-3610 GCA_964637495.1 uncultured Candidatus Peribacteria bacterium | reverse complement strand
TCATCATCATCGTCCTCTTCCTCTTCACCATACAACACAGTAGCAGTAATATTTGTTTCATCCATATTAGCTTCACTTGCTACTGTTCATCAACTATCAAAGACCGCTGGAAATCATTCACCTTCAATGTTTATTTCATTAATTCTCATTCAAATAGATTCATTAGCACATACTCAATACAAGAAAAATATTATATCTGCATCCAAACTAATATTCTTTCAATCAACTGTAATTTCTTCTCAGACGATAAGCTTCTTGATTTGATCCTCATTCAGCTCTGAACCTACAATACTTTCAATAGAAGATTTGAAGTTTTCAAAATAAGTTTCATTATCTTTCAATTGTTCAAAGAAAGCTTCTCAATTTGACTCCTGAGATAATTCTACCACATTATCTTTACCTCATGCTATTTCTACTACTCAAGTTGGCATAAAGTCAGCTCACCTTGCTACTCTTTCACCACTTTCATCAAGCTTAGAAGAAGACACCATTGCCATTACCGAACTATCTCTTTCACTTTCAAATGTTGCGTTATCTCACAATCAATCTACAGCTTTTTCTCTTGCATCCTTCAACTCTTCAGAATTAAAATCATCAAACATTCAACCTTCTTCTATCATTTCTTCAAAAGATTCTTTTCTGTTAGAATCACTTCACATAAAATCCTCATTCAAAATAGCATTATTAGGCATAAGCATTGCAATCAATCTTTTTGCAGGATTTTCCTCAAAAGAAAAACCACCTTCGTATGCTGATTCTACAAAAGTTAAAAAATCTTTGTATCTAAAATACTCACCATCCAAAACTACATCATGAGTTTCATTATTATACAAATCAGGATTTTCAAACAAGTCATTTACATATCTTTCTACTTCATTTTTCTCAAAAGTTATCTCTTCTCCATGTAAATCTCCATTTTCAAATAATTCATCCAAATATTTATCTTTTTTGGCTTCTCTTTGATCTTGGTCCATAGTTCTGTAATATGTCATCCAGTCCAACATAAAAGCCTCTCTAAACTCTGCTACTACATATCATTTCTTTAGATCATTATCAAGCTCATCTAACGACACAGGCAATTCTAAACCTAAATTTTTTAATATATTTTCCAAATATTCAAAAGATTCTTCATAATTTCCTTCTCTGGATGCTTCTACAAATCTTCTATAATCTTCAGTATTAGTTTGAGCCACTCAAAGAATGGTTTCAATATTATCTAAATCAGACAAAAATTCCCTTACTCTGTTTATTGATTCACCTTCTAGTATTTCATCAGCTCACTCATCCAGCTGCTCTTGTGAAACAGTTCTTTCTGACTGTGCTTCTATTGGATTAGGTTCCATCCCAGAAAGAAAGTCCTCCCAATTTTCATCCACTCTAGAAGAATACTGAATATTTCAGGAACCTATTATAAGATAGTGTTCTTGGCCTTCTTGTCTTCTTATATTAGAATAACCTATATCTTCTACATTTCATATAACTAACTTACCATCTTGATATCCAAGTTGTGAAACAGAATCATTATCTACAAACACATTCAACTTATCAAAAACCTCTTCTCAGTCATTTGTTCATACAGTTATTTTGTTGTCTTCTGTAATACCAACCTCTAGTCAATCTACATTAAATACAGACTCAAGTCTCTGTGCATATTTAACCAAATCATCCCCTGTATCTTCTACTTCACTCATATCTTCATCATAGAAAAGAGAAACTCTTTGGAAAGCTAGTTGTTCTTGATCTTCTTCGTATTCTAGCGAAACACTAGAAAAATCCATTGTCGGATAAATTATAGGTGTATAACCTGAAACAAGCTTTACTCATATTCATCATCAAGTTACTTCTGTACCTTCCTTTTCCTGAATCAATCTCTCTTGGGCTTTTCTTTGATAAAAATCCTTTAATCCTTCTACTATATGTTCCTTGTGTGATTGTTCTTTATCATCAAATCATACACTTTCAAGAAATGTTCTAATATTTTCAACCATTTCATCAATATCCTCATCGTCATCATCAGACTTCTCTGACAATCTCTCTCTCAAATCAGTTATCAAATCTTCCAAAGAAGACAAATCCAAATCAACTACATCAAAAACATTATTTAGCATGTGATTATATTCATTTAGTTCCTGATTTATTTCTTCCATTCTACTACTGCTTACTCAAACATGCCCTCCATAACCAAAAGTACTTGCATTCAGACTAAATCACAAAGTGTTACTATCTCCAAAATCAAATCCAGTAGTTGTACTAACAAACGCTCAACCAGAAAAGTTTGTTCATACCGCATAAGATTGAGTTACACTATCAGAAATCTGAACTCATTCACCATAATTAAGTCCAGCACCCAATACAGGTTCACCTCAATAATGTCACACTCACAAAGATAAATTCAAACTTCCATCTTCTCATATAAGATTCATTTCTCCATCTCCAAGACCTATATTTGCTCCTGCTCATCATCATTCACTATTTTCTATCAAACTTAAAGCAAGTCAATAACTATTTACTTTGAAATGCTCCAACAGTTTTGTAGTATCAGCATTTTCTAAAAACTCATACATTTCCTTGTATTTTTCTTTTTCTTCGGTAGACAAATCTTCATCATCTTTCTTTTCCTCTAATTCCTCTTTTAATTGATTAAGCTGTTCTTCAAAATCTCTGGCTACCTTTTCTCAATCCAATCAAAACTCTGCTAATCTACCTTCTATAGCCTGCATATTATCCAGGCTTCTTTGAGTTCATTCACTTGGTCAATGTCTTAATACTTGTTCTGGACTAATTCAAGCGCTTGCATACATAGTCAGATTATTTATAAACACTGACTTTTGTTCAGGATTCTCTTGCAAAAAATTATACAATCACTCTTTATCAAAAGCTCTTCAATCATTTTCTTCTGTTTCCATCAACTGATATATATTGCCAACTAATTCAGGCTCTCATACATCAGGATGTGCCTCCAAGTCATTTAAAATATCCAATATTTGATAACCATACAAAAGTCATTCATCATTTTGATCTACCATACCTGTATTATCAATATCTGCCAAGAACTCATAAATATTTTCTCAAGAATCTATTCTGTCCAAAATCATCTTTGAGTTGATTATATCTTTTATGTTTATTCCAGATTTTCTTTTCTCCAGAATCTCATCAACTTGTTCTCTAAACTCCTCATTCTCATTATATTCCTCTATTAGATATCCAATTGCTCTTTCTTCATTCCAGCGAGTTTTTCTTCCTCATCATTCTGGATTCCTATCCGTATTCCACTGATAACCCTCGCGATCAAAACTTCAATCATTACCAATATTTTCTATGAAAGAAGACCAATTAACCAAATTTAAATGAAAATGACTTACTTTATCTTCTAATAAATGCTGTATAGCTTCCTCTTCAGTTTCTAATCTATCAGCACTACTTAAACCCCACCAATTTCTTCAATGATAATCATCCATATCATCCTCCAAAAGATATGGTCTTCTATCTTCATATTCCTGTAAAACCACTTCTTGGTGAGACTCAAAATCCTGAAGAATTTCTTCTCTTATTTCCTGAATTTCATCTTGTTTTTCTTGTTCCAAAATTTCTAACTGATCCAAATAAGCAA
>CAZWWJ010000093.1:0-3623 GCA_964637495.1 uncultured Candidatus Peribacteria bacterium | reverse complement strand
GATTGTTTGGAATTGTAGTTTTGTTCTTATTATTTATTGCTTTTAGTATTGATGTTTCGGGAGAAAATTATCCTGTTCTGGCGAATGATGACGAAGTTTCAAATGTTTTAATATTGCATTCTTATCACGAAGGATATAAATGGACTGATGATATAGATAGAGGAATCAAAGATGTTATCGCTGGAGATGCAAATGTTATCACAGAGTATATGGACACAAAAAGAAATTTCACTGATGACAGTTTCTATGAACTCTTTGAATTATATTACGATAGATATTCTGAGATTGATTTTGATGTTATAATAGTTTCCGATGATAATGCATTCAACTTTATGAATCAATTCGGCGAACTTTTATTCCCTGATGCGCCTTACGTTTTTACAGGTGTCAATTATTTTGATCCTGACGAACATGTTATAGATGGTTATACAGGCGTTAACGAAAGGGCAGATATTGATGCTAATATAGAATTAATAACTGATCTTCATCCAGATGTAGAAACCATATATCTCATCCATGATTTGACTACAACAGGTATGAGGGTCAAGAGCCAATTACTTGAAGTTGTTGATGATTATCAAGACATAAATTTTGTTTGGCTTAACGATATCTCAATGGAAGATATCGAAATTAAGCTATCTGATATTGATGAGGACGCAATTGTTTTTTACACATTCTTTTTCAGAGATTCAGAAGGCAATTTTTTTGAATATGATGAGAGTATAGAGCGAATTTCGCAAGCTACTCCACAACCTATTTATGGAGCTTGGGATTTCAGTCTAGGTCATGGGATTGTCGGTGGAATGTTAACAAGTGGATATGAACAAGGTTTTTTTGCCGCAAGAAAAGCTAACAGAATACTAGGTGGTATAGATGTTGATAGTATTCCAATACTGATGGAAAGCCCAAACAGGTTTTATTTTGATAATGAGCAGATACATAAATTTGAAATTCCTGTTGATAAACTACCTGAAGGATCAAATTTCATTAACACCCCTAGAACAGAAACCACTTTCGCTTCTTCTCTAATAAAATTAAGAGCATTAGAGATTGAAGGTGACATTAGAAATTATTTGAGGAGTGGAAACTATTCTATTGAGCAGCTTCAAAATGATGAAACCTTCTGGCACACAGCTGTCCAAAGAGTTGGCGAAACAGGATATTCTGCTGTTTTTGATTCAAATACCGGCCAATTATATTTTCATCCAAGATCTGACTTAGTAAATGAATATTTAGATTATCTTGATGATTTCCCTGAATTACAAAATATCTTCAGAAATTCAATTGGAGATACTTGCCAAGAATCAAGCGGATATTATAATTGGCTTGAAGAGGATGGAACAATTACAGAGAAATATGTTCATGTTACTTGTGTTGATATTCCAACATCTGATGGTAAAAATCTTTTTGTTGCTGCCACAACATATATTGATGAATATGAGATTAATCTTGATATTTCTCAAACTGTTGGAAGAGATTTAAATGAAACAGATACAATGACTTCAGCTCTCCCTGATTTGTCAAGTAATCTCATTTATATTGTGCCTTTTTTGATTTTCTTGACATTTATGATTTTTTCTTATTTTTCAATAAGCGAGAAAACTGAATCAAAATTAGCGAAGGATATCAAACTATACATTATTTCTTCAGTTTTAATGTTAACTTTTTTTATGCTTAGAAATATTATAATGGATTTAACCATTGGATTACTTGTAACAAGATTTATTTATATTGGATTGATTTACTTTTTCTTCTTTTTTATGTTACTTACTCTTAACTTATTAGGAATTTCTATTAATCAAAATTTGAAAAGAATTTTATTATTTCTAAATGTTCTTTTATCATTCTTGATATTATTTACCAATTTTGTTGTAAAAACTGTTTTCATTAATCCTGAATTTTATGAAAAATATGGGGTTTTCGATGTTTCATTTGGACCTATTTTTTGGTTGCCAACTTTGTTTTATTTATTTTATTTATTGTATCCTGCTTATTTTTTAATTTTTGATAAATCAATTAGGAAAAGTAAACAAAATAAAAGAATTTCAAAAGATATAGCTTATGGTTATTTAATTTATACATTTTTTGCCATAGTGGCTTTACTAATACAGCCAGGATTTTATGCTTCCTCTGATATAAATTCTCTTTTTTTAATTTATATATTAGCAATAATATTTGCAATAATTTTAGTATTATTTCTAATCAAACATTCTTTTATAGTTTATGAGTCAAATTTAGTTACAAAAATCATCATGCTATCTTTTATATTCATTATAATTCTTGTTGGTACAAGTACATACCGAGATCACACTCAACAACTTGATTATGAATTAAGATTAGCAACACAAAAAAATTGTCAAAATTTATTATTACAAATAGATTATTTCAAAGATTTCTTTGAGGGTATGAAATCTTCATTGTTGGTACAATCAGAATATTTCTACGATGAAACTATTATTGATAATTTAATTAGAACATACAAATTTCAAGAGGATTTTGTTTATGGCGCTTATTATGTCAATTCTTCAGGTCATATAGAGGAGTTATATCCTTTTGATGAATCTGCCCATGGGGCAGATATAAGCTATCAAGCACATATTATTGAGATGAATAAAAACCAAATCCCGCTTATAAGTGGTTCATTTATGGCGGTTGAAGGATTTACTGGCATTGTAGTTTTTGTTCCTCTTTTCAAGGAAGATGTTTATGATGGTATGCTCGGAT
Source organism: uncultured Candidatus Peribacteria bacterium (assembly GCA_964637495.1). Classification (GTDB taxonomy): domain Bacteria; phylum Patescibacteriota; class Gracilibacteria; order Absconditabacterales; family Absconditicoccaceae; genus CAZWWJ01. The sequence continues at coordinate 899 of CAZWWJ010000093.1, read as the reverse complement.
ATTTAATTGATTTAGATAAATTAGAATCAAAATTAAGATTAGATTCACTAGATGATACGTTGTTGAGTGTTTTGATTGATCATGAAGAAAAGATTGTTTTTTCAACCAAAGAGGATTTTAAAGGAAATGATTCAGATGTTTTATCAAGATTCACAGATTGTTATACTGGCAAATGCATAGATGAATTTCTTGATGGTCGAGACAGGGCAGCAAAAGATATTCTAATAAATGGAACTAACTATAGAATACTAATTCACGATTTTGAGATTATAGGCAAAAATTGGAAATCAATTAATATATTTTCGCATGAAAATTTGTTATACCAATCAGGTTATACTTCCAATCTTTTATATCAAGGAATATTTGTGATATTCTTATTTATTATTTTAGGAATATTAGCTAATTTTGGGTATAATTATTCTTTGAGGAAGGAAGTGAAGGATAAGACTGAACAATTGAAAAAATTCAATCAAGGTCTTTCAAAGGAAGTAGAAAAAAGAACTAAAGAAATAAAATTAAAATCTGCTCAAATAGAAAAGTTAAATCAAAATTTACAGAAAGAGGTTGAAAATAAAACCAAACAACTCGAGAAAAAGTTAGCGAAAGAAAAGAAAACTTCTGATGCCATGGTATTCCTTCTTGAAAAGACTAGATATATGTCTGAAAATGTTAAAAATAGTAATAAAGAACTCAAGAAATTGAATTCTGAATTAGAAAAGGCGCATGAAGAATTAGAACGAGAAAAGGAGCAAGTGGAAAAGAAGGTTGAACTAAAGACAAAGAATTTAAGGCTTGCAAACCAAAAGATAAAAAAGATTTTGCAATCTAAAACTGAATTCCTGAACCAGGTCGCGCACGATCTGAGAACCCCATTGACTCCTATCAAGATACTCCTCGAT
>CAZWWJ010000092.1:0-3628 GCA_964637495.1 uncultured Candidatus Peribacteria bacterium | reverse complement strand
TTCCAAGCTAACAAAATTTGACAAATTTTAAAAGCTTCCTTATAATTTATAAGTAAAAAGATTTAAAAATAATAACAAAAATAAAAAAGTTATAGATGAAAAACAAACTGGAAAAAAGAATTCTTGAACAACAAGATATTAGTAATATCGAACCCGATCTTAATAAAATTAATATACTGCCTCAGCATGTAGCCGAAAAAGCTGAAGCAATAATTTTTGATTGAGAAGAAAACAAACTAGCAGTGCTTACAACCAACAAAAAACCAAGTATTCTAACTCAGGTATTAGATAAAGTTACAGAAAAATGATACAAAATGGAATTTTATTATACAGATGATTTTTCTTTTTCTCTTGCACTAAACCGATATGATGAACTTATAGAACTTCAGGAACAGGAGGAAAAAGAACTGGAAGAATTAAAAACTGTAGAAGGAAAGGATGCCATAGAGATGATAAAAAAAATATTTAGATGAAAACAAAGATTCTGAGAAAATGAATTCATAAAAGAATTTATCAGACTTTGCTTTCAATCCTGAGCATCAGATGTTCATTTCCAGCCAGAAGAAACCGGAGTCGTAGTACGTATTAGAAAAGATTGAGAACTTAGAAATATTCTTGTTTTTGATCATCAGGATTTTAGAAAATATATTATGAAAATAAAGCATCTTTGTGGAGTAAGAATTAATATAGATCATATTCCTCAGGATTGAAGATTTGATTTTGAAAGTTACACCCAATCATGAAAAACAAAAAAAATTGACGTAAGAGCTAGTTTTATGCCAGGACTAAGAGGTGAAAGTATTGTTATGAGATTTCTTGATTCAACTCAATCTGTACTATCTTTTTGAGAGATATGATTTATGGATAATACATTAGATTCTCTACATAAAAACCTAAACAAAAACACAGGTATTATACTTGCTACATGACCTACATGATCATGAAAAACAACAAGCCTTTATTCTATGCTAAATTACCTTAATTCTCCGGAAAAAAAAATAATAACTCTTGAAGATCCAGTAGAATATGAACTTCCTTGAATTCAGCAATGTGCCATCAATGAAAAAAAGTGATTCACTTATGAAGAATGATTAAAATCTGTATTAAGACAAGATCCTGAAGTTATTATGGTATGAGAAATAAGAACTCTGGAAACTGCAGAAATTGCTATTAATGCTGCACTCACCTGACATTTGGTTATATCAACATTACATACTAATACTGCAATTGAAGCTATATCCAGACTTATAAATATGTGAGTAAAACCTTATATGCTTGCTCCTGCTCTTAATTTAGTAATAGGTCAAAGACTGGTTAAAAAACTCCATGATTGTCATACTACAAGACAAGCAAACTTTGCTGAATACAATGATGTAGAAGAACATATAAGAAAAATAAAAGATGTATCTCTAACTTACAAAGATTTATCATTTAACGGAGAATTGCCAAATCCCACATGATGTGAGTTTTGCTGACACGATGGATACGATGGAAGAATTGCCGCTTTGGAAGCTTTTGATGTAGATGAAGATATAAAAGACGCTATAATAAAATGAGCATCTACTTTGGAAATATATTCTACTGCAAGACAATGATGATACCTTACTATGATTGAAGATGCTTATATCAAAATGCTTAAGTGATACACAACACTGGATGAAATAAGAAAGGTTATTTAAATTATTTTCGCTTTTTGGACATTTTCTTTTTTCTGTATCTGTTTGCAAATCTATGTGATTCATCCCTTAATTTCAAAAGTACTTTATCTGCATCATCATAAATCATGGTTTTTTCCCTGATATTAAAATTACAATCAAAATAATATATTTTTTCTTTATCTTTCTTGGAAACTTTTGCTTTTCATTTTCATATACTTATAAAATCAACTTTATTAAAAATATTAGAAAATTTTTGAGAAGTTTTTATTAATTTTTTTAGGACTCATAATTGTCATTTTCATCAGTCAATTACCAACAAATCCGGTAAAGTATTTTTACTTTTGAACCTTCTTGTAAGCACTTCTTCCAAAGAAGCATAATCATTATTTACTCCCTCCTTTGAAATACTATACATTCTATAAAATTTTTTGGTAGGGATTCATCACATAAGACAAGACAAACCTCAAGCCTTATAATCACCTGAAAAATGTGATATATCAACACACTCCATTTTATATGGATAATTTTTCAAAAAATATCTTTCCTGCAATATTTCTAACAAACTACTCAAAACATTTTCTTTCTCAAAAGAGCTTGAAATTATCAAAGACTGTATCAAATTCTCAAGTAATCAATCAATATCTTCAAAAACAGTTTTAGGCAAAGCATTGAAATCTTTACTTCAGCCTATACTATAATTTGTTGTTTTTTTATAGAATTTTAACTTCCCAAAATCATGCTCAAAACTATTTTTTAATTCTGAAAAAGTATTATCGGAATCTGATTCTTTAAACTTCACTATATCTATAAGTTTTCAGTTATAAAACTTAGCTATTGCAAATACAAACCACCCACCTATATGCTTTATTTTAAAGAAATTTCAGGTAATGGTTTCAGAAAGTTCTATACCTTGTTTACTGGTAAATTTTCTTATATTTTGATAAATATCCCTTAATCTTGCAGCTCGCTCATAATTTTCTATTTGTATTGCTCTGTTTATTTCATCCAGAATTTTGTTCTCCACCTTCTCTGTTTTTCATTCAAAAAAATTTATTACATTATTGATAATTTCCTGATATTTTTTTTGTAAGTTTTCTTTTCTTGCTTTTATGCTTTGTTTATCCTCAGGGGCCTTTTTGTTAATTTGTATCTGATTGTTTTCATCCACTTCCAAATATCTACTGCACCATCATTTACAAAGTCAGAATGTATAATCACCACACAAAACTCATTTTTGAAACGTTGTTTTGTTACACCCTCTAAACTGAAAAAACTGTCTTAGTATATGAAGAAGTTTTTTTAATTCTTTTTTGTACACTTTGGGTCAAATATACAAAGCACCATCACTTTGTTTGAATCTGGTAAAAAATATTTGAGGAAAATCTTCATTAGTAATTTTTATATAAGTATAAGAGTTATCTCATTTAAGTAATGTATTATATTTTGGCTGATATTTTTGCACAAGGTTTTTTTCCAGGATATAAGCTTCCTGATCTGAATTTGTTATCACAAAATCTACAAAATCTGCTTTTGAAACCATATCTTCTTTCCAAACTCAAATATCCTTATTAAAATATTGCTCTACTCTTTTTTTTATATTTTTTGCCTTTCAGATGTATAATATTTTCCCGGAATTTTTTTTGAAAAAATAAACTCAAGGTGAAAAAGGAAGATGAGACAAATCCATGTATTTTTCTTATTTAATAAACCCACAATTATTACTTTAATAATTTCTATTTTTTTTTCAATAAAAAAAGGCAATATTCCGAAACAAATATTGCCCATTTTTTTAATATTTCTTAGGATACTATACTATCTAACTTTTCTCTTATTGCTTCTGCCTGAGCTCCTACTATTGGTTCTCAATACACCTCACCATTGTTAAACACCACTATTGTTGGTATACTCATTACACCATACTTTTGAGCATATTGCTGATTTTCATCAACATTTACTTTTACGAATTTTGC
>CAZWWJ010000091.1:0-3655 GCA_964637495.1 uncultured Candidatus Peribacteria bacterium | reverse complement strand
ATCTAATCTACTCAATTCTTAGAGCTTTCTGCTTATTTTTTATTTAAGCAAAATCAATTGATTTTTTAAAAAATTTTTTTAGTATGAACTTATAATTTATTAAATTATCCTTATAACAAATGAAGAAAATACTATTTTTTGCGGGATTGTTTTTATTAATACCAGCTTTGTCTGTAGCACAATTTGATCTAAGCCAAGAAACACAGGAAAAACTAACCAAAATAAACAAAGAAATAAGCAACCTAGACACCCAAGAATTAGAAAAACTTAAAAAAAGAATTCAAGATAATATCAACGAAAATCACCAAAACCCCAAAAACATCTATATTCTTGAAAAAATACATAACAAAATCAAACAAGAACTTCAGGAAAGAAACCAAGAAGAACACTTCCATGAAGCACCATCCGAAGATACTGACAGTAGCTATACACCATCAGATGAACGGCAACAAGAAGTTAATGAAATCAAAGACTTACTAAGCAATGAATTAGAAACAAGAAGCCTATCATTTCTTGAAAATTTTGTAGAAAATTTGGAAACATTGAAAATAAGGTTCCACAACGACAAAGACTTTCAGTATGCATTCAAAGAATTCAAAAAACTTGCCCAGGAAAAAATAAACAAAAGAGAAGAAATTCAGGGAGACAAGCTGAAATTCTTTGATGAGCATTGACAGGATATAGTCTCCAATATAGAAGATATTCCCGAAAACTGCATAAAACATTACGATATACTTGACCAAATAGGCAAAGAAAGAGATTTTCCTCCAGCCTTGATTGCTGCCAAATGGTTCAGAGAAAGCAACTGTCGTATGGAAAATCCTGCTAACTGAGACTGAATTTTCCAGATAATAAGTCACCATCATAATCCATGAGAAATCTCAAAATCAGAGCTTAGAAATCAAGTACACGAATATATTGATTTTGCCAAGGCAAAACAAGATTACTGGGATAATATAAGAGATGATAATGATTTACAAGACAGGTTCTGAGAATGAACAATTGATATTAGTTACGATAATTTTTCTTTTAGAGATATCAAACTACAAAGCATACTGTACAATTGAATGACTGAATTCTCCGATATAGAAATGCATTCTTATACTACCACCAACTTAAGTGAAGATATCAATCAAAGACTTTTGGATATTAATTCCAATATCAACACAAACAGAGACTGAGTTGCAACTATGTTCCTGAAAATACTTAGATGGGAAGCCAAAGAAAGAAGCTAACTAAGTCTTTTGGAAACAAAAGCAAGACCAAGAGCATCTGCAGTATCAGAATATTCAATACCATCTTTCAAACCAAAAATTCAGGAAATATATTTTTTAACTAATTCTTTGTTTGCCTTTGAATTTCAGGTAATGTATTTTTTTAATTCTATTGGAGAAATTTCACAGTAATTAACACCATTTTGCATAAGCAAAAGTATCAACAATCCTCTTACTCAGTATACAAACTCTGCATTTGCCTGATTGTATTTTGTAAAAAAAAGCTTTTCTATTCCACAGTTTTTTACTGAAAAATTTTTCAAAAGCTCATCAAAAAAGTTATAAATCTCAACAAATCTTTCAAAACTTTGTTTTCTGTTTGCTTTTGGTTTCTCATAAAGCAGGATTCCTGCATCCACAATATTATTATCTTCATCAACCAAAGCATACCCAAGTTTCCTTATACCAGGATCTATGCCAAGATACATAAAAATTTTTAGAAATTAAATCAAAGTATCACCTTTTGCCTGATCGGCAAATTTTTTTAGATATTCTGTTTTGAAGTTTTTCTGATGAAAATCATCAAGTTCATTTTCTGTTATGTTTTCATTTACAATATCTTTTATAAGTTTGATTTCCTCAGCCCACAAAGTATCATCTGGGGTTTCCAGAATAAGAGGTTTATTATTTTCTACTGCCTTTTTGATAACATTCTTTAAGGCATAAATTCAGATAAATCACTTTCCAAGGTTTGCATGTCTGTCCAGCTTACTTCCCAAAACAGCCTTGGAGTCATTAAGATGAAAATTATATAATTTGTTTAATCAAAGGTGTTTGTCAAACTCATCAAGTACACTCTGAAAATCATTAATATCGTATCAAGCTCACCATCAGTGTGCTGTATCAAAACAGAAATTAATTTTCTGTTCTATGAAATCTTTTCAAATATTGTCTTTAAGATATTGATAAAACTCTGCCAGTTCAGCAAAATCATACCCTACCTCACTACCTTGTCAGGTTGTATTTTCAAACAAAAAAGTTACATTTGTTTTGTTTGCTTCTTCAAGTATTGGTTTTAGATTTTCGCACATATTATCAAAAGCCTGATATTTTGATAGTTTTCAGTATTTTCCAAGATGAACATTCACTGCCTCAAATCAAAGTCTGTCTGCTATCCAAAAATCATCTATTACAGATTCTACATCTTTGGTTGCTTCTTCAGGATTTTTTGCCAGATTAATAAGATAAACACTATGTATCATTAGATAATCCTGAGAATAACTTTCCAAATTTTCTTCAAAAGCCTTTATTGTTTCCTGGTTAATTTTGGGAAGACCAAGATTCCATCATCTTGGAGATTTTGCAAAAACTTGTAATCAGTTCCCTCCTATTTGATAAGATCTTTTAAGTGACTCCTGAATACCTCAGGCAATGCTTGTGTGCGCTCATACTTTTAACATTATTTTTGATATAATTTCTAAAACAAACTCTCCTGCTTACCTCCGGAGTAGCTTTTTTTCAAATTGTTAATTATACTTTCTACTGATTTGAAACCAAACTCATCAACAAGCTTGGATTTTATCTTATCCATATCAGGAGAAAAAGAAAATCTTGAAACATCTTCATTATTCAAATCAGGAATATCATACAGTTTGATCAATTCTTTACCAGCAAAAGCATTTTCTTTTCATTGAGTTAATTTTTCTGCAGTTTTCTGATCTATGTTATCAAGATTTTGATAAAGATTTTCAAGAGTACCATACTCTTTTATTAACTTCTGAGCTGTTTTTTCTCAGATTCAGTTTACTCACGGAACATTATCACTTGAATCACCAACCAAGGCAAGGTAATCCAAAATATACTGAGGCTTAAAACCATACAAAGAAAGAATGTCATCTTCTGAAGAATATTTACCTTTCATTGGTTCATAAAAAAGAACATTTTTTTCTACTAGTTGTTTGAGGTCTTTGTCACTTGAAACTATAATTGTAGAAAGATTTTGCAAAGAATTATTTCTGGTAATTGTTTTGATTATATCATCTGCTTCATATCATTCTATTTCTATATTAGGAATATTCAGTTCTTGTACTGTCTTCTTAACATTTTTTATTTGATTTTTAAAATCATCCGGTACTTCGGGTCTGTTGGCTTTGTACTGTTCGTACATAGAATGTCTTTTTGTTTTTCACGGATGATCCCATGTTATCAAAAAATAATCAGGGTTTTCCTGAAAGAGCTTCAAAAGCATCCTGAAAAAACCAAAAACTGCATTTTGATTTTCTCATTCCTGATTTGTAAGTTCAGGAAGTGCAAAATATGCTCTGAAAAGATAACCTGATGCATCAAGTACAAAAAATTTTTTCATAATTTACCAAAATACTTTTAAAAACAATTTACTTATAAACAACTAACAAAATTTTTCAACAACAAAAAAACATTTT
>CAZWWJ010000090.1:0-3687 GCA_964637495.1 uncultured Candidatus Peribacteria bacterium | reverse complement strand
TACAATAACTTTTAACAAATTTCTGCTTTTTCACAAGTTACAACTTTTTTATCCTTTGCTTTCCATCATTGAATTCAGGTTTCAAGATGTGCAACCCAGTTAAACCCAAGTCATTTCATTATTTCCATTGCCTTTTCTGTTCTGTTTCATCTGTTGCAATATATCAAATAATTTTTGTTCCTCTCCAGTTTGTCTAACTTTTCAAGAAAATTTTTATCATAAAAATTAATTATTTTATCAGTACCTTTTATCAGTTTATTATTCTTTACTTCTTTTTCTGTTCTTATATCAATTAGATAGTAATTTTTTTTTTGTTTTTTTTGTTTGAATTCTGAAGGAGAAAGCAAGTTAAATGAACTTGTAGAGTACGAATAATCATTGGACAGATCATCATCCTTGCAAGAATAAAAAGATATCATAGCAAAAAATAAAATTCCTAACAAAAATAGTTTTTTCATAAAAAGTTTATAAGTAAACTAATAAATACTATAAAATATTCTCTCCTCCAAAAAAACCCAAAGGATCATACTTTTCTTTCAAAGTTTGATAGTATTTTTTGTATTCATTTGTTAAATATTTTTTCTTTTTTATTCATATTCAGTGCTCTCCAGAAACTTTTCCTCAAAGATTTTTTACCATTGTATACATCTCATCCACCAATCATTTTTGAGTTGGTGTAAAATGTGGATGGATTATACCTGTCCCCAGGTGTCAAAAAGCAGGAATTTGATTCTGCTCAAACCAACTCAAAAGATTTTCAACTTTGGAAGGATTGATTTGGGGATCTTCTATTTGGTGATATCAGTTTCCCACTATTACTGAATAACAAGAGTCTCTAAGTTCCCATATTTGTTTTATTTCTTCCGGATCACTGATTTGTCAAACTTCATCATCTTCATATTCAACAAGCAAACAATATTCTCTTCTTAATCACAAAAATTCTGAAACCTCCCTGTTAAAAAATTCCATTGCAGAAATTTCAAAATTTTCTTTGATATAAACTGATTTTTCTATCAAACTTGATAAATCATCAAAATACTCAAAAGAAACACTTTTTTGTACTGGAAGAGATGTTAATTTCAAATTTGCCTCCAGTATAACTCATAATATTCACTCTGAAGATACAAAATCCAAAACATCCTCTCACTCTAAAATCTTTGTATTTACTTTCTTGTCTTTGTCTATATAGGCTATATTTAACCAGTTAACCCAATCTCCTACTTTTCAGTATTTTATCTCTTTCATACCTGCAGCATTTGTAGAAATCATACCTCCAATCTGAGCTGTTAGATGACTTCAGATATTTACTGGGAAAAACATATCATAATCTTTTAAAAAATTATTCAAATCATCAAGAACAACTCAAGGCTGCAACGTTATTGAATATCCATCAGGCTCCTGCATTCAAGATACACTGGAAAGATCAACTATTATACTATTATTGGTTGGCAAACAATTACCAACAAGACTCGTTCCTCACCCTCTTAGAATAATTTTTTTGTTTTCATTTATTGCGGTTTCCAAAGATTTCATTACATCTTCCTTATTTTTAGGCAAAAAAACGTCAGCTTCATAATTTGTTTGGATATGAGAAGCATCTTTGTTGTAAGCTATCTGATACAATAGATTATTATGCCTTTCCATTTTTTAGATTAAATAAAATAAAACATTAACAACAATAAAGCTTATCCGGAGGGTTGCTCTTGTCTATATTGTCAACTTTTCCAAAAGGTGTTCCATACTGTTTTATATTTTCTACCATATCCTTATTCTCCTTGCTTACATAACCTATGGAAACAATTTCTTCTCTAACTTTTATTGCATCAAATCCAACTCCTACAGGACAAATTTCAACACACGCTTCACATCAATTACAATATTGATAAAAAAATTCCTTGTCTATCTTGTCTTTGTTTTTGTCAAAGTGCTTAGCAATATTATTTTTGGCTCTTGGAGAAACCGTTTCATCTTTCAAAACTCTAAAAACCGGACAAACTTGTCTACACAAACCACAGTCAGTACATTTATTCAAAGATTCTACATTCATTTATTATAAATAACCATTTAAATTATTTATTTATCCTTGTTGTTTAAGAACAACTCTGAAAATTCTACAACCTGTACATTTTTCGCATTGGTTTTGAATTGATAATAACACATTGGACAAGGACTTACCATTTTATCAGAAGTTACTTCATTCAAAGTATTTTCTGCTATTTTCTGAGACAATTCAGGATTTGCATTTATCAATCATCATCAACCTCCACAACAGGAAGAAAGTTCTTTATTGTTAACCATTTCTTTAATTTTACATCAAGTGTTTTCTATCACTTCTCTTGGTTCATCATAAACTCCAGACTGCCTTCCTAAGTGGCAGGGGTCATGATAAGTTATGTTTTCTTTTATTTCATTTTTTGATAGTTTGTTTTGATTTCTGTACAAAGTTTGAGTGATATGTTCTACTTCAATCCCTTGCTCAGGTAGTTTATAAACATATTTTAACATATTATAACAAGCAGGACAATTAGTTATTATGTGATTGACAGCATGTTGATGCAACACCTCAATATTATTTCTTTTGATTTCTTCAAAATCTTCTTTGCAACCAGCTCTCAAAACAGGACTTCAACAGCAATACTCCTGAGCTTCTAGTTTTATAAAATCTATTCATATTTTTTCAAGCAATTTCTCGTAGTTTTTTTCTACCTCAGGTATCATAACTTTGGTAAGGCAACCTGGATAGTATAATGTATTGGAACCAAGTATTTTATCCAAAAATTTGTAAAACCAGTTCATTTTAGTATTAATATAAATTAAATCACTCAAAACACAAACATCAAACCTATTAAGATAAGAATTATTCAGGATAAAAGTTTCATCCACTTTCTGTTGCTTTCTTTGGTAATAGCTATTTCTTTTTCTCCTGATTTTATTTTGCTGTATCAAATATACACACTTAATATAATTAATGCAACAGGTATTATATAAAATATATTATACAAAAATATTGCAGAAAAAACATTAATATCTGGTCAGATAGCACTAATATACATCAAAGGTATTCATATTGTACAAGGAAGCTCTACAAAAGATGCAAACAAAGCAAGCACAAAAGCACTTGCATAGGTTCATTTTCTTGCAATATACTGAATTGTTGGTTTTGCTTTCTCAGGAATAGCAAGAGAAGGTCCCCACTTATAACCCAAAAAATCCTTGATAGCCAACAAACCAAGAATTATTCAGAAAATTCCTATTCAGGTTTTAACATAGCCTATATAACCCATATAAGGAGTTATGCTAAATATTGTATAATGCAAAATTAGCATTACTGTAAAATAGAAAACGAAAGTGGTTGCAGCAAATATCATACCTGCTATCAAAAGTTTTTTGCTGGAACCTATCGAAACAAGATAAGTTAACAAAAAAACAAGAACTCACAAAACACAAGGATTGATTCAGTCAGCCAATCCAAGAATAACACCGAACAAAATCCAACCAACCTCTTCCATTTTGATCTCATAACCAAAAATTTCAGTGACTACTTCTTGAGATTCAGCAAAAGCAAAGTCAAAAAACCAAAAGAAAAGCATAAACACTAATAATGAGTACAAAAATTTTTTCATACTAATTTTTTTCATAAGAATTTAAATATTTTTTTTATTTATAATGATAATATTAAACTTATTC
>CAZWWJ010000089.1:0-3740 GCA_964637495.1 uncultured Candidatus Peribacteria bacterium | reverse complement strand
CCTGATCCATATCACCAAAATTCTGTTTCGGAGAAAGCTCCTGAAAATTTCACATTCTTTTTATTATTTTAATATTTAAAATATACAATTTAAATATAAACAAAAACCTTCTTTATTTCAAGAGATGATTTGAGAAAATGAAAAAATAATTTGTTATGAAATTTTTCTTGAGTATTTGTTATTTTTTTTTATACTGTAATACAGATTTTACAATATTAATTGTTTTTTATGGATATTTTTGAATTTGAACTTCGTTATCTAAGCTATACCTGATTCAACAGAATATACCAACAGAACCGAACAGAAGACGAAATTGTCAATCTTGTAAAAATTACCAACAAAGGACAATTAGATAAAAAACTTACAGAAACAACTCCAGAAGAAATTAAACAATTAACCTATGAAAGCTACACTCAATACAAAAAAGACTTTCTTGGAAAGCGCTGAGATCAGGAAATCAAAAATCACACTCTAAGAGAATATATTGATCGTTTGGAATACGAGCTCAAAGTAATCAAAGAAATGTGATACAATACATATTTTTTGATAGTTCAGGATTATATCATACGAGCAAAGAAAAACAATATTTCGGTTGGTCCCTGAAGATGAAGTTGATGATGAAGTTTCCTGTCTTTTGTGATATGAATTACAGACATAGATCCTATGGAATATGAACTGTTTTTTGAAAGATTCCTGAATCCAGCAAGAGTAAGCATGCCGGATATAGATACAGACTTCGAAGACAGCCAAAGAGATGAAGTTGTAGAATACGTAAAACAAAAATACTGAAGCGAAAAAGTTGCCACAATATGAACTTATATGACAATGGCCGCCAAAGCTGCATTCAAAGATGTAGCAAGAGCTATGTGAATTCCTTTTGAACAAGCAAACAAAATTTCCTGATACATAACAGAAAAAACCATCCCAAAATCAATAGAAGAAAACGAAGAATTCCAAGAATTCCTTGACCAGAACGAAGAAATGAAAAAAATAACTGATCTTGCAAGCAAACTTGAATGAACAGTAAGACAAATAGGTGTGCATGCTTGTGGTGTTGTAATTGCACCTGGAGAAACTCAAAAGTTCACTCCTATAGAGCATCCCCCTCTGGCAGGATGAAAAAAAGAAAAAGACACAACAAGAAAAATTACTCAATATGATGGACATTTTCTGGAAGATATTGGACTTCTGAAAATGGACTTTCTTTGATTAAGAAACCTTACAATAATAAAAAATACCATCAAAATAATCAAAGCCAAAAAAGAAAGCGAATGAAAAGAAGTAGAACAAATCTTCAAAGACTATTTTGACTATATGTGATTCTATCCACCTCTGGATGATCAGAAAACCTATGAAACAACTTTTCAGCAATGAGAAACATCCTGAGTTTTTCAGTTTGAATCCGATGGTATGAGAGCATGGCTTCGTAAACTTAAACCAACTGATATTAACGATATTATTGCTATGGTAAGCCTTTACCGTCCCGGTCCAATGGATTTTATTCCTTCGTATGTTGCAAGAAAACACGGTGAAGAAAAAATCAAATACCTTCCGGATGATGAATACAACCACATCAAAGAAAAATACTGAGAAGAGGTGGCAAAACAACAAAAACAGCAGTTAACAAACGACCTTTGTGAAATAATGGATATTACATACTGAATTCCAATTTATCAGGAACAACTTATGAGAATAGTTCAGGCAGTAGCAGGATTTTCTTTGGCAGAGGCAGATATGCTTCGTAGATGAGTTGGTAAAAAAATCAAAGAGGTAATAGAAAAACTTAAAAAACAATTTATTGAAAGAGCTATGGAAAGATGATACAAAGAAGAAACTTGCAACTATGTATATGAAAAAATGATAGAACCAGCAGCAAATTACTCATTCAACAAATCACATGCTACTTGTTACTCAATGATAGCATACCAAACAGCTTATCTTAAAGCTCACTATCCATTGGAATTCCATGCAGCTCACCTTAGATCTGTAGAAGAAGAAACAGATAAATTAGCCAAATTCATAGATGAACTTAAAATTAAATGATTTAATATTACTATACCTTCTGTTAACAAATCTTTCGTACATGTAGCTGCAATATGAGAAGAAATAAATCTCTGATTTCTTGCTATAAAATGAGCAGGATACGAAGTTGCAAAAACCATTCAAGAAGAAAGACAAAACAACTGAAAATTCACTAGCTTACAAAATTTTCTGGAAAGATGTAATAGTGTAATCAACAAAAAATCTCTGGAAGCTTTGGCAAAATCAGGTAGTTTAGATGAATTAGAAGATCGTCTGGTGATTCTGGAAAATATGGATGAGATACTAAAACGGACAAAAGATACTCAGGAGGCTTCCAGTGGAGGTGGTCTTTTTGATGTTCAAACCCTACAAAACGACCTAAAACTTACCAATCCCAAAAAATGAAGCATATTGGACAAACTGCTTTATGAAGAAGAAATATTCAAGGCTTTTGTTTCAGCTCATATTTTTGATTGACTTTATCCTTTTATCAAGAAAAAATTCAACCTAATAAGTATGATCAAAGATGTAGAAGATTATGGAAACTTTAAGACACTTGCCTTTATCAAAGATATCAAAAAACTAAGAAAAGCAGGAAATTTTGTTACCATAGAAGATATTAGCTGAACTACAGAAATATTTATCAAAGAACTACTTGATCTGAAAAAATACGATATAATAATAATAGAATGAGAAAAATTTAAATGAAGAACCAGAATAAAAAAAATAACCAAAACTTCTCTTGATGAACTAACCAATAGAGCAAAAAAATCAAACCAGTACAATCCTGAAGAAACTGTAGATAATGTAAGACACAAAAGAAACAACAATATTGAAGACGATAATAAAACTACTAGTTCTATGCCCAAAATCAAAGATCCTTTGGAATAATACCTACCTTCGTTCCATTTCAATTATTACATAACCATCCTCCAAAGGTACCTGAATTGTATCCCCTCTGTTTCTTGAAACTATAGGTATAGACTGAGCACTATAATCTCTACTTCTTGCTTCCTCGTCTCTTATTTTCAAAGTATCCCCATCGTATATAAAAGAAACCTCTTTGTATGTTCTTCTTCAGTTGGACAAAAACTGCAGTTCTTTGGTTATTGCTTTTCATTTTTTTATTTGTAGAGTTCATGCACTTCTGGAACTCAAACTAGCATCTTCATCTTTAGTAGACCATGTATCTGGTTCTAATAATTTTCAAGATGCTCTTGTATAACTATGTCATCAACCTTCCAAAGAAACAAATATTGTCTGAGGTGCTGTTTCTTTGTATTCAAAAGTATGATGATTGTCTGGTCTGTCTGGAGAACTTTGATCCTGAATTGTTTCTTCCAACATCTGAATATATTGAAGAATCTCTCTTCTTTCAGAGTAATCTTCTGCTTCTTCCAGATCATTTTTTGCCCTTTCAAGCTCTCTTTCCAACTGAGATCTTGAAGCATCTTCTTCAATTTCTCTTTCTTCTTCGGTATCAGTCCAGTGCCCACCAGTTTCTACTGTAATACCTCACTTTACAGGAGAAGCAGCAAGAGCTGACACTAAAGCTCAAGCAGTCAATTTTCTTAATCTGGATGATTTGTGAGAAGGACCTTCTTGCTCAGGATTATTTCTTATTTCAGGATTATTAGGCATTTTTTTAAATAAAAAAACTAAATAATTAACTGTAATTTTATATTTTTGATTTTTTTTGTCAAACTATTTATTTTTTT
>CAZWWJ010000088.1:0-3786 GCA_964637495.1 uncultured Candidatus Peribacteria bacterium | reverse complement strand
ACATAATTAATACCTATAATATAAAAGGTTTGAAGCAAATTTCAAACCTTTTTTTCTTAATCCAAACATACCACAGACACAAAGTAAATAATTTTTTTATTAAAAACTTGAATTTTTGAAAAAACTGATTATAATATAAATGTATCAAGACGAGAAGGGATCCGAAAAGTGTTGGTGCTTTAGGTACCTTCTCTTTTTTTTAATTGAAATTTTTGTCTATTCAAAAAATCACAGCAACAAAGTAACTAATTATTGTTACAATCAACGAAGAAACTCACATTGATACCACTGATATTGTTGAAAACACATTAGCAGTATAAACTCAAACACCAAAAGAGGATTCCAAGTCTATCAATAACAATATCATAAAAACTATTAAAAATACTGACAAAAAGTCTTGTATGACACAATCATTCTGAAAAATACAACACCTACTATATTCTTTGCTAAGAATATTTTTGTTAAGAAATCCATACACCAATATAGAAAAAACCGGATATAATATCATAAACCAAGCTATATTCAAATTTATTCAATCTGTAATTTCACCAAAAGAAAAGAAATACAAATAAGGGGTTTGTGATAACAAAACAAAAAACATTGAAACACCAATAACTATAACAAAAAATACAAAAAACACCCAAACAATCCCCAAGATATTCTTTGAAACAAAATCAAAAGCATTTTTGAAATCAAATTTTTGATTATTTGTCTTTTTTCGCACTCAATAATGAACAAAAAAAACAGTCATAAACCAAATCAGTCAAACTATCATCACCAAACTATATATCAAAAAACTATTCTGCTCCTGAACAAGAGAAAGCAACATAAGAATCAATAAAATCAACAAAATACTTAACCCAATCAAAAGCAATATATTTTTGTCTTTCAGAAAAGAAAAAAAATTCTTCAAAATATGTAAAGATACTTTTTGGCTGCCACTTCAAGCTCAATTTGTATTACTCATTTTTATTATACAAAGAAAATAAATTAAGGTTTTTTAATTAAATCAATTTTGTTTTCAACGAAAAATTACAGCTTATAAATATCCTTTTGTAACCTAAAATAAGCCTCTCTCAACTTATCAGCCCCACCAAAAGCTTTGGAAAGCTTAGTAGGCGTAGAATGATACAAATCTATCATACCCTTTAGATTATTGCTTCTGAAATCAAAAATACCATTTGCTTCATACTGCTCCAACAAAAATTCCAAGAAATCCCTTGCTTTACCATCCTGATAATCCTCAAAAATAGTAGTATGATATCTTACATAATCTGCCCTTTCCTGCCTTTTTTTCATATCAGTATTGAAAGAAATATAAGCCAGTATATCAAAAACATCCACATCCTCTGCATCAAACATTTTCTTAAGATTCTGAAGCTGATAATAATCTATTCACATATCATAAAGCTTTTGTAACAAAACATCCCTGTTTTCCGGATCCGCCCAAGCTTCTCTGAGCTTATCTATATCCTGATAATACTCAGGCAGTTTCCCCACTATCTTTTGCAAAAAATCCTCAGCACTCAAAGGCTTTCCGTTCTCATCCACAAACCTTTCTTCTATATTGATAACTTTGACAGTCCTTCCAGTACCAAGCTGCACTTCTACTTTCTCTGTAGAAGTACCTTCTTTTTCTGTTTCCTGAAATTCTTTCTCCTGATAGTCCTTGGATTCCAGATCTTCCAGTACCGTTTCTTGCTCTCCAACACCTTCATCTTCTGAATCCAGATTAAGTTTTGATTTTTTGACTGGTGCAGCCGGCTCACCATCCCAGGCTTCATCATAAAAGTTGTTAGTAGCCCCGACAAAATCTATAATATTAAAATAATCCTTGCCCTCAAAAAGCCTGGTACCTCTACCTATTATCTGCTTGAACTCTACCATAGAATTAACAGGTTTCAAAAGTACTATATTTCTAACATTTTTGGCATCTACTCAGGTAGTTAGCATCTGAGAAGTAGTCAGAATTACAGGCAGTGATTTATCATTGTCCTGGAAATCCTCAAGATACTGCTGCCCTTGCTCTCACTCATTGGAAGTTACTCTTACACAATAATTACTATCACTATTTGATTTGTACTTGTTCAAAGCATCTCTAACTCTCAAAGCATGGTCCTGATCTACACAGAAAACCAGAGTTTTTTCATAAGGTCTGATATTGTTCAGTATAGTTTGAGCTATCAAGTCTGTTCTTTCGTGGATTATTATCTGCTTTTCATGATCATTAATTTCATAAACTGATTTCTGAGGATTTCAGCTAATTACTTTGTCTCAGGAATCAAGCACAAACTCATCCAGATTGGTCTGGATTCTTTTGACTTTGTAGGGTGTTAAGAAACCATCATTGATGCCATCCTTGAGAGAGTACTGATAAACAGGTTCGCCAAAATAGTTGTAGGTATCTATATTGTCCTGCCTTTTGGGTGTTGCAGTAAGTCCAAGATGTACAGCAGGAGAAAAATGCTGAAGAATATCATGCCAGGTTCATTCCTCGTTGGCTCATCACCTGTGACACTCATCTATTATTACAAGATCAAAAAAATCCGGTGGATACTGCTTGTAGTATCATCAAATATTTTCTTTTTCGCTGATAGCCTGATAAATAGCAAAAAATACATTAGCATTGGTTGGAACTTTGCCTCATCTTTTTTTGATTTCGCTTCAGTTGATTTTGATTATTTCTTTTTCCAAAGGATTGAAAGTATTCATAGCCTGATTTACCAGAACATTTCTGTCAGCAAGGAAAAGAATCTTTGGTCTGTGGGAGTTGGATTTATTGTTCCATCTTGCCTGAAAAAGCTTCCAAACAATCTGAAAAGCTATAAATGTTTTTCAGGTACCTGTGGCAAGAGTTAGAAGAATTCTTTGGTTGCCGTCTGCTATGGATTCAAGTACTTTGTTGATAGCTATCTCCTGATAATATCTTGGTTTTATATCACCTATTGTATTGTAAGGGATACTTAGAAGCTTTTCTTTGAGTTGATTAGTTTTTCCAACTACTTGTTCAAAAAGACTCCTTGGAGACGGGAAACTGTCCAGGAACTCACCTTTTCAGGTTGCAAGATCAAACTGATAAATCTGCTCTCAGTTGGTAGCATAAACAAACCTTACCTGTAGTTTTTCTCAATATTTCTTGGCCTGTTCAAGTCAACTTGTAGGTGATTCAGATTGTTTTTTGGCTTCTATTAGAGCAAGATTGGCATTGTTGTATTTGAGAAGGTAATCCACAAACATTTTTTCTCCTCTAACATTGCCGGGGAACTTTCTTCAGCTTGTAAAACTGTGTTCTCTTATTATTTGAGATTCATCTCGGCCACTTTCTTTTAGCTTGGGGTCTATGAATTTGGCTTTGGTATCAGCTTCAGAAAATTGCATTTTGATTTTTTGGATAATAAAAAAATTTTGTTAATAAAAATTATAACTAAACAAACTAATTTTGCAAACAAATAAGTGTTTAGTTGTTATTAAGAATCTAAGATGAAATTCTTAATCCTTCACTAACTCAAAAAACTTTCATAACTTATCTTTTGTTCTTTTATTGTTGCACATTCTATAGAGTTCATTCTCATCCATTTTGAATAATTCTATAAAACCCTTATAATAAGTTTTCATTTTATCTGTAATCAAATCTTTGTTTTCAAGGATTCCATCCAAAATTTCTTCTAATTCTTCAGGATCTGCTTCTTCACTGAAAATACTTAACAAAAATTCTAAATAATCCTCAAATATTAGAGTGTCCAAAGAATTCTGAATAAAATAATGTTGCCACATTGAAGCATATCA
>CAZWWJ010000087.1:0-3823 GCA_964637495.1 uncultured Candidatus Peribacteria bacterium | reverse complement strand
ACCTTGTTTGTTAATTATTGATTTTGAAATAATTCTGAGCAAGGTTGAGATAAAACAGAGAGTCCAGAAAAATCAGAATATGAGATTAATAATACTTATGTACCTGAAGAAGAATGAATTTATTTAAATTTCCTTATGAAAGAAAATTTATATGAAAGTTTGTTGAAAGTAAAACAAAATCAAAAAGTTTCAGAATATTTGGATAGTCTTTGGAATAACAATACAAAAGAAATTATAGAAAATTATATTTCACAAAGTTCTTGTAAAGATTTACAGGACGGGGTGACTTGGGAAGATTTGTATCAGGATTATAACTTAAATCAAAGAATTTTAGACAATCAACTTAAAAAATTTCTTGGATGTTATTCACATCAAAACTATACAATGTTTGATCTTTTGGAAGATAGAGAAAAAAGAAGTGAATTTTCAAATAGATTAGATAATTTGTGGAGTAATAATACAAAAGATATCTGAAAAAACTATATAAACCGAAATTCTTGTAAAGAACTAAAAACAAATAAATTGTATTCTTCTGAAGAAGAATCAAATAAAAATGGTATACTATCAGACAAAACTTTAAAAAAATATATTGGTTGTAATATGAAGAAAAACAAAAAATATCAGGTAAGTTCTACTATAACAGCAGATTATAAAGAATACAGAGAAGTTAATATATGATGAGGTTTGAATACCATGCAAGATAAGGTGCGAAAAGAAGGTGAGACAATAAGTGTTTATGATTATCTTACTCAGTTTGATGGTTATATTGATTGAAGGGCTGTAATTGAATGAGAAAAAGTAATGGTTTGATGGGGTTGAGTGTGTGGAGTAAGTACTGTGGCATATCGTGTTTTTTCAGAACTTGTGGATGTAGAGGTTCTGGAAAGACATAATCACAGTATTCTTAATATTGATTCTTTTGGAAAAAAATGATTTGATGCCAGTGTGTTTTGAGATTGAGTAACACCTGATCTAGATCTTGTTGCTTCAAACAATCACTGAAAAATTTTTGTTGATACAATATCAGAGCCGGATAAACAAAATAACAAATACAAATATTGAATGAAACTGTATTCTTGGCAGCCTTTTGAAAAATATGATATTAGTTTCTCAGATGCTTATGAAGAAAATTGAAGAACTTGTGTTGACAAAATTCTAAAAAATCAAAGCAAAGAAAGAGAAGTTCAAAGTTGTTATGTAGATATAATTGAAGATGATGATATCTAAAAGTTTTTGGTATAATAATCCTTTGGATATTGGGAAAAATTTATTATGAAAGAAAATATCTAAACAGAGTTTAGAGTGATTTATTAATGAAGTTGAAATATACAAAGGAAATGATGATGAGGCTTCTCATGCTTATAAATGAAAGACTTCCAGAAACTGGCCAATGTTTGATGAATGATGAATTATGTATGTTTATTTAATATATGGAATTCATTTTTGTTTTAATATTAGTTTTTGAGGTACTACTTGAGCAGTGTTAATAAGGTCAATCAAACCTGTTAATTGAATAGAAATTATGAAAACAAAAAGAAACAAATCTTTAACAAAAAATCTTGCAGACTGACCCTGAAAATTCACTCAGGCTTTTGGAATAACAAGGGAGTATAATGGTTTAAGTTTATTTAATCCCAATAATGATATAATAATAGAAGATGTTTGATTTAATAATTTTGATTTTTTTCAAACTGAAAGGGTTGGAATTACAAAAGCAAAAGACAAAAAACGAAGGTTTGTAATGAAATAAATATTTATAAATAATAAATTCAAATAATGTAGAAAGTAAAAATAAGACTTTGATATCTAATATATTTTCTTTTTTATTAGGTGTTTTAAAAATATAATTCTTTTTCTTAATTTAATTATTTAAAATAAAAATATGAACATATACCAAAATACTCAAAATCAAATATTACAAACTTTTGAATATATAAAAGATAAATATAGTAAACAAGATATAGAAAAATTTTTGTATCCTGATCGTGTAATTAAGGTGAATATTCCTGTAAAAATGGATAATGGTGAAGTCAAAGTATTTACCTGATATAGAACTCAACATGATAATACAAGAGGACACTATAAATGATGAATAAGGTTTCATCCAGAAGTTACAGAAGAGGAGACCAATGCATTAGCTATATGGATGACAATCAAAACAGCTATCACATGAATACCTCTTGGATGAGGTAAGTGATGAATTCAGGTGAATCCAAAGGAATTAAGCAAAAATGAAAAAACTAAGCTTGCAAGATGATATGTGCAAAAAATTTGGCATAATATTGGAGAAGAAAAAGATTCTCCTGCTCCGGATATCAATACTGATTCTTCTACAATGGCAGCAATGCAGGATGAGTATAACAAACTTACTGGATGAAATTATTTGGGAACTTTTACCTGAAAACCTACAAGTTTTGGAGGTAGCCAATGAAGACAAACTGCTACTTCTCACTGATGATTTTATGTACTGAAAAGATATCTGAATTATGAAAACAAGGATCTAAAACAGAAAAAAGTAATAATACAATGAGCCTGAAATGCAGCTTTATGAGTTGTAAAAAGTTTGAAAGCATATTGAGCAAAAATTGTTTGAATTAGTGATTCGCAATGAGGAATATATAATGAAAAAGGTATAGATATTGATGAAATTATAAACCTAAAATCTTTTTGAGAGTCTGTTATCAAAATACATGATTATACTCAAACAACCAACCAGGAACTTATTGAAAAACCTTGTGATATTTTGATTCTTGCAGCTATGGAGAATCAGATAACCAAAGAAAATGCAAACAATATCCAAAGTGATTATATATTGGAGCTTGCAAATTGACCAGTTGATGGTGATGCAGATAAAATTTTATCCCAAAAAAATATTATAGTTTTGCCTGATGTTGTTTCTAATTCCTGAGGGGTGATAGTTAGTTATTTTGAGCAAGTACAAAACAAAACAAACTTTTATCGAACTTATAATGAGGTTTCAGAAAAATTAGAAGATTTTATTACTTCAGCATTGGATAATGTAATAGAAACATCAAAATACTACCAAACAAATTTAAGAAACTGAAGTTATATTCTTGCTTTGGAAAAATTGATCCAAGCTCAAAAAAGTCAAAATCAGTAACATTAAATCAGTTCTTTAAATTTACAATATTTTGTTTAAAATTTAAATTTGTTATTTATATAATAAAAAATCAAAAAAATGAGCATATAAAGTATTTGGTTACTGAAGTTTATAAAATAAAGATTCTTTGAGACAAACAGATATTTTTGCAAAGAAGATATATCCTTGTTATACAAAATGATTTGTTAGAAGCTTTAACATTCAATGATCTCAAAGATATTGTAATATAACAAATCAACTTTGTTCTGCTCTAAATTTGGTAAAAACAAATGATGATACTTTTATGAGTTGAGTGTATTTTGAAGTAAACGAAAATTATTTTTAGAAATTAAAAGAAAGAGAGTGTGCATATAATATTGAAAAACTACCAATATATAATACAGATGGTATTGTGTTTTATAGTAAAAATAAAAAATATTTTGGTTATATTCACAACTCTCCAAAGCAGGCAGAATACCTAAGAATATGCCTTGGAGGTGTCCCAAATTTGGTAAAGATTTTTTTTAGTAACTTTTGTAGAACTACTAATATTGATTGAAAAAACCTAGAACAAATTTTTCAAATTCATGTATGTTATGAAGGTATAAATGTTATATTGATTGGTTAACAAACTATAAAAAAAATTTAAAAAAATCAAAAAAACACTTGAATAAGTTTAATATTATCATTATAAATAAAAAAAATATTTAAATTCTTATGAAA
>CAZWWJ010000086.1:0-3841 GCA_964637495.1 uncultured Candidatus Peribacteria bacterium | reverse complement strand
CAAATTTTCCAAAAATCAATTGAAAAAACTAATCAAATCTTTATAAAAGACTATGATTTATTTCATAATTTTTATTTATGAGCGAAGAAGAAAAATCCAAAATATATCCTCAGTCGATAGAAGAAGAACTTACTCAGTCGTATATAGATTACAGTATGTCTGTAATAGTTAGTAGAGCTCTTCCTGATGTAAGGGATTGACTCAAACCAGTGCTTAGGAGAATTCTTTATGCTATGTATGATCTAAAGCTTTTCCCTAATGCTTCTTTTAAGAAATCAGCTGCAGTAGTATGAGAGGTTCTCTGAAAATATCATCCGCATGGTGACAGCAGTGTATATGAGGCTTTGGTAAGACTTACTCAGGATTTTTCTCTAAGATATCCTCTTGTGGAATGACAGTGAAATTTTGGGAGCATTGATGGAGATGGTGCAGCAGCAATGAGGTATACTGAAGCAAGGCTTACAAAGATTGCTCTGGAAATGCTTTATGATATAGAAATGGAGACTGTAGACTGGAGAGATAACTATGATAACTCAAAGCAGGAACCTGTAATGCTTCCCACCAAATTTCCGAATCAGCTTTGTAACTGAACTATGTGAATAGCAGTTGGTATGGCAACAAATATGGCACCTCACAATCTTTGTGAAGTTATAGATGCAAGTTTGATGGTAATAGAAAATAAAGATATTTCTATAGATGAAATTATGGAAGTTATTAAATGACCTGATTTTCCAACATGAGGTGTAATTTATGATCAGGAAAACATAAAACAAGTTTACAAGAAATGAAAATGATGAATTGTTACAAGATGAAAAGCTTATATAGAAAAAGACAAAAATACAGAATACATAATAATAACTCAGCTTCCGTTCCAGGTAAACAAGGCAAATTTTGTTTCAAAAATATGAGAACTTGTAAACAACAAAAAAATAGAATGAATTACAGATATTACTGATGAGTCCAACAAAAAAGATATAAGGATTGTAATAACAGTAAAAAAATGAGTTAGTGCTTCCGATATTCTAACTATGATTTATAAGTTTACAGATTTGCAGACAAATTTTAATATAAACAATGTTGCTCTGGTGGAATGATGAATTCAGCCCCAGCTTCTGAATATCAAAGATCTGCTTCTTGAGTTTGTAAACTACAGGAGAGAAGTTGTTTACAACAGATCAGTGTATCAGCTGAACAAAGCAAAAGATAGATTACACATTCTGGAAGGTCTTAAAAAGGCGATAGATGTTCTGGATGATGTTATAGAAACAATCAGATGATCTCAAACAAGGTCTGAGGCAAAAGAACAGTTGATAGAAAAATTTGAATTTACTGATGCTCAGGCAGAATACATTTTGATGCTTAGACTTCAAACTCTTGTAGGACTGGAAATTCAGAAAATTCTGGATGAGATTGAAGAGAAAAAAGAATTAATACAGTATCTTGAAAAAGTAATTAGTGATCAGAACGAACTGGACAAAGTAGTAAAGGATGAACTAATATATATCAAGGATGAATTTGGTGATGAAAGAAGAACTGAAATCTCAAACAGTGCTGAAGTTTATGAACTTGATAATTCAATTAAAAACCTAAGGAGACTTGAGGAATTACAGAAAGAAGATATAATACTTTGGATTTGAAATGACTTTGAAACCAAAATTTTATATCAGTCCAGAATAAATGCAATTCCTGACAACACTTATGAAATCAAGTATGTCCACAATCAGTATAAATTGATGGCAATAACCAACAGAGGAGAGCTTGTTATCAAGAGGATAAAAGATCTTGGTTCTCATAATATAAAATGAAAATGAATTGACTTCCAGAAAGATTATAAATTGCAGTGAAATGTTGTTTTTGTGGATATAATAGATGAAAGTTTTGAGAATCTTGTGATGTCTACCAATGAAAATAACATCAAAAAAGTAAGCAAAGAATTGTTAGATAAACTAAGAAAAACTCCAACCAAAATAATGTGACTTTCGGCAGATGAAAAAATAATAAACATTGAAAAAACAAATCAGTGAAGTTATATAGGAGTGTTGTCCCAGGATGGAAATATACTTATCTTCCCTGAAGAACAAATCAGAGCAAGCTGAAAAACAGCCTGAGGAGTAAAAGCTATGGATCTTGAAGAAGGAGTAGAAATAGCAAATATGTTTGTGTATCATAACCAGCCTTTCATTTTTGTTTATTCTAACAATGCTGGAAAACTTCTTAATTTTGAGGATCTGAAGATACAAAAAAGATGACAGGCTTGACTGCAGGCTGCTGTGTTAAGTGAAGACGAAAAATTAAAGTGATGAATTTCTATAGAAGAAGGAGGAGTAAAAATTCAGGAAACAAACTGAAAAATTTATGATCTTCATTCTGATGATATTGCACTCAAAAACAGAAACACCAAACTTGAAAAAATTACTAACAACGAAATAGATATGGTTTATAGACCATGGAAAGAACTGATAAAAAACAATAAATAATATTTTAGGATTGTGTAGTGGATAAATGATAGTAATTTACTGAAAAGGTGAAGTTTGAAATTCTCTCAAAAAATTACTGGATTTTTTGGAGGTAGAGAATGTTTTAACTGACGATAAAGAAGATAATAAAGGTATTCTTGAAAAAGGAGATACAATAATACCTTCTCCCTGAATTAAACCTTCACATATTGTGTATCAGGATTATTATCATAAAGTAAAATCTGAGCTTGATTTTGTATATGATTTACTTGAAGAAAAGGAACTACTTGGAAAGTTTGGTTTTGTTGGTGTAACAGGTACGGATTGAAAATCCACAGTAAGTTATGTTACTTCTAACTTATTGAAAACCACTTGATCTCCTGTTTATATATGATGAAATTTTTCGCCGTCTTTTGCAGAGGTTTTGTATCAAATATTTAGCGAAAATAAAGAAATTCCTGATTATAATCTGATAGTACTTGAAATATCTTCTTTTATGCTTTATGCAACTCAAAGATTCAAATTTGATTATACAATATGGACGAATTTTTCAAGTGATCATCTGGACTGGCATCGGGATATAGTTGATTATTATAATTCAAAAAAGAAAATAGTTCCTTTAACTCAAAACTACTGCTTTGTTGGAAACAAAAATATATTTGATGTACTTAGAAAAAATGGTTTTTCCAATGTGGTATTAACTAATACAAGGGATTTTGAGTCCGGGTTTGTTGGAGACAACAATAAATTGAATCTTTCTCTTGCTTATGATCTTGCTTTGGAGTTTGTTGATCAGGAACAATTACTTCAGGAAAAAATCAGGAGTCTAAAACCTCTAAGTCACAGGATGGAATATATTGGTGAATACCAAAAAGTAAGAATTTATGATGATGGAAAATCTACTTCTTCTAATTCTTTGAGAAATTGACTGGTTTCAGTTACCTGAAAAACTGTTTTGATTTGTTGAGGTTCGGACAAAAAAGATAATTTCCGGCATCTGAAATCATATCTTGAAGAAAAAGCTGTTTTTCTGTGTATTATTGGTGAAACTTCCCATAAATTTGAAGAAATAGCTAATAATTTATGAATAGATTACAGGATTTTTGATAATTTGGAGGATGCAGTAAATTGTTCTCTGGATGCAGCTTTGGAAAAAGAAGCAGAAAATATTTTGTTTTCTCCTGGTTGTGCAAGTTTTGATATGTTCAGAAACTGGCAGGAAAGAGCAGATTTTTTTAGAAACTGTTTGAAGTTTTAATATTATTTTTTGAAAAAATACTATCTATCTGATTTCAAACAGGGAGTTTAGTATAAGTTACTGGCTGTTTATAAGCTTAGGAGAAGGTTGGTTTCTTTGAGTGTATGACCATCTTCATCTTTAAATG
>CAZWWJ010000085.1:0-3863 GCA_964637495.1 uncultured Candidatus Peribacteria bacterium | reverse complement strand
ATCGACAAAATAGCAAGTATTTGCTATTTTATTAAAAGAATAAGTTCATAGTTTTCGTTTCTTTTTTTAAAAAGAAATGTCTACGGTAGATTATAAATAATGTTTGCTGAAAAGTCTGTTTTAAAATATTTTTTCAATTTATAGCAAATGATTTTATTTTATTATTATATCTTTTATTTCCTTATTTATGTTAAAATTTTGAATGTTTGAGTTTAAATCTTGTATTATTTTTTCTTTGTGTTTGTAAATCTCACTTCATATATACTTTGGGAACGGTCTTACAAAAATTATATTATTTTTCATTTTTATGTTTACTTTGAATTTTCAGTCAAAAAACTTTTGTATTGTGCTTTGTGCCATATATCATATGCTCAATTGGGTCATATTTTTTATTGATAAATTTTCTTTAAGTTTTTCTTTGAAGTCTATCATTTTTTATTTTAAATTAAGAAAATTAAATCTAATTGCCAAAAAAGCTTTTTTTGCTTTGGATTTATTTTTAAATAATTTATGTAATTTTGATCCAAAATCAAGTAATAATTGTTTGTATTATTACTGTTATGTTGAAAAATTTTCTTTGATTAGGTGTTGCGATTATTTTTCTATACATAATTATAAGTATTGCATCATTTTCAATTTATTTTTTTATATAGATCTTTACATGTTGTATTATATTAATAATATTTACTGTTTTTTTGATTTATTTTGTTTATATTTAACAAAACAAAAAGTACCAATCCATGATCAAAGTAAAAGTGGAACAAGATACCAAATATTTTGAGTGAAATTTAAAATCCCAAAAGCCAAAAGAAAATATATTGCTGCCGAAGAATTTGCTGCTGCAACAGGTTTAAGTTCTATTACATCATAAGTATATTTAGTATACAATCCATCAACAATAGTATATCATAAAAATATCAGAAAAAATATAATCCAATTAATTTCAAAAAAGCTTGAAAACAAATTTTCTATCATATAGTTAATATTAAATTAATTAAATATCGTCTACTGAAAAAGATAGCCAAAAACAGATGAAAGTCAAGAATAAAGGATAAAACCACAAAAGGTAATCATACTAATCTCTTCAATTCATTTTTTATACAAATCATTTGTTTCATATTTTGCTTTATATCAAAGCAAATTTTTTCACTTGTTTTCCCTTGGAAACCAAGCTCTAAAAATAATATAACAATACTTCTTTCAAAAATATGCAGCATCCATTAAATCTCAATGACGAAAAATTATTGCTATTGTTATTGATTGAAGGCAATGATTACTGTGATGATTTTGAGATATTCCAACACAGATGTGTTTACAGCATATGAAAACAAATAACAACAAGATATCTTACAAGAAAACCAAAATTAGAACAGAACAAGCAGCTAAAAAATATAGCTGCTTGTATATGAGACCATCCTGAAGAAGATGTAAAACTTGCTTTGACTGTATGGCAAGAAGAGAATAAAAAACGATTAGATGAAAAAAATGAAAACTGAAACTATGTACATGCAAGAACAAGGAAAGCTTACAATAGCATTATTAAAAAATTGCCTTACTGTTATACATTTGAGAAACATCCTGAGTTATGAATACCAAAGACTAATAACTCATTAGAATCTATAAATTGAGATCTAAAGACAAATCTATCAATACATAGATAATTAAGAGAAGATAGAAAAGATAAATTTGTCAGTTATTACCTATGGTTATCATAGAAAGCATCAACACACTTTTTAATTAAATAACCATCAACACAAAATTGCAATTAAAATAACAACACATTTTTTTAATTATGTCTAAATTTTTGAGGTGATAAAAAAATTTTTATAAATTACAAGTTGAATTTTTGAAAAAACCTTAATTATATAATAATCCCAAAAACCCTCGTAATTTACTATAGGATAAAAAAAGGAATTTGTATATGAAAATATATTCCTCTTAAGCAAAAAATTTTTGATTTCACAAACAATCTTATGGTTTTCATACCGGCATTATATAAAAAGGCGTTTTCTCTTTTCAAACATCCAATATTTGTCTAACCTCTTCGTCATTAAATGCTCCTATTGCGACTGTTCACAAATCTAATGCTTCACATTGTAAATATATATTTTGACCAACATGTCCTACTTCCATATGTACATATTGCTTTCATCTGTCTGAGTAGCGCAAAGTTGTTCTTTCATATTTCCCGGCAATAATAAAATTTACTGCCGCATCTCCAACAAAAGACTGCCCCAAAGCAGCAGAAGTTAATTCATCAGAAACATTCCCTTTAACAATTCTTTTCAGCTCATGGTTTTTGTTATCATAATAATATACTCATTGGTGAATATCCTCTACATTGTTTACAGCTACATAAATTTCCAAAGGATATGTAGCTCATGCTGAAGGAGCGGTCCTTTTATAATTATCATCAGTAATTCCCTGAGCTGCCCATAAAATTTGTCCCAATTCATCCATAGTCAAATAAGAATCCTGAAATGATCTAATACTCCTTCTTTGCTGTAATGCTTCTTCAACAGTCAAGTTTCAAGTTTTTTTAGGGTTAGGAAGAATTATTTGCTCATTATTGTCTGAAGGAGTATAGGTAACTTCGTTATTCATATCAGTACATCACAAAAATATAAATGAAACAAAAAATATTAAACAAAATACTTTCATGCTTGAAATATCTAGTTTCTAAATACCAAAATATCTTCACAATCTATCAAAACCTTCTTCCAAATCATCAAAATCTCTACCAAAACACAAACGAAAGTGTCACTTTCCTTTATCACCAAATCACAAACCAGGTACGAGTGATAAGTTCTGCTCTTTTAAAATTTTTAAACATTGTCAATAATCATCATCCGTATACTTAAACTTGGGAAAAAGAAAATATGCAGCATCAGGAATTTTAAAATCTATGTATCAAGATAATCTCTGACATCTTTCAATAGCATATTTTCTTTTTTGGTGCAAATCTTTCCTTATTCGATCAGTCCATGAATCATAGATTTCAAAACTGGCCAAAGCTGCCCACTGACTATGTACAGGAGCACAAGTTATCAATCAATCATGTATTTTTATTATCTCAGAAGTCAATTTAGAGTTAGTCATAAAATAACCTATTCTCCAGCCAGTCATACCAAAAGTTTTTGACCAACTATTTGTAATTATCAGATTTTCTTTGTATTCTTGATATATGCTTGCTACAGAAACAAAATCGTTTTCATCATAAATGAACTCATCATAAACTTCATCTACGATCAAAACTATATCTTTTCATTTTATATAATCTAATATAGCTTTGATCTTTTCTACAGGAAAAATACTTCCTGTAGGATTATTGGGGTTAGCAAGTAATATTACTTTGGTATTTTCATTGATATTATCTAAAACAGCACCTACATCCAAATCCAAATTTTCATCCAATGGAGCATATTTGAATTTTCACTTACTTGTAAGTACACATCCCTTATATGAAGCATAGCAAGGATCTATCAAAATAACCTCATCATTGGTGTCAACTAATGTCAATAAAATAGAAGAGATCGCTTGAATAGCACCTGCAGTAATTACAACTTCATTATCAAAATCAATATCTATTCAATATTTTTTGTAATACCTCAAAGCAATTTGCTGTCTTAATTGAGGAATACCCGGTGTGACACTATATCTATTAGTTTGTCATTTTTTTATTTTTTCCATTACAAACTCTTGAATTGCATGAGGTACAGGATACCATGGCACACCTTGAGCTAAGCTTACAACATCTGATAATTTAGCTGCTTCGTTTTCCATTTTTTTTATCAGGGACATCTCCTGTCCTTGTAAAGTATACTTCATCCAATTTATTATAAATTAAAATAAGCTCACTTCGT
>CAZWWJ010000084.1:0-4024 GCA_964637495.1 uncultured Candidatus Peribacteria bacterium | reverse complement strand
AACCCTCCAAGGATTCATATTATTATCAAATTTTTCAGATAAAAAAGCCAGTCTATCTTGATATCAATATTTCTATTGAGAAGTCGGAAGCTTGCAATAGCTATAAGCATCCAACTAAGTCCTGTAGCAAGTCCTGCTCATATTACTCATATAGTAGGTATCAGGATTAGGTTTAGTATGATATTGAAAATAAGTACAAATACCAAAATCAAAGTTCTTTGCCATGAGTGACCCAGTCACATAAGTATCCCAAAGTTAATATTGAACATAATTTTGAAAACTCCAAACAAGGCAACATACATAAGAATCAGTCACGATGTGACATAACTATCACTAAAAAGAACTGCTGCTATAGTAGGTCAAAGTATTGCCAACAATACACTTATACTAAATGCAAAAGTTATGAAATATTTGTACAAGAACTCCTGAAGTAGGCTTATTTTTTCATACTGTTGTTTACTGGCAAGTTCTGAAACTATAGGAAATACAAATCCAAGCAATGGAGACAAGAAAAAGGTAAGCAAAGTAAGCAGGCTAACAAAATTGGTATAGAACCCTGCTTGTTCTGGTCCCAGGAACAACATAACCATCTGCAAGTCTATTTTGTTGATTATTTTTAGTGCATACCCCCCAAGTAAGGCAAATATGGAAAAATAAAAGAAATTTTTGAACTTATCTGTATCTCGTTGAAATTTTCAAAAATTGATATTTTGCCGATAGCAGGCAAAAAATATTCAGGCACCAATAATGGTGGCAAAAATCTTACCAAAAAGCCAAGCAAAAGAGTATGTTTCTATACTTCCTGTTCAGGACAAAAACAAAATAACCACAAAAGTTACTATGCTATACATTTCAAGAAAATGGACAAAATCGGAAGCAAAAGCATTTTGAAAAGATTTAAATATACTTCTGAATAAGCTTAGGATATTTAAAAACAAAAAATAAAAGATAAAAATGTTCAAAACTTGCTCTGCCTGAGGGTTTTGGAAGTAATTTTCTGCAAGAAGTCAGGAAAACATAAAAAATACAACTCATACTATCAAAGTAGTTATTAATTTTACAACAAATCATAGTATAATGATAGTTTTGAGTTGATTGTAGTCTCAGTCTATCCAATATTTGGGGAGGAAACGATTGAATCCCTGCTTGAATCAAAAATCATTAAAAATGATTAATAAGCTAAAAATAGAAATAATACTGTATATAATTCATACTTCACTTACTTCCAGGTCGTTTGATAAAAACACTCTGATTATATAACCACTTGGAGCTATTACAAACGAGAAAAGGTACAGCCAAAATCATTTGCTAATAAGTTTTCTTGCCAGAGTTTCGTCTTTTAGCATATTTGCTTGGAAGTTTTGTTAAAATTAATAATGATTTGTTTTCTCAAGGATTTGATTATGATATGTTCAGTTGGTTGCTATTACTCAGTTTTGCATTTTGGTAGATTCCTGATTGTAACTTAAACTATCTCAATAAACATTGGTAATTTTCCCTCCTGCCTGTTCAAGAATTAGGTGAGGTCAGCAAATATCCCACTGTCCAAGTTTATTAGAAAGATTAATATAATTACCTGCTTTTCATTCTGCTATAAGTCCAAGTTTGACTCCTACACTCCCACAAGGGTGGTTTGTTAGATTTAGTTCTTTTATTAATTGGTATTCTTCGTTGGAAGTATGATTCCTGCTTGTTAGTATGCTTTTTTGCTCCGGATCTGTAGTGATTTTAAAGATTTCGTCATCCTGCATTAGGAAACTTCCGTTGGATTCCTGAGCAAAATAAAGCTTGTTGGCGGCAGGTTGGTTTATAACTCCAAGAATAGGATTGCCTTGATAAACAAGACCTATCATAATAGAGAATTCTCCTGTCTGGTTGATAAAATCTTTGGTGCCATCCAAAGGATCTATTATCCATAAATAATCAGAATTTAGCCTATCTTGATTGTCTTTTGTTTCTTCTGAAAGTATAGGTATTCAGGTGTCTTTTAGGTGAGAGTAAAGTATTTCGTTTGAAGTAATGTCAGCTTCTGTTACAGGTGAGTTGTCATTTTTGGAGTTAATTTCGTATTCTGAATTATAAATCCTCATTACTTTGTTTCAGGCTTCCAAAGCTGCTTGTTTTGCTTTTTCAAGATATACCATTAATTTATTTAATAATTAAAACTATGATATACAGGTTATAAGTATTTGCTTTGTTTATGCAACAAAATGTTGTTAAGTTTTGGTTGAATATTTATAGGTTTTTTATTAATCTTAACAATAAGATATACTTTATAACATAATCAAGTAAGAAATGAAAACAATACTTGTAGATGCTATAAATACCTTGGTCTTCCCGAACTGAAAAATAGATCAGGAACTTTACAATTTACTGGAAGAATATCCAAATCCCAAACTTGTATTATCAAATGCCAATCAGGAGCAGATAAAAAACTTTTGACTGGATAAGATTCCGTATGAATTGTTTACATTATCGCACAATCCAGAAAAAACAAATCCTTATTATTACCAAAAATTGTTGGAAGAATACAATTTAAGTACTGAAGATGTGGTTTATTTTGAGCACAATCCTGATGCAGTATCCACTGCCCAAAGTATCGGGGTAACCACCCTGTATTTTGATAAAGACAAAAGAGAACTTGATCAGGTAAGAAATTTTTTGGATAAGAATTTGTCTTCATAAAATTTTTAGTCTGTTAATCTATTTTTTACTCTTTCATAAAGAAATCTTGTTATATATCCTTCTTCTAAATACCAGTTCAATTCTCATACGGTAATAGGGTCTCAGGCCATTTCAAATCTTTCATCTTCTACCTGAAATATTAGCCGGTAATTAGCCATTTCTAATTCTTGTTGAAATTGTTGCTCCGTTAAATTGTCTTTGAAGTTTAATAAATCTTTGATTCTTAGGTGTCCTTGTTTGTTAACATAACTTATTACTTCGTATTCTGGATCCAATAAAAAATGATTTATTTGAAATCTGTTTGCAAAGAAATTTATATTTTTCCATGCATTGACAAACTCTTTGCTTAGAATATCAACTTCTTCAGTTCTTTGGTCGTTCTCGTATCTATAAAATTTCATTTGACTATCTTCAAAATCAATATCGTATCACTCTGTCCTTGCAACTGCTGCATACAAATTTTTTGTAATATCTGCACTTCAAGGTTGTAAAATTACAGGGATTTGTGTTGCCATATTAGCTCATACTATTCTTATTGGATTGGAAGTTTCTTTCTTGTGTATGATAAAGGTTCTGTTTCAAACATCTTTGGCATCTACATCTTCCACAGAAACTCCATAAGATTTGATTGCATTTATAATAATAGGATTGTTTAGCAAATATTCTTTTGGAGAGTTATGTTCTTCTAGTTTGGCATCTGTTGCTAAGTGATTATATGTTGTAGGTATTGAGCTTATTCCTCCAGATGTATTGGATAGTCAAGTTGATGGGATAATTAATGCAGCAAGTAAGGAACTGCTTATTAATTGATTTATTTTATTGTAGTTTTGTTTTGGGTTTTCTACTTTTTGATATCCCAAACTATTTCTCATTTTTTTATATGATAATCTAAAAAGTTGAGTACTTTTTATATAAAAAAAACCAAAAATCAATATTTTTTGTTGATTTTTTTAGAAAAATTTTTATATATTAATTGCCTTTGTGGTAAACCCAAAGAGGTGGTTTGCTATGAGTATCAAAAAGACTTTGATTTCCACGGTTGTTGAAAGTATGTTGTTGCTTGGCTTTATTGGTCAGGCTGTTGCACAAGAACATCAACCTGAATCTCAGGATAGTTCTGAACAGTTGGGCATCTCACAGGAGGCTTTGCAGGAATTTGCAAGGTTCAAGTTTGATTTCACCATTTTGGAAGAACAGTACTTAACAAGCAACGAAATTGATGAGGATGAGTTCCAAGATGAAGCCAAGAAGTTGGTTGAGGAGTCTTTTCTAAGTGGTCCCCAGATACAGTTTCTTAGGCATAATGTTTTACAAGATCCTCAAGTTCAGCAGTATGTGC
>CAZWWJ010000083.1:0-4061 GCA_964637495.1 uncultured Candidatus Peribacteria bacterium | reverse complement strand
GATAAATACACTGGAATTCCAACAAGAAGCTTTAAGATCAAGACTGACTGAAACATTGGAGGATAGGTGATAAGTATACAAATTGCCAACTACAAAACTTCTTTAATTTGAAATAGTATAAAGAATTTTTAGAACATAAACTGACTTTTTATTTACTTTATTGAGATGTTTTCTAACTATAAATAATGCTTTGGGATATCAAAGCTTTGGAAGATATTTTTTAAGTTATTTACTTGTTAGTTTGAAAAAAATTAATTGAAAATTTTTTTTGAATATATATTACTAAAGTTAGTAATTTAAGAATCTTTTTGTCAAATAAATGAAAAAACTTATTATTTTTGTTTTCATTTTTCTTATAACACCTTATTTTGGTAGTTCTTTTAATTTTACAAATTTTAATTTTGAGGCATCTCTTGAAAATATGATAGACTATTATGAAAGTATGTGAAGAGTAAAATTATTTGCATGAGGAGATATAATGCTTAGCAGGTACATTGGATATTTAGATGAGAAGGAAGATTATAACAGAATTTTTTCCTGAGATAATTATAATCCGGTAAAAGACTACAAAGACTGCCAAAAATGAAATTGCTTACTTTTTTTCAATTTGGAAAGTCCTTTTTCAGAAACTGATAATAATCAGGCAGATTCTACATTTAGCTTCCAGGCAAACAAAAAAAGTATTAATACAATAAATCAACTCCAACAAGATAATGAAATGCTTCTTTCTCTTGCCAACAATCATATATACAATGCAGGATATGAGTGACTTAGAACAACACAAGATCTTCTTGAAGAAAACAATATAATGTGAGTAGGTGCTGGAAGTTCCCACAATGAAGCAAGAAGGATAAAGGAAATAACAAAAAATAATATTGATTTGTGTTTCCAAGCCTATAGTTATGACTGAAAGCAACTATATTATGGTAATAACAATCATCTTGTTTGGAATGAAATAAATATAGAAGATATTCAGGAAGATTTGGACAAAATGGAATCCAAGGGCTGTGATGCAAATATTATTTCTTTGCACTGGTGAAGAGAATACAAGATAGAACCAACAAATACTCAAAGACAGCAAGCAAGAGAAATTATAGATTCTTGAGCAGATTTGATTCTTGGTCATCACAGTCACGTACCAGGTAGTATAGAAAAATACAACTGAAAATATATTTTTTATAGTTTTGGAAATTTTATTTTTGATCAGGATTGGTGAAGACAAAATTATGGTCAAAATCATCCCCAGTATGATACTATAAAAGACAAGAAAGAGTCACTTTGGTCTGTACCAACTTATATTGCATTGAATGCAGTTTTGGATATAAGAAAGATAGGAGGAGAGGTTGATATCAAAGTAGAAAAACTAAAAACCGTAAGGTCGGAAGACTGAATCCTTGAAAGGAATGATAGAGAAACCGGAACAAATATTTTAAGAAGAATAAAAGAATTTTAAAATATTAACAAAATCATAATGGCTACATACTCTTTTTCTCAGATACAGCTTTTTAATCAGTGTAATTTAAGATACAGATTCAAATATATAGACAAGCTACAGATAGAGCAGGAAGAAGAAACTGCAGATTTAATACTTGGACAGATAGTTCACAGTGTATTAGAAAAACTATATAAGGACATAAATGATTTTAAGGAGCCTGTGCTTCAAAATTATATTGATTATTATTATAGTTTACGAGAAGAGAAGAAAAATGAACTTCAGGAAAAAGATCAGGAGATAGCTATCAAATCTGATTCAAGTCTGGAAGATTTTATTAACAGAGGGTATTACTATATAACTTCATATTATAACAAAAACTATCCTTTCGAGAATATTAAAGTAATAAGTACAGAGCAGTTTATTAATTTTGAGCTTGATGAGAATATAAAATTCAGATGAATTATAGACAGACTGGACAAAGTAGATGATATTTTTGTAATCAATGACTATAAAACCAATAAAAACTTACCAACTCAGGACAAACAGGATTATATAGATCAGATTACTTTGTATGGTTTTGGCATAAAGCAAAAATACTGAAAGTATCTAAATAAAATAAAATGAAGTTTGCATTTCTTGCATTTTGATATAGAAGATACACGAGAAATAACAGATGATTTGATGGATAGGGTAGTAAATTACTACAAGGATATTATCAAAGATATGGAATCCAAAAAGTTTGCTTATAATATGTGAAACAAAGATGCTTTTGTTCCAACAGAAAATCAGGGTTGTAGATTTTGTGAGTTCAGAAGTATATGTCCTTTGTTTGCTCATGCAAGCATGGACGATGAAGTTATAAGCTGAATGTGAGAAACAACTATCAAAAATCTGGTAGATGAATTTGGTAAACTAAACGAGGAAATAACTAAGTTGAACAAGCAAAAAGAAAATCTTAAAAATATAATTTCCTGATATGCAAGAGAAAATAACTTAAAAAGGCTTTACTGATATAATTACAAGGTCTCATACTATCAGGGTTCTACATATAAAATTCTTGATAATGATAAAACTAAAGAATTACTTGAAGCAAAATGAAAGCTTCAGGAAGTAACTGATATTAGCACTTCCAAACTTTGAAAGTTTTTTAAAAACTGAAACCTGAAACTTGGAGATTTTGAAGAAGTGATACAGGAAAACAAGTTTGATGTTCTTAGATCGTATTCTAACAATTAATATTTTTTCTTAGGTTGAGAAAAATATATATAAGATATTTAGATTCTAAAATAATATAATATGAATAACTTAACTTTGATAAGCTTTCCAATATGTCCTTATGTACAATCATCTGTTATTTTGCTGAATTATACCCAACTTGAGTATAACATAAAATATATAGATATCACAAACAAGCCGGATTGGTTCCTTGAGATATCTCCTACAGGTAAAGTTCCTGTACTTCAGGTAGATAATGAAGTGATTTTTGAATCAGAAGTTATCAACGAGTTTCTAAATGATTATTCTAATGCAGGGCTTTTGCCATCAGATGCTTTGGAGAAAGCAAAGTATCGTGCATGGGTTTTGTACTGAAAAGAAGTCTTGCAGGATATGACAAAGCTTTTCTTTTCTGGCTCTGAAGATGAATTTTATCTTGCAAAAAATAATTTTTTTGATAAACTAAAATCCTTAGAAGAAAATATTTCGTCCAAAAGATATTTTGATGAAAAAGGTTTTGGTATGGTGGATGTTTATTTTGGGGTAATCTTTTACAGGTTGTCTAAGTTTGATTCACTTTGGGAAGATAATACCTTTGATGAACTTCCTAAAATAAGCAAATGGGCTTCCAATTTAGTAAGTATCCAGCATATTATTGATTCGGTTCCTGAATGATTTGAAGACAAATTCAAATGATTCCTGCATAAAAAGTGAAGTTATGTTTTAGAACTAAAAAATTAAAATGGAACAGAGCACAAGACAAAATATTATTACCTGAATAATTATAGCAATTATTTGTTTGGTTTGAGTTATTGTAGTATTACTTTTTAATATTACATCAGATCAGCCTGAAGTTTTGCAGCATACACCATCAGAAGAAGATTATGAATTAATATCTTATGGAGATCATGTAGCAGGTTATGATGAATTTGATGAGAGTATTGAGTGAGAATTTGTTATAACTTCAGAAGAAGAATATAAGGAAAAATTTGATAAAGAACCACAGGTGGGGTATGATTTTGACGGGAATGTATATGTATTTGTATTTATGTGAGAGAAACCAACAGCCTGATATAATATAATAGTGGATGGTGTGAGTTTTTATAGCGACGAAGCTATAGTGGATTTTGTTTATCAGGAACCTGGAGAAAATTGTATGGTTCATGAGTCTTCTACAACTCCTTATAAAATAATCAAACTGGAGGATGTTTTAAGGGATGTATCTCTAGAATTTGAAGAACAGGAAGCAGATTGTTAAATTAAGTTTGAAAAATTAGGAGTTTTTGATTATACTTAATTGTGGTTTTCTAAAACCACATTTTTGAAATGGCACGATGGTCTAAAGGATATGACACACCCCTGCGAAGGGTGCAATCCAGGTTCGATTCCTGGTCGTGCCATTTTTTTTATT
>CAZWWJ010000082.1:0-4099 GCA_964637495.1 uncultured Candidatus Peribacteria bacterium | reverse complement strand
TGTTCTCCCTGGATTGATCTTTTTACCAACTCCTCTGCAAAATCTTCATATTGAACCTCTTCAGTTCTGGATAAAAATCATAAACTACCTGAAATTTGTATATTTTCTTCTCTTAAGTTTAGACTATCAATATTTGCTCCACTAGGTAATTGAATATCATATTCATTATTTCCAACAACCAAAGTCTGATCATCAATATTCAATTGAAAATTTATATTTTGTTCTCCCAAACTAATTTCTTCTTCTATCACTCAACCCTTGTACTCTCACAATCATCTTACATTTTCTATAATTTCTTCTTTTATAGTTTCCCAAGGTACTTCTTCTTGATTAACTTCAATAACTTCTCACGTGCTTTCTTCTTCTTGACCTTGCAAAAATTCACTCAAAACCAAAAAGTTTTCTGAATCAAATGTACCTTCTTGGATTTGAGCTAAGTGATTGTAAATATTAGACAAATTATTAATAATTTCAGGATTTTCCTGATTCTCTTTTCACAAAGACAACAATTCTTCAAAAAAATCATCTATTTCTTCGTTTTCCATACTTTCAAAAGCATCCTGAAAAATATCTGTATCATCAAGATTGTCTTTTATTGATTCTAATGCAGATATTTCTTCTGAATCCAGACTATCTTCAAAATCTTCTAGTTTGTTTTCTAATGTCTCTGTCATTTTTTATTTTTATTTATAAATTATTATATAGTAATTTTAACTATAGATTTTTATTTTGCAAATCTAAACCACAAAAAAAAACTAAAAAACTAATTTCATAAAAAAAGTGGAAAGAATACTAAATTCCTCCACTTTGATGATTTAGCCAAAAAAAGTAAAAATATTAAGCCTCACAAGCATCACAAATCTGCTTACTACGAGCAAACTGCTGTGCTGCGTTCACACTGTGTTGATAATAAAGAGTTTTAACTCACACCTCCCAGGCATAAAGATATAATTGATTAATTTCTTTGGCAGGGGTAGAAGGATCTATTGCAAGATTAAGAGACTGTCATTGATCTATATATTTTTGACGAACAGCTGCCTGATCTATCAAGGTCTTTTGATCCACTTCATAAAATGTTCTAAAAACCTGTTTTTCTTCATTGGTAAGACAATCTAAGTGCTGTACAGATCAGTCATTGTCACGGATACTTTTCCAGATTTCTTTGGTGTTTTTGTTTTTCTTCTCAAGTAAAACTTCTAATTGGCTGTTTTTAACTGTCATTTTTACCTTGGCTGTATCTTTAACATAACAGTTTGACCAGTTAGGTTCAATACTTTGAGAAACCTGACCCAAAATAAATGCAGAAGAAGTTGTAGGAGCTATAGCAAGAAGTGTTGTATTCCTCCTTCAGTATCATTTCAAAATTTCAGGTTCGCCAAACATATCTGCAAGCTCTCTGGAAGCTTTGTAAGATTTTTCGTACAAGTTCCTGAAAATTTCAAGATTCAAACCTGCAGCTTCTTTGGATTCTATAGGAAGCATTTTGCTTTGAAGTAAAGAGTGCCAACCAAGTACTCAAAGACCCAGTGCTCTGTTTTGCTTGGCAAAATTGTATGCTTTTTCCATAAATTTGAAAGCTTGGTTGTCTTTTGGATCCGGGCTTTGTTTTTTTTCTTCCAATTTGTTGATAAAATCAGTCATCACTGCATCCAAGAAATATATCATAGTTTCTACTGCATCAGTGTCCTTCCACTCCTTGTAATGATAAAGGTTCATAGAGGACAGGTTGCAAACAAACGACCATTCAGTAGAAGATGGCAACATAATTTCTGTACACATATTACTTGCATATATTTTGTATCATTTATCCTTATAAACATCTACTGTATTTTTGTTGGCAGTATCAACAAACATTATATAAGGATAACCCATTTCATTTCTTCTTTGGATTATTTCTGCCCAGATTTGTCTTTTTTCTTCATCTCAGTCTTTCATTTCCTGCATTCGTTTATCTGTAACAGTAACTCAGTGAGTTAATTTCTGCAAAGGATTTCATTCTGTTCAGATTTTAAGAAACTCTCAGATATCAGGATGTTCTACTGGAAGATAAGGACTAAAGTGTCATCTGCGAACAGAACCCTGACTTACCACATCCAACAATGACTCAAATAGTTGCATAAAATGAACAGCACCTGAAGAATAACCATTATCTTGTATATTGGATCAACGAGGACGAAGGTCCCCAAAATATCACGAAGTTCCTCATCAGTATTTACTCATCATACCAACCTCTGCTTGTGTAAAAAGTATTTGTGCCATATCATCACCAAGGAATGATCAAAAACAACTTATTGGAAGTCATCTTTGTAACCCAAAGTTTGACCAAACAGGAGAAGACAAGGAATAATAACCTTTTGACATATAATCATAAAACTTATCCGAAAAACCTTCTATTTGCAGGATTTGCTCAGCTGTATCAGCTATCTCACGTATTCTTTCTTCTGGGGTTATACCCTCTCTTAAGTAACCTTTGGAAAGGAATTCTCTAGAATAATCATTTAACCAGTACATTTGATTTTGGGTTAGTATCTAAAAAAGATCGTCAGTTGTAATGCTTTTGCTTCTTTTGTTGTAGTTTACTGACCTTTTGGCAAAAAAGTCATTGTGTTTAGTGGTTACAATTTCATCTTCAAACCATTCAGTTTGTTCTACCAGATTTTCGTCTACATCAAACAATTTCTCAAGCCCTATACTTTGCAAAGAGTTGTTTAATCTGTTTTTGATAAACTCAAGAATCACTTCTTTTGGCAAAAACTCAAGCTCTCCTTCTTCAAGAATTCGGTCTAGTACTTTCTTTTCCGAATCATAGGCCTGCTGACAGGCAGAATATATCCTTTTTTTGTATTCATCATCAAACCACTCAGGATGTTCTTTCTGAATAATATTTATAAGATCAATCCCAAACAAACCATGTATATGCTCTTCTTTGGAAGTTGCTTCTACAGCATTTGATATTCATTTAAATAAGTTTTTGTGTTTGTTAAAAGACATCATAATAAGAAACTGAGAAAATAAGGATACATGCTCTATAAATAAAGAAAACAAAAGCACTGCCATAGAATATTCTCTGTTATCATCACTTTTTGCTGTTTCTTTGGAACCTTCAAGATATTTTACTCTTTCCATCAATACAGGCATTTCATAGAGTTTTTCAAATTCTTCATTAAGCCCAAGAATCTCAAGTAAATGAGAATAAGCATCCATATGACGAACTTCACTTTCTGCAAAGGTATATCCTACTGCTGCAATTTCAGGTTTTGGAAGTTTTTTGTAAATATCCCCCCAAAAAGCTTTTACTGCTACTTCTACCTGAGCTATGGCAAGCATTGTTCTTTTGATTGCAGTTTTTTCTGAATCTGTAACATTTGTTTGGAAGTCCTGAACATCTCAGGTATAGTTAAATTCAGTGTGCACCCAGTATGAAAATCTTATTGCATTAACATACTCATACAAATCAGGATACTCATAAGGTTTTAGATTTGTTCTTTTGGTAAAAATATCAGACTTTCTTAGATTTGCTCTTTTTTCTCTGTAAAGAATATAAGCTTTGGCTGCTTCGTATTTGTTGTATTTGATTAGGTTTTGTTCTACTGTATCCTGTATGGTTTCTACAGTAATATAATCATCTCAGCAAGTATTATGTATTATTTCAAGGTCGTGAACTACCTCATCCACTATTTTTGGGATATCATCACTACTTGCTATACCTACTGCCTCAAAGGCCTTGTTCACTGCATTTTTGATACGAGAGATATCAAACTCTGCAATTTCCTGATTTCTTTTCCTAATATACTGAATGTTACTTGTCATTTTTTTGGCTTAACTTATAAACAAGAAACTATATTAACACATATAGTATTACTTTTTCTTATGGTATACTATATATAGTAGTTAAATGTTTAATTATTATTTTTTTTTATTCAAGAGATTTTTAAAAAATTTATTATTATTTTTTGTGTTTTTTCTGAAAAATATGCCTTTTTTGTTTTGTTCTGATGAATAAGTATTTAAGTTTTTTTTTAATTATTTGATTCTGTAATAAAATCAAAAATAAATCGTATAATATACTGCATCAAAAAAATTTATTTTATAAAAAAAG
>CAZWWJ010000081.1:0-4115 GCA_964637495.1 uncultured Candidatus Peribacteria bacterium | reverse complement strand
ATCTACTGAACAAATGAGAGTAGTAGAACATGTACATCAAAATATAAGTAGATGAATATATCAAAATAATTCTGAAGATTTGATGAGAATGGTTAGAGAATTAAGAGAAGTAGGTATTAGTCAAGAACAAACAAGAGTACTTATGGAAAATGGGATTTTGTGAGAAGCAGCTGAGGTTATAGATTTTTATAGACAACCAGCTTTTGATCCTTCAAGAGTTGAAAGGCAAAGTGATATGATAGAAAGTTGATATGCAAATATGACAAGACAAGAAATGGTAAGTGAAATTAATTCAAAAAACTGATTAATTGAGTTACAAAGATTTTTTGGAGAAATAAAAGATATAACAAGTTCAAACAATCCTAAATTTGTCAATCTTTTTAATGAACCTAATTATTGGATTAGTCAACTTCAAAGAAACTGATACGAAGGTATAGCTAGAATATTACCAGATGAATTACAATTACCAGAAGTTGTAGATAAAATTTCTTATGAGTTGAATGTACATATACTAGAAAATATTAGGGCTTGAAATAGATATATAGAATGACCTGGTGGTAATAAGCCAGAAGCAAGGCTTAATTTTGACTGAATGAGTGAAGCTAGTATAACAAGATTTATAGAGAATAATATGTGAAATAAGTTAAGAAGTTTTAAAGAAACAATTTCTAATCCAATTATTCATAAGAGATGAGGAAGTAGCTATAATGATTTCTTGATAAGAAGTTTAAGCGATTTACCATATTTACCTAGATTTGATATTCTGGGGAAAAGTAATGATGAAATTGTTAATTTAATTCCATCATATTTAAGAAATGATCAGGAATTTATGGATAATTTTATGACTTTAGTAAATGTAGCAAGATATACAAATTGAAGTGATTATCAATTTGTATCAGCTCTAAGATCATGAAATTTTGATAGTTTGACTGCATGAATGTCTTCTCAAGCATCAAGAAAAATTAAAGAGAATATAAGGTATCTGGAGGAAAACTTGAAAGAGTTACCAGAAGCTGTTAAATTTGATTCCAATGTACAAGCCAAATTGTTGATGTCAAGTAATATACAAAGAGAGTTTGATATAATTAAAAGAATAACTGAAAATAATGAATTAGGCGATACAGCAAGGGCTATATATGGTTTTTTTATTAAACATCAAAGTAATCAATCTTTTACTAGGGCAGAAACTTACTTGGATTCTTTGTGAACTCGTGCATCAACTAGAGAAAATCAGTGGATACAATACAAAGATATGATTGAAATAGGTTTAAGATCAAATAATGAAAGTATGAGATGATTGTTGGAATGATTGCAAGATATGGATAGATTGATTAATAAATGATTTGATTCATTAACAGATGCTGAAAGAGCTGATCTTGTCCAACATTTAGAATCAGTAAAGATGTTAATAAGTCTTTCAAAATTGCCTTGAAGGACAAATATTGATAATTTAACAATTAGAAGTTCTAATTTGGATGATAATATATCACAAATAAGAGATGTATTGAGAATAAATGATTCAGAAAAGTCAATCTGAAATAGAATTGCAGAAATGTTTTTATGACCTGTTGGACATAGAAATTTAGATAGTGCAATAAATCATATGAATGAAAGTGTAAGATCTGCAAATAAAAGATGAGTAGAATTACATAATTTAATAAAAAATCAATGAAGATTACAATTTGAGGAATGAGATGTAGT
The DNA here is from genome assembly GCA_964637495.1 of uncultured Candidatus Peribacteria bacterium. Lineage (GTDB taxonomy): Bacteria > Patescibacteriota > Gracilibacteria > Absconditabacterales > Absconditicoccaceae > CAZWWJ01. Next base: position 2,414 of record CAZWWJ010000081.1, on the reverse strand, counting down.
AAGAGCATTTCCAAATCATATTTTTGATAGTACTTTAAGATATTGACAATTATCTCCAGACCATGTACCGTTAGATGTAATTCGTTGATGAGCTGATGTAACTCCTTATGATCTTGATGCTATAAGATTGTGAAATGAAAATATTACTTGAGATATGTCACATGACCTGCAACATTTTGCAATAGGAGAAAATTGAGGTTCAACTTCATTAAGAACCTTTTGAGATATACACTCAGTTATAAGAGGAGATTTGTTTGATAGCTTTACTATTGGTAGGTGAAGTTCAAGAAGTGACTTTAGAGAAAGTAATTTAAGAGAAGCATACACTTGAAAGGTAACTTTTGGTAATCAAACTTGAATAAGAACTTGAGTAGCTCCAACAGAAGTTAGTTATTATATAGCTCCTGATAATCCTAGTGTATTAGAAAATATGAAAAGAAGTCTTAGTGAAAGGTGAATTTATACACCTATAGTTGATAGACAAGGCAATCCAGTTTTTTCTCCTGAAGAATATGCTAGATTGAGAAATGAAATGTGACTTGAGAATAATTTGCCGGAAACAAATTAATTTATCTATGTTATTTGGCTACTAATATATAAAGTTATTTTCAATTTAAAAAATTTTATTATCAATTTTATTATTTGATTTTTAATTATGTTTACTTAATATTTCATATAGAATGAAAAAATTATTTAATAGAAATAATAACCAAATAAATCAAAATAAGCAAGAATTACTTAACGAATTTTTTGAATTACTTAGAAGAAACAATACTGATGAAGGAAGTATTGAAAGATTTTCTAATCCACAATGGCAAGAAAAAGTTACAATAGACAATTTAAAAATTTTGATAGAAAAAGAAAAAGAATATGCTGCTATAAAAGAAAGGAATTATAAGCTTGTAGTGTCAGATTTATTAGAATCTCTTGAAGAAGATTCAGTGCAAAGAGAAAAACAGATTAGAGAATTAATTGATTTATTTTTGGAGTGATAGATATCTGATAAAGTTAGAGCTATTTTTAGTGAAATTTCTGAGCAAGAACGATTTGGCAAAGGCAAATATCATAAGTATGATGTACCCGAACATATAAAGGAAGTACTTAGAATATATAAAGGATTTGATTTTGTTCTTGATAAGATAAGAAAAATTTTTTTAGAAAAAAATAGAAGGACTTACAAAAGATGTTTTGATCCAATTAGCAATAATATTTCATGATGCAGGCAAAAAGATGGTTTTTGATGAAACTTGGTCTATGAAATGACATGAAAAATATACAGTAGAAAATCAGTTAGATAATATTTCTGATAGATTTAAATTAACCAAAAATCAGAAAGATTATATAAAAAATTTGATTGAAAATCATCATAATTTTAATAATGATGAAGAATATCTAAAAGAATTAGGAATATTTTATGAGCAGATTTTGATAAGATTAGCAGATCTTATGTGAACTCAATCAGAAAAACTTGATCCAAAAGATCTAGAAGAAAGAAAAAAATAGACCATAGAAAAACTAAATATTTAACCATAAAATAATGAAAATGAATATGTGATATAATCCAGACAGAGAAACTACAAACTCATTTAGATGGATGGCTGAAAGCTTCCAAGAATGATATAATCAAGCTCCTAGTGAAGAACAAGAAGAAGAAGAATTTCAAAGAAATCGTACCCAAAGATTGATAAATAACCGTGAAAAATCTTTTCAAAATGAAGAATTGGAGCAAAAACAATTTGAATTATTACTTGAAGATCCTGAAATTTTTCAAGCAGTACAAGATGCTAAAGAGTTATATCAATGACTTAAAAGAAAAACTGAGTGAGAAGATTTTATAAATCATCCAATTTCTGTAGCTCAAATAGTTAGTCGTATTTGATGAAGCAAGAGACAAATTCTTTGAGCATTATTTCATGATGTAATAGAAGATGTTGAAAACTGAAAAGACAAGTTGTTTGAAACATATTGATCAGATATGGTTGAATTAGTGGAGTCAGTATCAGAAGCAGATAAATCAAAATCTTGGGAAGAAAGAAAACTTGATTATATAGCTCATTTGGATGAAGTTGACATTGATTCATTGGTAATATCGTTATCTGATAGAATTCAAAATCTGAGAGATATGATAAAATGAGTTGAAAAGTATTGAATATGATTGTTTAATAAATTCAATGCATGACCAGAAGACCAAAAACGATTTTTATCAAAATATTCTACGAAAATTGGTAGTATAATAGATGAAATACAAGAAGATGAAACTTGAAAAGAAAAATTAGAAAAATTGTATGATGAATTTATATGACTTATTTGATATTTTAACTATATTTTGGAAAACAATAATACCTTTGACCAAGAAAACATTCAAGATATAGAATATTTTTTAGTAGAAGTGAATTGAAAAAATATACTTGCTA
>CAZWWJ010000080.1:0-4141 GCA_964637495.1 uncultured Candidatus Peribacteria bacterium | reverse complement strand
TATATTGCCCTTTCCTTAAAGTTCCATAAACAAATACTTTCATTTCACATCACGTAACTCTTATCCCAATCAGACGAACCTTTAGTTACAGCTTCAATTGCTTTCGACAAATGTTTCTGCATTATTTTATCACTATTATCAGATGCAGCAAATCCTGAAGCATTCAGTATAATATTCTTTATATGACCACCATTCATTCCATCTAAATTAAAAGAATCTAAATCCACATCTTTACCTCTTGCCATCTTAGGAAGCATATTCTTTAATATTTTCTGAGCCATCTCTTTATCTGGATTCTTGAAATCAATATGCATAGTTAATCTTCTTTCAAATGCTTTGTCATACTTCTCTGCATAGTTCGTCGCAAATATACAAACTCCTTCAAAGTTTTCAAGCTCTTTTAGTAAAGTGTTTACTTGGCTCATTTCCCAACTCCTTTCAAGATTTTCTCTTGAAAGAGCTATTGCATCTGCTTCATCAAAAAACAAAACTGAGTTTTTTATTTTAGCCATCTTGAAAACATTGGCAATATTTTTCTCGCTTTCTCCAACAAACGCAGATTGTAATTGGTCATATCGTACAATAAGAATCTTCTTACCCAATTCATTTGCAAGAGCATGTGCACTCATAGTTTTTCCAGTTCCAGGAGGACCTCTGAAATTAAGTGTTAACCCTCTTCCATAAGACATAACAGATTTTAGATTCCAAGAATTAAATATCTTTTCTCTACTTTGTTCTCTTGCGATAGCAGAATTTAATTTATCAATAGTCTCAGGATATGCAATCAAATCTTTGAGTTTATACTCGGGTTTTATTGCGTAATACAAACCATCCATATTTTCAATAGAGTTTCTTTTAGAATCTTCTTCAAGCTTGAAATCAAGTTGTTTGTATTCATCAGTATACTCTCTTCCTTCAAGCAAAAGTTTAACTTTATATGAAACCTCATATCTTTTTGAACGTGGATTTAAAGGATCAATTAATTGGAAAATTAGCTTGTTTGATTTTAATTTTGAACTATCAAATTTTATTTTATTCTTTTCAAATATTTCTTCTATATCATTTCCTACAAAAAAAAAGCTTTTGCTATCTTCTGCGTCTAATATTTCAAATAGAGTGATAAACTCACTAAGAGATACATTAAAATCTTGGAATAATTTACCCAATTTAGTATTTGACTTTTTAGTCTCCTCGTATTCAGGCTCAATGACATCCCTGATATATCGCCTTATAAAATATAATCCTGACTCTGGAAAATACCCTTTTTCAGATTCATTTCTAATCTTAATAAGATAATCTGCACACTTTTCAAATTCAGCCATGCTTGAGAACATTATATATCGCCTCTGCGTATTTTTTTCTTCTTGGTGACTTCTCATATCCAAAATATTCATTAAAACCGTTCTCAATTTCTTTCTTTGAGAAATTTTGTTTTATGAATAAGTGAATTAGATATTTTTTTGCACCACTGTCATCAATGAAATTAAAAAAATTAGAGTTTCCATCAAGAATATGAATAAACCCACTTTCATGTTTTAGCAAATCACTTAACGATTGTAGAGGAAATATTTTACCATTTCTAAATGCATTTGAAGAAATAGTTCTCTGCAAATTAATAATCCAACTCTTCACAACCTTATTTTCTGAAAAATAAAAAAAATCTGAAAAATTTTTTTCAATATTGAATATTCTTGCACCACCGTGATTAAGATTCATAATTAAATCAATATCTCGTAATGTCAGATTATCTTTCTTCATTTTTGATTTTATTATTGTAGACCGATTTAACTTATCCAAAATTCTTTCTCTTGTAAACTTAACTAGGTTGTTCCTTTTTTTTGAGTTATATATTGGAATTATCGGTCTTCTTACACGACCTCTAGGAATCATTTCTTCAAAATCTTGCTTCTCATGTCCAATCAACTGTTTATAGAATTCTACGTCAGATTGATACTGGTAAAGAGTCGTGTATTTGTCCTTTTTCATGCGTCAGAAGAATTATACACTATTTTTAAAATTTTCTACAAATTTATAGAATTTGTAAATAATCATAGAATTATTAATTTACCTGCTTCTGTAATAACTATCTTTTCTCCGCTTTCCTTTTCAACATAGCCCGACTTAATTAATTCATCTACAGCCCTATAAACCATTGCAGTAGAAAGCCCAGTGGATTTAGCTAATGTTTTGTAACTATGACTTTTACCAGAATTAATACTATCCATAATAGTTCTTTGACTTTCCGTTAATTTCATTGACAGCAAAGGAAGATAGATAACATTTCCTTTTTCATCTCCTTCAGGATAATATGCTATTCTTGATATCTTACTTCTTCTTGCATATGCACCAAACAGAACTGCAATTGATTGTGTCTTCCTTCCTGATGTAATATTTACATAAATATCATCATCTAAAGAGATACCATCTATAATCTTAACAACAATTTCAGAAATCTTAGTTATATCATACTGCGGTATTTTTACTGTTTCAATTTTTATAACTCGTCCAAGTGACTTTTTGATTAGCTCTAAGGACTCTTTGATAACTTTATCTTTTTCATCTGTAACAAGCAAAACAAGTCTTTCAGGACTCAATTTAGTAAAAGCCATCATTACTGGATCAGGTCCATATAGGGTTGAGATTAATATTTTTGTCATTAGTTTGACTTTGTTATGCTCCTTAATAAATTTATGTTTTTTTGTTTAAATTTTAATTTAAAATATAATTTTCTACTATTTTGTAGAAACATTTAAAAATAGAAAGTAGTTATTTTGGTATATGGATGAAGTAATTCAAAGAATGGAAAGGAATACTCAAAAAGCTATCAAGAGATTATTATGTGATAAATGCGGTGGTGTTAGGGTTAGATCCTATATGAGTAGCTTAGCCGCAATAAGGCATGGAAAGAGATGTGAATGTAAAGGGTGATACTAATGACTATACAAACTTTTGAAAATACAAGAAAATTATTTGAGACAATAAAGAATTATGGATTTCTAAAAAGATTATTTGCTTGGAGAGATATTTTGAATTTAGCTATAGATGCCAGTGCAGAATTCAAGAATATTGATGAAAAACCTGCACAACTCTCTGCAAGAATAAATGAACTTGAGAAAGAACTTTCCTCAATCAACTTAAAATTAGAAAACGAGAAAGACAATAAAAAAGAACTTGAGCATAGATATAGCAATTTAGAATCTAAATATAATGAATTATCTAAAGAGTCTAAAGAGTTTGAGAAAACTATTGCTGAATACAAGAAACTTGAACAGAAGCAAAAAGATGACTATGAAAAAGAGGTTAATCGACTTTCAGATTTGCAAGCAAAAGTTGAAGCAAGGATTGAAAAACTCAACCAGGATAGAGAAGAAGAGATTCAAAAAAAGTTCGAAGATATGAAAAGAACTTGGAGAAATCATGAAGATTCTGTTGAACAAACAATTATTGGTGTTTCTAAAAAGTATGGAATAACATATCTTGACAAAGAAAGTGTGCCTTTCTCAGGAAAACCTGATAACACAATAGTTATTGCAGGAGAACACATCATATTTGATGCTAAAAGCCCACAAAATGATAATTTAGATAGTTTTCCAAATTATATAAAACGAGAAACGCAATCTGTTAAGAAATACATAAAAGAAAAAAATGTTAAGAAAACAATTTTCTTAGTTGTTCCTACAAACACCATTTCTGAGATTAAAGAAACTGCTTACAATATGGGGGACTATGATGTCTTTGTTATTACTGAAGATTCAATTGAACCGGTAATTCTGTCTTTGCAAAAGATTGAGGATTATGAGTTTACTGAAAATCTATCTCCAGAAGAAAGAGACAATATTAGCAGAGTTGTTGGTAATTTTGCCCATACTATTAAGAGAAGAGTTCAGATTGATCAATTCTTTTCTGATAGATTTATTGAAGTACTTTCTCGGACTCACACTTTACCTGAAAGTATTCTTACCAAAGCACAAGAGTATGAAGTTTCTGATGTGCTTAATGTTCCTCTTGAGAAGAGGAAGAAGAAAATGGAGATTGATACTTTGAAGAAGGAGTCGGAAAGGTTGTCAAGGGAAGCAGGAGCTAAGGACATATTGATAGATAAGAAAGGTTATGATAAGATTGAAGAGATTCCGTTGAGGAA
>CAZWWJ010000079.1:0-4148 GCA_964637495.1 uncultured Candidatus Peribacteria bacterium | reverse complement strand
ACTTGTATTTGAGCTTGTCAGTTTTGTACATCTACTACTGACTGATAATATGCCAGGTCTTCAAAATTCTCTCTAATTTCTGCTTCATCGTCATCTTCTGGAGTAGCAGCATCTTCTGTTGCAGCTCTGTCATCTACTTCCATATCTGCAGATTCTTCTACTGCCTGACCATAAAACTGCACCTCATCTTGTTGAGTTTCAAAGTCTTCTTCCACCTGAACATCTAACTGATCAGGGAAATGAATTCTTTGGATGATATTTTGGATATTACTTGATGTTGAGATATTATTTGATTGTTTTGAGTAGAAAAACTCAAGTATATCCTGTTTGTTGTCCATCATATCCAACAAAGCCTGGTCTATTACTCTAATTGTTGCCTGTCAATCAACCGGATTTCAATCATTGTCTGTAATTTCTAGATCAATTGTTTGACCATCTCCTGGTTCATACATTTCTTTGTCCAAACTTACCTGTCCATCAAGTTTCACATAATCTGTATTTACTTTTACGGTTTCTGATCATTGATAATAACTTGGCAAAAGATTTGATAAAAGTTCTTGTTCTTGAGCTCTTAGTTCCACCCACTCTTCATAAAGATTTTGTTCTTCTTCGTCCATATCATCAACTTCTGGTGGCAATGGTGGTATTATTACATCATAATATGGAACTATTGGAGGACCAGGTATTCTTGGGATATCCAATCTTTCTTGTAAATCTTGTTCTATCTGAGACATTTCGTTTCTTACTTCTTCTAAGTCTTGGAAGTCATCTTGTATGGTTGTAACATCTTTTATTATAAATGCTGATATATCAAAATTTGGAATATACTCTTCTTTGACCTCTAGTTGTACTTCCTGATTGTACTCATCAATATCAATTATTCTAGAATCCATTATTTTGTTGTTTTTTTCTACTGTTAGCATAGCTTGTACTCAAGTATGAGGAGATTGTATTGTTGCTCTCATTGTGTCTCACACATCATAAGTTTGCTGTTCAGGAATTACATTAATTTCATTGTCTTCCTGACCAGGAGACAATACATCTGCTCATCCTACATAAAATGTTTTTGTGGTTTTATAATTTCCATCAGGAGTGCTTATCACAAACTCATACTCTCAAGGCTCATCAAAAGTAAAATCAGTATTTACTGTACCATCTTGAGTAGTTGTCAAAGTTTGGCTTATAACCGTATCTTTGGTGGTTTCTCTTTGTTGACCAACTCCATCGTGTTGATGTTCTACTTTTTTTACTTCTAAATCTATTTGTTTTTGAGATAGTCTATTTCAATCAATATCAACTGCTATAAGATCTATATTGGCGGTATCCAGATAATCATAACTAAAATCATCAAAATTCACACCTACAAACTTCTCAGATCTAAGTCATTTGAAAGAAAGATTTTGAGCTATATTTTGTCAGCTTTCTGGATCCTGTACAGTTACTGCCAGATTATAAATCTTGTCTTTTTGATCCTGTTCTTCTAGGTCAAGATCCAAAACTGCCTGTCAGTTATTATCCAATGTAAGTTCTCACCTATCTTCACGTCTACTTCCAGAATCTGGTTGCCACCAAAAACTTCTTCTTTCACCAAACTGGTAACCTTGTACCCCTCATCAATCAAAATAATATTCCTTGCTTGTTAATTCATAACTTACCTCACCCTCGGCTACAGGAAGTCACATATAATAATTTGCGGCAATATCCACCTGAGCAGTTTCTCATAGAAGATAATCATCCTCTCTGGCAGTAGCTTCTACTTCAAAATCAGGAGTTTCAAACTCTTCTACACTGAAATTCAAATTATCATTACCAGCTCTTACAGTGTATTCACCAAGATTTGCATCATCAGGAAGATCAAATCCTGCCTGAAAACTTCAATACTCATCCAGCTGAAGAGTTTCACTTATCATAGTCTCTCATCTACTATCCACTACTTCCAAAGATATACTATCCTCCTGTATCTGATAACCTTCAGAATAAAAATTTCTAACAGTTCATTTGATATTTACTTCATCACCTGGTTTGTACAAAGGTCTATCTGTAAAAAGATAAGTTTTGGCATCTCATTCAGACAGTTCATTACCGGAATTAGTTACAAGTACTTTATCCTGATTTTCCAAAGTTATTACAAGGTCTGAATTTATTGGCATACTTTCCAACTCATAAAGTCAATTTTGTTTTGGTTCAAAATCTATATCTATTTCTGTAACATCTTGAGCATCTATATCTCTTCATTCCTGTGCTCTTCTTTCATAAAATCTATAATCTGTATCCTTTTTGTAGGCAGTAATATCTTGAATTCAATCACTGATATTTTCTCATTGGTTGTAATCTCTAAGCCATAAAATATCTTCTTTACCCTCTTTCAAGGTAGCAGTAACATCACTTATATTATAAACTCTAGTAGAATGAGTTAATTCATCCTCTTGGTATCTTTCTTTTTGGGATTCTGTCATATCTTCTTCAAGTTTGTAGACTTTGGCTTTTACTATACTTGAATCAAACTCTTGTTCAAAAACTTCTTCCAGATCAACAGTATTCAAACTTGGCTGAAATCATTTGTTTTCAACATCCACTCTGGCAGTTTGACAGTCTTTGTTGCCTATGTAATTGTCATTACTAGGATCTATTTCTCATTCACAAACTCTAATATTTACAGTGTCTATGTTCACTGATTTTATTGGCAAAGTCAAAGGTTTGATACTACTTGGGATCATTACAAGTCATTCTTGATCTATAATATCAACATGTTTGTCTTCGTTTTGGGCTTCTGGAGTAGTAAATTGATATTCATAATCCTGTTCCAAAGGATAATTATCTTTGTCCAACAAATCACTGCTTATGGTAAGATCATAGTCCATATCAGGATCAAGATTGGTGGTAATAATATATTTATTTTTTCACTCTTCATAATAGCAGTTATATTCATCTTTGTTATCCCTTCGTTGTCTTACTTCACTAATGGTTTGCACCTCTCAATATCCATCAAACTCAAAAGCATTTTTATTTTTGGAGGTGGTAGGTATCTCTTCGGCAGTAGTTAAACAATGTTTTTTGTAGTCTATCATCTCATAGTCTTGTATTTGATTATAGTCCTTGGTTTCAAAATCCAGAGTTATATCATCACTTGAACTAATATTGGAAGCAAGTATTTCTATATTTAATTCATCTGATATCTGCCCCTGTATATCAATAATTACTCATTTTTGATTTTCTTGGATAGTTTCATTTTCTTGTTCTTTGATATAAGAAAGTTCAAAATCATAATCTATATCAAAAAGATCATAATCCAACTCAATTTCTTCATTAAATTCTATTAGAATATTTGGATCTTCTGGGAGAATTATCCTATTGTTATCAGCTTGCTGAAGATTTGAAACTAAGTTTTTGTCTTCTTGCTCAGGTTCCTGATAAATAAAAGAACCATACTCTACTACCAAACCTTCTGTACTAAGTGTACTTTCATAATCACTTTGTAAAGGAACATTTCATCTTTGAGAAGTTAGTTGATCAGATATCCTAAAATCTAAACTAGTATCGTATCCTCGGTCTCACTCTGCAGGGAAAATTTCTATTATATTTTCTTGTGTTTTGTATTCTCATTCGATACTTGTTTCTTCTTGTCAAAATTCAAAATCTAACTGATCTGTATCATAACCATCTATTTCAAAATTATTCATCACATCTTGCATATCAACATCATCGTTGAAAACTAACTTAAGTGGATCATCTTTGTTTATACTGTTATTTGTATTTACAACTTCAAAATCAGGGGTTCTTATCAGGAAATTTTTGGATTCAGTTATTGGATTTCAAGCTTGATTTTGGAATCAAGAAGGAATAACTACCTCATACTCTCATCCAAATGGTAGTGTTTTTTCTGGTCTAAACTGAAATGTACTAGTAGTTATCCATGTACATTCTCAGGTTATCTTGGGATCAAAACTTATAGGACATTCTGGCTGGTCATCAAGAGCCGTCAAAGGAACCATTGGAGAACTAAATCTCACAGTTATATTCTGATTTGGGTCTTGAATATCTCATTTAGGAGATACAAAATCAATTTCTGGAGTAGCATCTATTTTGAACTCTCTGGATAATGTTTCCGGAAGATTTTCTCAGGCTGCAGTTTTAGCATCTTGAGCGAT
>CAZWWJ010000078.1:0-4156 GCA_964637495.1 uncultured Candidatus Peribacteria bacterium | reverse complement strand
AGAAATCATGAAGAAAATAAGTTTGTTAATGAATATCTTGGTAGTATAAGACAAAGGTTTGAAGAGTATTCTTCTTATTCTTCTGCTGCTTTGGAAAAAGTTTTGATAAGGAATGGTCAGAGGTACAAAGATGTCTATGAGCAACAAATGTTGTACCTTTTGGAACTTGAGGAAGAAATGGCTTTTTTTGAGAATTTTTGACCTTTTTTGGATGTTTCTTATCTTAAACAATATGAAGCAAAACTTGCAAAAGCAGAAGAGAATTGAGTAGATATCCATTGATTGCAGGAGCGCTTATACCACATAGCAAAGCAAGTGATACCAACAAGCCTGCAAGGAAAAAAACATTACATTGATTCTTTGATTTCTAATTTTGAAAGTTATAATAAAGAAAACAATCCTGAAGATATTTATTTTCTTTTGCAGTGATTGGAAGAACATCTCAAGGAGTTTTGAATGTATGATTTTTTTGAAGAGGTTATGGATTTTGAGAAAAAGTATGATATGGATTTAACCTCTTTGAAAGAAGGTTTTTATAACTCTTTTAGAAACTTAGCAGAACTGATACTTGAAACCAAATATAAAATCCTTATAAACTATTGTAGAAAATCCAAGCCAAATCTTGCAAGACACAAAATAGTAATGCTTTGGAATGATATGAATTTTGCTTATTATTGTGGAGTATGAGTTGAAAACCTAATGTGAAAACTTTCAATGCTTGAAAGGATTATATCTATTAGGGAACTTGAAGATCAGGAATTCAAAAATGAAATCTATGAGTTGTATGTAGAACTTTCTTATTTTCATAAATCCGGTATAAATGTAGATGAATTGGATGATCTTGTTGCATATTATGAAAATAATTTGTTAGAAGAAATTTTAAAAAACAAAAGGTAATTAATGTACAATCCTTATGATTATTATTTCAAAAAGGCAAAAAAAACCGGCTACAAAGCAAGAAGCGCATTCAAACTTGAAGAAATAGACAAAAAATTTGGTATTTTTGATGCAAATACAAAAAAAGTTGTAGATATCTGATGCAGTCCCTGAAGCTGGATTCAGTATGCTTACCAGAAAATGTCTTCAGGGCAGGAAGAGGATTTTGTAATAATTGGGTTTGACCTAAACCCAACAAATATTTCTTATCCAGGGTGTTATGTTTTTCAGCAGGATGCTACAGACTATGAAACTGTTTCTGGGATAATAAAAGAATATGCAGGAGAGGAGCTTGATCTAATAATTTCTGACCTTGCACCAAATACTACCTGAATCAAGGATATAGATGCAATAAAATCTATACAGTCTATAGAAAAAACTCTGCCTGTTTTTGAGAATTTCCTCAAAGATAATGGTAAATTCGTAATCAAGGTTTTTATGTGACCTGATTTTGAAGATTTTCTTGGAGACTTGAAGAAAAAGTACTGAGGGAAAAGAATAAAAACATACAAGCCTTCTTCTACAAGGAAACACAGTAAAGAAATTTATGTTGTGAAAACTTCGTAATTAGTTGTTCAAACTATTTATATAAGGAAGTATTTTTGAAGTTATCTTGATTTGAAATTTTTGTAGTAATGATTAAAAATCAGATTAATTTAAAAAAATTTTTGGAGTATGAGTAAGTTAAACGTAGTTCAGTTTGTTCCCTATTATCCTCCTCATAAAGGTGGACTTGAAACTCATGCCATGGAGTGGGCTTATTTTTGGTCCAGGAAATGATACTGAAGGGTGTTCAATGTAACAACTGATATAGGTCCCTTGGAAACCAATAAAGAAAAAATTTTTTATGAGAATGAAGAAATAGGCTACATCAAGGATTGAGTTGAAAATCTGGTAGTTCCAGGTTATGAAATTATATCAAACTTCCCTGTATACAAAATCTGATCAAAAAAATATAAATTAATCAGAAAATATCTTTCAAACCAGAAAATTGATTTTGTGATAACAAGAACCAGATTTTTCCTTACCAGTATTTTGGGATGAAGGTTTGCAAAAAAGAATAAAATACCCTGGATTCATATAGAACACTGATCAGATTATGTGAAATTAAACAGCAAAATCAAAACCTTGATTGCACGATTTTATGACAAAACTTTTGGGAAAGCTGTTTTTTTACAGGCGGATAAAATAATTTGAGTTAGTAGTGCGGTAAAAAGGTTTCTTAGAAATTCATTTAATGTAGAAACAGATAAAATAATTTATAGAGGATTGAAAACTTCCTGGAATGCAGATTTGGAAAAAAATAATTTGAAACAGCAGTTCCCGGGCAAAATAATTGTTGGATTTGTTGGGAGGCTTTATAAACGAAAAAATGTAGAGTCATTAATAAAAGCATACTATCAGTTAAAAGATGAAAGAGAAAAGATTAAAGATGAAATTCAAATTGTTGTTGTAGGAGACTGAGAAGATTATGACAGACTGAAAAATCTTGACACAGAAAATTTAATATATTTTATTTGAGGAAAAGCTTTGGAAGAAACTTTGGAGTTCCAGAATCAGTTTGATATACATTTTCATACTTCCAGACCAGGGGGTGGTCTTGCAACAACCTTGTTGCAGGCTATGTATCTTGGGAATCTGATAGTGGCAACTCCTTATGAGTGAGCTAATGAGTTGATAAATAATTGAGAAAATGGTATATTACTTCAAGATGATACTTTGGAAGAGCTAAAGAAATGACTTGTAGAATGATTGGATAATTTGGACAAAAAAGAACAGTATGCACAAGAAAATCAAAAGATAATTAAAGAAAGGTTTGATTGGGACAAGAATATCAAAAAGTATTATAAATTATTTAATAAATAGAAAGGCTTATGAAAAAGAAAATACTTTTCGTAACAACTTGATTTATGAGATGATGAGCTGAAAAACAAATTTATCATATACTAAATTGATTGAAAGATAAATATCAAATAAAGATAGTAGGTTTTGTTGATTGATATTATAAGGAAGAATATAAAAAACTTTGAATAGAGGTAGCTTATGTTCCTTTGAAATCACAGCTTTCTTTTCCAAAAGCAGTTTATCAAACAAATAAGATAGTAAAAATTTTTAATCCTGATATAATACAGTCTTTCTTACCTCATGCAAATATAGTTACAAAATTTGTAAATGCTTTTAATTTGTGAAAATATACTGTTTTAACTTGATTTAGAAATTCTCATATTCCAGAATCTCTTTGGAAATTGGAAAAATATACTGAAAGGTTCTGCAAAAAAATAATAACAAACTCTCATACAAATAAAGATATCTTGACCAAAAGATGATTTGATGAAAACAAAATAAAAGTAATATACAATTGATTTGACTATGTAGATCCTAAAGAAAAGTATGATTTTGAAAAGAAAACAATTTTAACAGTTGGTAAACTTAGAGATCAGAAAGATTATCCAACTAATATAAAAACTGCAAAAAAACTGCTTGAATACAGAAACGATTTCCAGTTTCTTTATGTAGGTGAGGAGTGAGACTGATACGAAAAACTACAAGAACTTATAAATCAATACTGAATGCAGAATTATATAAAAATTCTTTGAAAAAGAGATGATATTCCTGAACTTATGAGCAGTTGTGATATATTTTTCTTGCCTACAAAATTTGAGTGACAGGCAAATGTTTTGATGGAAGCAATGTATTATGGGCTTCCTATAGTTACAACTGACATTCCTGAAAACAGAGAAATTTGTGATTGATTTTTTGAGGAGATTTGAGATTATAAAGCACTTGCAAAGGATGTAAATGATATACTTGATGGTAAGAAAGATTGTGAAGATAAATTAAAAAATAACAAGGAGTTTATTAAAAAATTTACAATAGATAGTATGATAGAAAAATATCTGGAAGTTTATGATGATGTTTAGAGAAGTTCTGGATAATTATCAGAAAACTTTTGTAAAAAGTAAGCTTTTTGAAAGAATTGCTTTGAATTATAGGTTTTAGTTAATTATCTAATATATAATAATTTAAAATTTGAAAAGTTTATTAATGTAAAATAAAAATTTTCATGTAAAACATCATAAATTCATTAATATATAACTCGTATTTAGTTATATTTGTGTGAAATATTGAACTATTGAAAAAATTTTATTTTCGGATAATACAGTTTATTACAATAAAAAATTTGTAAATTATTTTGTGAAAAGCTATATACAGAAAAAAT
>CAZWWJ010000077.1:0-4219 GCA_964637495.1 uncultured Candidatus Peribacteria bacterium | reverse complement strand
GGAGCTTTGAATATAATACTAACAAGAAAAAATCTTCTCAAAAAAGATGAACTTTCAGAAAATGATATTTATAATGCTTTGGATACTTTGTGATATGATGTTTCTTCCAAAGAAAAACAGCAAGCTGTTATCAAAAATGCCGGTGAACTAAACAACAAAGGAACCAAAAGCTTTAATAATCTTGTAGAATACATTGCAAACTACTACGATGTATCAGTATCAGATATCAAATGAGAAAGCAGAAAAAAAGATGTTTCTACAGCAAGACAAATGCTTATGTACATAGCCAAAAATCATTATGGTTGGACACTTGAGAAAATTGGAGATTACTTTGGTGGCAAAAATCATGCTACAGTAATTTATGCAATCAAAAACTTTGACAAAACCCTCAAAAACAACAACTGAATATATCAGGACTATCAGAAAATAATCAACGAGATCTAAAAACCCCGGGCAAGATATACTTGCCGGGGTTAGGCCGACTGAATTCAGTCGTTAGAGAAATCCGGAGTGTTTTTTGGGACAACCCGAAGGCACCGGTATTGGTCCAAGGAACCTGTTCCTATATTCTTCTCTAATCACCTCAAAGTCAAGACCACAGTACTCCGGATTATCTCCTCTAGAGACAGCAGGACCTGCCGCTGCAGGGCACTCCCTGCAAATCTCCGCAACAATTGCTTGTTGTTGTTCTTCTTCTGAGTCCTTTGTTTCCTGCATTCCTTCTCCTTTTTCCTCTCTCTTACAAAGGCAAAACTAATATAATCTTTAACTTCAATAAGTCAACCCCAAATGAACAATATATTAGAACAAGAAAAATTAGACGACTTCATCAAAGAAAACAAACTACAACCTTTCAGAAAAAAACAGATTTACAAAGAAATTTTTGATAATTCTGTACTTGATTTTGAAAATATAACAACAATTCCAAAAAACCTACAAACAAAACTCAAAGAAAACTTTGAACTACTTACCCTAACTCCCAACCAAATAATTGAGGAAACCAAGGATTTCACCAAATTTTCTTTTACAACAAAAAACCAGGAGTTGATAGAATCTGTTTTGATGTATCACTATCATACCAGAGAAGATGGCACACAAAAACTTAATAGAATAACCCTTTGTGTTTCTTCTCAGGTTGGGTGCAATGTGTGATGTTTGTTTTGTGTTACCTGACAGCTTGGGTTCAGCTCCAACCTTCACTGGCTGGATATTATAGGACAACTTCTGTATGCCAACAACTATGTCAAAAACAAATTCTGAAAAAAAGAAGACGGCACCTGGCACAAAGTAAGAAATGTTGTTTTTATGTGAATGGGTGAACCATTACTCAACTACGAAAATGTAACCAAATCAATCAACATTATGCTTGGACAAAGCTATGGATTCAATATGTCAAAAAAGCACATTACCATATCCACTGTATGAATAATCCCCAAAATTTATCAACTTATAGAAGATAACATACCGGTTATGCTTGCTGTTTCTTTGCATGCACCTACTCAGGAACTTAGAGAAAAGCTAATCCCTATCTGAAAAAAATATACTATCACCAATCTTATTAAGGCTCTGGATGATTACTACAAACACACCAAAAACAGAATTTTCCATGAATATATTATGATCAAAAATTACAATGATTTACCAGAGCATGCAAACAACTTAACAAAATTATTAAAACACCAGGACTGTCATATCAACCTAATACCTTATAACGAAAATCCTGCTGTACCAGATCTTGAGGAATCACCTCTGGAAAATATTGAAAACTTCAAATCAACTCTTGAGAAAAACAACCTAACTGTTACAAAAAGACACAACATGGGGAGAGAAGAAAAATGAGCCTGTGGACAACTATGATACGAAAACTTACAAAAAAAGAAGGGAACATAGAATCCCCTTCTTATAGAAAGATACAAAAACCTGGCAAATTTTTAGTGGCTTTCATCTTCATGACAAGAAATATCTCCTTCTGTAAACAAGTATTCTCTTAATTCTTTGTCAAAACCTTCATCGTTCCTTCTTAGCCACTCTATTACCATTGCTGCATGTTCTTTTTCTTCGTTTGCATTATGAAGAAGAATTTCTTTCAGCTGCTCATCATTAGTTGCATCAGCTCTTTGATTATACCAATCCACTGCTTCTATTTCTTCTTTTAATGAATCTATTGCTCTTTTTAGATTTAGTGTTTTTTCTGATAAGTTGTTTCTGTCTTCATGCATTATATTTATTATTTTAGAATATAAAACTAATTCTTAATCTAAATATTTAAGACCAAAAAATCAAGATAATTTAAAGTTGAATTTGAGTTTTTTTTCAATATATTATTTTTGCAAAGATTTAATACCTAAAATACCTTGAAATGGACATTTTAGAAAATATAGAAATCAACTATGATATAAATCAGTTAGATCAGGAAACTCAAGAAGAAGTTAAAAGTCAAGTAGAAAACAATATTCAATGAAAGCTTGACAGACAGTTTAGAAGAATACTTGAACAAGAAGAAAAACAGATAAAAATCAACATCAAAATAGAACTGGACCAAGAAAATAATTACATTGGAAGATTTGAATTCAATATTAACTGACACCAGGAAACATTTGCTCCGGAAGTAGGATACCAAAATCTGAAAAACTTAACAACTCATGCTTTTGAACACCTAAAACTAAAACTTTATGACCAAATCAAAATAAACTACAAGTTCAACAATCTTACAGAAGCTTTACAAGAAGACATAAAGTTCTTAATAGAAAAAAATCTTAACAGAAAACTTGATAAATACCTAAAAAAAGTACTTGAAAAACAGGATGCTGAAATACATGTAGAAGTAGATGTAAGCAAAAACAAACAATGAAAATATGAATGATCATTTAGATTCAATATTGATGGCCAAAAAGAACAATACAAACCACCTATGCCTTTCAAATATTCAAGAGACTTAGTAAATCATGCATTTGACCACCTAAAAGTTAAACTAGCCGACAATTAATTTATATTTTAAACAAACTATCATGGCAGAAGAAACAAAATACCTAACCCAAACCTGATACAACAAACTAGTGAACGAACTGAACGACCTCAAAAACAACAAACTCCCGGAAGTTTTGGAAAGACTTAGAGAAGCAATCAAACAGTGAGATATTTCCGAAAACACAGAATACGATGATGCTATGTCCCAAAAAGACCTAATTGAACTTAGAATCAACGAGATTGAGAATATGCTAAAAAATGTAGAAATCATCCAGGAATGACAGTGAGATGGTAAAGTATGATACTGATCCAGAGTAAAACTGGAAGACGACAAAAGAAATGTTTATGAATTTACAATAGTTGGTACTTGAGAAGTAGATATTTTTGAAAACTCAATATCTTTTGACAGTCCTGTTTGAACAGCAATCAAATGAAAAAAAATATGAGATGTAGTTAATGTAAAATCTCCAAGAAGAAAATACGAAATGAAAATAGTAGATGTTAACTAATTTTAAAAAATACATTCAACAAACTCAATGTTTTCATTAGTAGCAGCTATGTCACTTAACAAAGTGATATGAAAAAATAATGCCTTACCCTGGTATCTACCAGAAGATCTCAAAAATTTCAAGCAACTTACCAGAGGCAAAAAAATTGTAATGTGATACAATACTTTTTGTTCTATCTGAAAACCACTACCAGAAAGAGAAAATATAATACTTACTACAAAAAACATAGAAATAGATTGATGTAAAGTTTTCTGATCAATTAAACAACTACAAGACTATGTAGAACCTACAGAAGAAGTAATGGTTATTGGTTGAAGCAGCATTTACAAACAGTTTATTGAAAACAATTTAGCCAACAAAATATATCTTAGCATAGTCCCTGAAGAATACGAATGAGATACTTTCTTTCCTGATTTTGAAGAAAGTTTCTTTATTGAAAAAAGCATAGATTATGAAACTTTCACTCTAAAAATTTACTCCAAAAACTAAAAGATTAGTTTTTTTCTTCATTTAATCTTTTTATTTCATCCTCCAAATTCTCAAGTTCAGATCTTATTTCATCTAAACTTTCATTTTGTTCATCTTGTTCTGGAGATTTCTCTTCTTGATCCAGTTTTTCCAATTGCATTGGCTTATTTTATAATTTAATTTACCTAATTTTAAGAATATTTAATTTGATGTCAAATAATTTTGGCTCTCCTTTTTTTGCAGTAAGAAAAATTACTTGAAATATAAATGTTACC
>CAZWWJ010000076.1:0-4295 GCA_964637495.1 uncultured Candidatus Peribacteria bacterium | reverse complement strand
ATCAAAAAATTTCATACTCACTAGCTTCTACATAAAAAATTTTTAAACAACATTTTAATTGACATTTAGATTAAAGTAATTATTTTAGTGTACTAGTAGCTAATAACAAAATTTAATTAGTAATTTAGTTTCTTTTATATCTAAGTACATATTAAAATGGAAAGACATAAGGAATCTCTTGAAGTATATTTTAAGATAAACAGTTTCGAAGATTGAGAGCAGGATTTGAGCATTTAGATGACTGAACGATACCTGAGAATATATTTGTTA
Organism: uncultured Candidatus Peribacteria bacterium; assembly: GCA_964637495.1. Taxonomy (GTDB): domain Bacteria; phylum Patescibacteriota; class Gracilibacteria; order Absconditabacterales; family Absconditicoccaceae; genus CAZWWJ01. The sequence continues at coordinate 4,025 of CAZWWJ010000076.1, read as the reverse complement.
CATTTTCTGAACTAGAGGACTGAGAATGAATTTGGCTCAAGAAATTATGGGTTTGAGAGGACTATAGAAATTCAGGATATGCAAGACAACTAATAGATTTTCTCTATGAAAGATACTGAAGAATAGTATGACAAATTGATGAAATTTGAGACTTGTGATTCTATACAATTGTTAGAGTATGTGAAGCTCTTGGTTTTGATGTTTTTGAATGAAAGGTACTTATGGAATAAGTATTCAAAATGGATTGAATAATAAAAAAAAATCTTTAAAAAAAACATAATTATATAAATTTTAACGAAATAGTTTTATGAATACTAAGATAAACCCAAAAATAGAACAAAGCTGGAAAAAACAGTTACAGGAAGAGTTTCAGAAAGAGTATTTTCAAGAACTTAAGCAATTCTTGGTAGAAGAAAAAAAATATTTTGAAGTTTATCCTCCTTCCAAAAGTATATTTGCAGCTTTTGATAATTGTCCTTTTGATAAACTCAAAGTTGTGATAATATGACAGGATCCATATCATTGACCAGGTCAGGCAAATTGACTGTGTTTTTCTGTCAATCCTTGAATTACTAAGCCGCCATCTTTGCAAAATATATACAAAGAAATAGAGGATGATTTGGGAATTACAATGTCTTCTTCCTGAGATCTTTCCAAATGGGCAAAGCAGTGAGTTTTACTTTTGAATGCTACTTTGACTGTAAGAAGAGGGCAGGCAAATTCTCATAAATGAAAGTGATGGGAAGAGTTTACCAATAATGTAATAAAAATAATTTCAGAAAAAAAAGAAGGAGTAGTTTTTCTTCTTTGGTGAAATAATGCAAGAGAGAAAAAGAAACTAATTGATGAAGACAGACACTATATTCTTGAATCAACTCATCCAAGTCCTTTTTCTGCAAATAAGTGATTTTTTGGATGCAGACATTTTTCAAAAACAAATGAAATATTAAGATCTCAGGGCAAAGAAGAAATTAACTGGAAGATTTAGTTTTGAGTAATTTCTTGTGTAAATTTTGCAAATCAAAGAACTGCTTCTTTTACATCATCATAAGAATTGAATTCTGAATTTTTAGCATTCAATAAGTTGTTGAGGTTGGTTTGGATATTACTGCTTAATTGTTGCCATTTGTCATGGTCTTTTAGTTCAGAATATCTTTCTTCCAAAGTAGTTTCAAGCTCATTCCATATATTGTTTACATATTCAAGATCATTGTACTGATTTTGAGAAAGATGCACGAAATAATGTGAAGTTTCCAAAGCTTTTGAGTTTTGCTGTAATGAAATATCATACCTTACATCTTGTTTTCAGTTTCAGGTATATTCAAAACTTTGATTACATGCTCAAATGTTTTCCAATCTGTTGTTAGGTTTTAGAACTTCGCAAGAAAGGATATAATAATTTTCTTTATTTTGCATATTGGTATCTTTGGATACATTATATTTTCATTCTCATTTATTTTCTATATTAAGACATATTTCTCATTCCTGGAATTCAACACAGTTAGCATTTGAAGTTCACCAAAATAAGATAAGTATAGAAATTAAGAGTATTTTTTTCATTTTTTTGAAGTTTAATAAATAAAAATTAATTGTTGTAGTATTCAACTACATTTTGGTCTATTTTTCTTGGTGTTATAATAATATATCTTCCATCTTCCATAACTATTCTGTATGCATTGTTCAGAGAGGTTGTAAACATTATCTCTTGAGTTATGAAATTATACCTTATCCCGAAAGAGTAGTATCGTGGTAACCTTCCTATTTCTTCCATTCTGGAAATGTTTTCTTTTTCCAAAAAATATGTTTTTCAGGATGGAAGAGTAAGTTGTATTCAGTTTTCTTGAAATTCGTATTTTAGATTGTTAAGAAGTCTTATAATCATATAAAACAGCAAACCAAGAACAATCACTCACAGAAGGTATAAAATAGGAATTTCTCATTCTTGTAAATACAAAAAAGGCAAATATCCAAGCATTCCCAAAACAATAAGAGAGTGTATGATAACTACTACTTTTGTCCAGAAATCTTTGTATCCAAGACTTGTATAAGGGGTCATTCTCAAAAAATTTAATTTTATAATTTAAAATATCTTACAATTTTGTCCATAAGGCTTTGTTGATGGTCAGAAAGCATTTCAATACGATCACTTAGTTTCATAACAAAATCTTTAATTTTGTCTTTATCATCGTTAAGAGTGTGGATGTATTTTTTTTCACTTGTTACAATTACTATATTTTTCATAAGTTGGGTCTCAGGGTCCATTTCTAACAAAAATCAATGAATTTTGGTCCGTGGAATAAACTTTTCACCAATCATTAATCATTCATCCATTTGTTTCAAAGTTACAACTTTTTGTGACTGTAGTATAGAAAATATCAGATACCCTCAAAGAAACAAAAATAATAGAACAACTCAAGATATATTACCTATAAGGAAAGATATAAGTATCATAAAGGCTATAAAAAATACGAATCCTATATACCGTTGTTTTGTTCTGTTATATTGTTCTCAATCATAAACTTTGATTTCCATTTTTTTATTGTTAGTTTATAAGTTTTCTTCCAGGTTCGCAGCAAGCTGGAATATTTTGTCTTCTTGCCACTGTCCTGAAAGGATATGTAGTCCTACAGGTAATTTCTCTCCGTTTTCTTCAGCATAACCAGCTGGTAGACTCATAGCCGGCAAACCTGCCAGATTTGCAGGAATAGTATAAACATCTGAAAGATACATTTTCAGAGGGTCATCAGTTTTTTCTCATATTTTCCATGCAGGAGTTGGACTTACTGGTCATATAACTGCATCATAATCTTTGAATATTTTGTCGTATTCTCTTTTGAGAAGTTTCCTAACTTTCTGAGCTCTTAGATAATATGCATCATAATATCCTGCAGATAAAACATATGTTCCCACCATTATTCTTCTTTTGGTTTCGTCTCCGAAACCTTCTTTTCTTATATTATTATAATATTGATATATGCTATCAAAGTCAAATGTATGTTTCTGGTGTCCATATCTTATACCATCAAACCTTGCAAGATTTGTACTTAGTTCTGCAGGCATTACAATATAATAAACTGCCAGAGCATTTTCAAACATAGGGAAGTCAATGTATTCTACTTCTGCTTGTTTTTCTTTGGCCTGAGCTATTTTCTGGTTTATAATTTCTTTTACTTGATCATCAAGTCATTCTGAAAAGAAATCATTCATTACAGCAATTTTGAATCCCTTAAGATCTCCTTTTAGTGCTTCATCCCATTTATGAAGATCATTTCTTTTGATGCTTGTAGCATCTTGCTTGTCTTTTCATGCCATTGCTTTTGAAAGAATTACAGTATCTTCTACTGTTTTTGTAAAGGTTCAAGCCTGATCTAATGATGAAGCCATTGCTTGTATTCAGTATCTTGAAATAGTTCAGTAAGTTGGTTTGAATCAAACAACTCCACACATACTTGCAGGTTGTCTAATACTTCCTCCGGTATCTGTTCAGATAGCAGCAAGACACATATTGTTTGCTACACTTGCAGCAGAACCTCAGGATGATCATCCAGGTATTCTATCAGTACCATAAGGGTTTTTTGTAATACCAAAATATGAATTTTCTGTACTTGATCACATTGCAAACTCATCCATATTGGTTTTTCATATCATCATTGCCCCTTGATTTTCAAGATTGGTAAGGCAAGTGGCAGAATAAGGGCTTTTGTAATCCTCAAGCATACCGGATCCGCAACTTGAAACATATCAGTAACTTAAAAAATTATCCTTCACTCATATTGGAGCAGCTTTAAGGGGAAGGTTCTGGTAAGATTCTAGATTTTTTTTAATATAATCCTCATGGAATCTAACAAAAGAGAAGATATTTTCATTTTCTTTTTCGGATGTTTTTAGGTACTGATTAATTACTTCTTCAGGAGTTAATTGCTTTTCCTCTACTTTATTAAGGTATTCTTTTATAGTTTCCATTTTGTTTTTTAGTTGTAAATTACTCAAATATAATAAATTAAAATTATTTTTCAACTAAAATT
>CAZWWJ010000075.1:0-4443 GCA_964637495.1 uncultured Candidatus Peribacteria bacterium | reverse complement strand
GTTTCTTTATAATGAACATATAAAATATCTTAATTTACTTATAGTAAGGTGAAAATTAAGTAGACAGGTTTTTTCAGAAGATTTGGATAAGCAAACTTTTCTGGAGAAAATGAAGGAAGCTGGTTTTGATAAGCAGCTTGCTTTTACTCAGTATATAGGTGCTTATAAGTTTCCAGGTTATAAAGAAACATATTATCCTTATTACAGGATATTAAATCAGTATGAGCTTACCAAGTTAATAGAAATTATGAAAAAACCTAATTTAATACCAACTGCTATTATAAATATAGAATAAATTTTTAAAACTTTTAAACCAACCAGAAAATAATACTTGAATTTTTAATAAAAAGTGTTATAAAAAAATTGTAATTATTTATATTATAAATATTTAGGAATGGAATGTATATTCTGCAAAATAGTAAATAAAGAAATGGATGCAGAAATAGTATATGAAGATGATACTTATCTTGCTTTTAATGATATTAGTCCAAAGATGAATACTCATATTTTAATAATTCCCAAAAAGCATATAGAAAGATTTCATACAGCAGAAACTGATGAAGATAGAAATCTTGTAAAATGACTTTTTGATGTTGCATGGTACCTGGTTGATCAGAAAAATCTTGGAGGTTGTAATCTTACAATAAATTCAGGATCAGATCATGGACAGGAAGTTTATCATATTCACCTTCATCTAATGTCTCGTGATTAATTTAGCACTAAACAGAAGAAAATGTGAAAAAAAGTAAGTGTTGTTCTAACTCAAAATGTTCCCAAACTTTGAAATAAAGGTACAATAGTGGAGGTAAGCTATGCTTATGCAAGGAATGTTTTGTTAAAGAATAATCAGGGAAAAATTGCAGACAACAATACAATAAAACAGGTACAAGAAAAACAAGAAAAAAAAGAAAAAAACTTGTCCAAAACTTATGAGTCTTTGAAAGAAGCAGTTGAAAAAATAAAGCAGGAATGATACTTGCAAATGAAAAGAAAAGCTGCAGAAAACAATAAACTTTATGACAAGGTAGATTCTAAAGCTGTTTCAGAAAAATTTTTATCTGATTTCTGAGTAAGTGTACCATCCAGTGCATTTGAGCTTTGAGGTAGAATAGAATACCTTTGAGAATATGAAATATGAATTAATTATCAGTGATTTAAGGATAGTATAACATTAAAAGTAATTTAATATTTTTGTAAAAAATGTCAACTCTTTAATCTTAAAAAAATGCCACTTTTTTGTGGTATTTTTTTTGTTGTTTATAATAAGAACTAGTTTATTTATCTAAATAAAAATACAAATGAAAACAAGTAAAAGTTATTTGTGTATATTATGATGAGTTTTAGTGTTTTTGTGATTCGGAATAGCAGAAACATCAAATGTTGATTTATCAAACTGTTATGAAAGAACTTTTATTGTCTCCTGATATTATTCGGCAAAACCTGATCAGAGTTTTTATTACAGAGATAATTATTCAAGAGAGATAACTTTGAATTGAGATTGAATTATTTCTGCAAGCGGAAGAGAAGTGTTTAATTGAATGCTTGCTGCACCACGTAATTATTGATTTGGTACTGAAATATACTTACCAGGTTATTGAGTGTGAGAGGTTCAGGATAGATGACAGGCAATAGTAAATGCGGGACAAAGATGATACCCGTATGATAGGTTGGATGTTTGGATGTGATATTGAGAAGAAGGACTTAAAAGGGCTTTATCTTTTTGAAAACAAACAATTACTTGATATGTTTGTAATGCTGGATCTGCATCAAATATTTGATTTGATATGTCAAATTTTAGGATACATCAGGATTTTTTTGATGTAGCGGTATGGAGTGTTTATTTGTCTCCAGGAAGGAATGACAGATTTGTTGAGGCTTTACAATCTTACCTTATAGAACTTGGATATCTTGAACCGTGAAATGATACTGGGTATTATTGACCAAAAACAGAAAGTGCTGTATGTAGTTTTCAGGTTAATAACTGAATTACAAGTGAAAATTCACTTGATTGTGGTTATTTTTGACCCAAAACTAGATCTGAACTAAAATATCTTGCAAAACAAAGAAATTTGTTTAAAGATAGTCAATATAGAAGTTATGTACATCAAACTGAACAAGCAAATGATGACGATGAAAAAATATTGATGGGTGAAGGTGAACAGCAAGAGTCTAGTGAAATATTTGAAAAATCTTTTTCAAAGGATGAGGAATCCAAGAAAGTATGAAAGCTACAAGAATATCTAAAAGATTTTTGATATTATGAAGGAGATATAACTAACAGGTATGATTCCAAAACAATAAATGCGGTGTATTCTTTTCAGAAAGATAAAGATATATTATGAGAAGATGCTGAAATAAGGTTAAAAGGTTATTTTGGTCCTTCTACCAGAGACAAATTAAATACTAAAATAAATAGCAGCTAATTTTAAATAATAAATTAAAAAAATGTTTTTGAAAAAAGCTATATTGTTAATAATTATACTGGTGTTCCTTATAGGATATTGATGGACAGAAGAATGAGCTTTTGATGACTTATTTGAGGATATAGAGGTTCCTGAAGAAGATACACAAACTCCTGAAGAAACTCATCATCAAGATACAACTTCATATGATCAAAATGAGGACCAGTCTCATGGAATAGAGGATATTCCTTCTCCAGAATATAATGTATATCAGCATCAGTGAGAAAGTTACCTTAATATAGACTGGGATATAGATTTTAATAAGCACAATCCTTTAATTATGCTAAACAGAGATGGATGAACATACCATTCTCAGCAGGTTTGAGAAGATATTCATCTTGCATATCCAGGAGATTATCTAATAAGAGCGCAAATAGAACAAAATTGAGAGTATATTACAGTTGATGAGACCAAAGTTACAAATACAGAGTGATGAACTGATAATTTGTGAGATCCTGATGCTTGACCTTTTATGTATTATGTTTTATTTATTGCTGTTTTGGTATCATTTTTGATTTATTTTAAGTATTTGAGAGTGTAAAAATTCTTGCATTTGCTGTTTTTTGAGTTATAATAATAGTAGAATTATTTATTAAAAATTTAAATAAAAATGGAAACAAAAATAAAACTTATTATAGTAAAATCACTATGTCTTATTCTGGGGTTGCCAATTATTGCTTTGTCATTTTCTTTGGAGCAAGCAAGTGATTATGCTTATCTTGATTTTGATGTTAATACTTTTTTAATTAATGAGAATGAAAAAAATATAATATTTGAACGTATAGAAAATATGATAAAATCTCACTGAACAAATCTTGAAAAATATGATAATGAAATAAAGCATTTGTTAGATATTAGAGATAATTATATTAGGTTAAAAGATACTTGAAATTTTTCTACTGAACAAGAAAGAAAAATAAATAGAAATATTAATCGTGCAGAGTATATTATAGAACAAATTTTGGAGGTACAGCTTCTTATATGAAAAAGATTGGAAACATCAAAAGAGGATGATAAAATAACTGCAGAATTTTATAAAGATGGTTATGAAGATTGATTAAAAGACTGAAACTATGATTATCAGGAAGGATATGCTAAATGAACTTCTCATGAATATCCTGCTGATGCAACAGAAGAGTATAAGTTAGGGTATGATTTAGGTTATAGTGAATGATATTGATGAGCTGATGAGCTTGCTCATTGAGCAGCAAGTATGGATTGAGTATCAAATGCTTATCAGGATGGTTACGAAGATGGAAGTTATGATGTAAATGAATGAAATCCTGAATGAGCTTCTTATAATATTCCTGCAGATGCAAGCGATGATTATATAGATGATTATAATAAGTGATATTCAGATGGATTTGAATCTGATAAATCCTGAAGCGAATTAACATTGTGACAAGATTGAGTTAATCATTGAGCAGCAGATGGAGAAAGTGATAATGATTTTGTATGAGGTTCTCAGGAAAATACTTCGAATAGTGCTTATGAAGACGGTTATCAGGATGGATATGATGATTGAAGTTATGATGCAGCAAATAATAATACAGAAGGAACATCTTATAATTATCCTTTAGATGCAAGTAGTGAATATGTAGATGGTTACAATGAGTGATATTCAGATGGATTTGATTCTTCTATACATGGTTCTCCAGGTGACATGAACGATGCTTATCAGAATGGTTATGAAGATGGAAGTTATGATGAAACTGAATGAAATCCTGAATGAGCTTCTTATAATCCTCCTGCAGATGCAAGTGATGATTATATAGAAAAATATCAGGAATGATATTTGGATTGATTTGATGATACAGTTGATACAGATGATATAATAGATGATAATGATAGATTATGAGACTGAGATGGAACTGGAACCTGAGGTGATGAAGCACCATGAGCAGGAGACGGAACTTGAACATGAGATGATGAAGCACCATGAGCAGGAGACGGAACTGGAACCTGAGGTGATGAAGCACCA
>CAZWWJ010000074.1:0-4474 GCA_964637495.1 uncultured Candidatus Peribacteria bacterium | reverse complement strand
AATGGGGTGGCCGATGGGACTCGAACCCACGACAGCCAGGACCACAACCTGGTGCTCTGCCAACTGAGCTACGGCCACCATAAATTTCTTTTAAAAAAGCAAATATTAGTATAATCAATTTTTCCCAAAATTCAACATTATCTGTAAAAAAATTTCTTATAAATAAGTTCCCAAAGAATTGCAAAAGCATTTGTATTCCTCTGTCACTTGGAAACACTGTAATCTGTATACCTTATATTTACAGGTACCTGAGCAAATTTCAACTGATGGTCTTTAATACTATCCAGCAGTTCAGAAGCATATGCCATCCCATCTGAATTAAGGTTTATTTTGTCCAGAGCCTGCAAATTAATAACTCTATAACCATTATGAGGATCAGTTATCCAAAATCAGTTAAGCACAAAAGTTATAAACTTTGCTCAGAATAAAACAATTCTTCTACCAATTGGAATACTTTCTGCACTTGCTCACTCTATGAATCTGGAGCCAATAAGTATATCATAATTTCAGGTATTTATATACTTTTTAAAGTTTTCCATATCATTAACATCCATCTGACCATCTGCATCAAAAGTAACCATCCAATTGGCATTCAAATACTTTCAGAACTTTTTAAGAAAATAAAAGCCTGTTTTGTTAGCAGCACCTCCTCAGCGATTTACCAAATGATTCAGAACTATAATACAGGCATTGTTTTTGTGATAGTTTATTTTTTCCTCAAGTACTCAGTCTGTTCCATCAGTAGATCAATCATTTACCAAAACTATTTTTTTATATCAGGATCTTATTATATTCTCTATTACTTCTCATATTACTTTCTGCTCATTAAAGACTCTTATATGAAAAACATAATTTGATTTTTCATCTTTATCCAAAGCTGAAGTATCAAAATTTTCAAAACCCGGAGTTATTCTATAATTTCTTACTGCTTCACTGTTTACTATATCTGTTAAAGATTTTTGATTTTTGGTAATTTTATGAAGCATTTCAAAATACAAATAAGCAAGAAAAATTATAGCTATATACACTACAAGATCAGATCACCTTGCACCAAAATACTCTCCAAATCTATCCAAATACTCCTGATTAAATCAAAAAAACAAAATAAGAACCAAACCTACGAAAAAAACTCCAAAATGGAGTAAATTTAATCATTTTCTTTTGTAAGCATCTATTGCAAACAAAAGAAAGATAAATCAAAATACAATTACAAGAAATTGAAGAGGTGTTAACATTTCTATACTTCATTATTCTGAATAAAATTCCAAGCATCTTCCAGAGCTTCTTTCAAAGTATTCTGCGGAGACCAGCCAATTTTTTTATAGATCTTGTTTATATCAAGATATATTTGGGGAGCTTCTCAAATTCTTGCATCTTTGAACTCGTAATTAATTTCTTTACCTGTTACTTCCTTAGCAGCTTCTATAAAATCTATTACACTGGTAGGAACTCAGGTTCCAACATTTAATATCTCAAATTTTAGCTTTCAGATTTTGGAAAGCTCAAAAGAATCAGCACATGCTCTTGCAACATCCTCAACATGAACAAAGTCCCTTACACAAGTTCAGTCTTTGGTATCATAATTATTCCCATAAACACTAACTTTTTGTGATTCCAGAGCTCATTTTATCAGTACATTACGGGAAAGATTTTGACCAAAAACCTGATTTTCTCCTATCATTCAATCTTTGCTAGATCCCACGACATTACTACATCTCAAAGAAACAATATTCATATCATAATAACTTACTATATCTTTCATTACAGTTTCAGCCATGATATAAGAAGTAGCATAAGGATTATAATTAGAAATTTTATCTGTTTCCTTAAAAGGCAAGGTTTCATTTAGCATATCATATACATAAGCAGAGCTTATGAAAACAAAATTTTTTATGTTATGTTTTATCAAAGAATTCAATAAATTAATACAACCTGTAGTGTTATTACTATAATAAGAAAAGTTATCCTGAATTGATGCTTGCACATCTGAAAAACCAGCCGCATTTATAAATCAAACAATATTTTGATAAAAACCAAAAATTCTTTCCAGATTCATAGGATATCTTAGATCCACTTCATATAAATCAGGAAATTCTCAGGTTATTTTGAAAATATCTTTACCAACTTCTTCATAACAATTGGACATATCATCAATAACCACAACTTCATATCCTCTTTTTTGTAGTTCCACTACAATATGTGATCCTATATATCCAAATCATCAAATCACTATCACAGTTTCTTCCATCAAGAAATTTTTATTTTTCTAAAAATATCTGCTTTTATGTATTAATTGGTAACTTCAGTCCGGATTATCAATTATTTTAAATCAATGCTCATAGATCCTGTCTCTTAGTTCATCAGCTTTTTCATAATTTTTATTGTGCTTTTCTTTCTGTCTTTGCTCTGCTATTTGTTCTATATATTTTGGTATCTGAATTGATTCAATATTGTTTATTTCTTCTCTTGCATCTGCAAACAAATTAAGCTTCAAAATATTTTCATCTATCCATCATATGGATTTTATAATCTCATAATTTGGACTAGTAAGATTCTTATTAATAAAAGATAAAAGACCAGGTGTATCAAAATCATCCAGAATATAACCAAGTGCCTGATTCAAAAAATCATCTCACTCATCTGTTGAGAATGTAGACCTAAGATCATTTAAAGGAACTCATTTCATATTTATAGCTTTGATATGTTTGAAACTTACCAGTTTTCTTATGATACTATTTCTTGTATTCTTTGATTTTTCCAGAGAATCCCGTGAAAAATCAAGAAAACTTCTGTAATGGGCTGTATAGAAAAAATATTTCAAATCCATTGGCAAAAATCACTTCTCATAAAGACCTTCCAGGGATAAATCATCTCCTGAGGATTTAGAAAATTTCTCTCCGTTGTTCCTCAAAAATTGTGTATGAACCCAGTATTTTACCCAAGGTTTGTTCTGAGCAAAACTACACTCCGACTGAGCTATTTCATTTGTGTGATGAGTGTTAACATGATCAGGACCTCAGGTATGAATATCAAAATAATCACCAAGATACTTTCTGGACATAGCAGAACATTCTATATGCCATCACGGAAAACCAACTCACCAAGGGCTTTCTCGTTCCATATGCCTTTTTTTGTCTTCCGGGGAAAACTTCCATAATGCAAAATCTGTTGGATTTCTTTTTTGGACATTATCAACTCTTGCTCACTCTTTTAGATTTTCAATATGTTTTTTATAGTTTTCTCACATTAGTTTACCATAGTCACTTATGTTAGAAGTATCCATATAAATTCCATCACCTTCTATCTTATATGTAAGTCACCTTTCTTCAAGGCTTTTTATGATATCTATTTGCTCCTGAATATTTTCTGTTGCTCTTGGATACTCATCAAACAACATATCCAAGTTTTCTACATATTTTTTGAACTGAGCTTCATATTTGGCTGCTATATCCCATGCTGTTACTCACTCTCTATTAGCTCATTTTTCAAGTTTATCTTCTCAGTCATCTCAATCATCTGTTAGATGTCCAACATCAGTAATATTCATAACATGAACAGTTGGGTATCAAAGAAGTGTTCTTATAACATTTCCAAGTAAAGACGCAAATACAAAAGACCTCAAATTACCTATATGAGGTGTTGAGTATACTGTAGGTCAACAAGTATAAACTCAAACAAAATTTTTCTTTCCTTCATCATAATATGGTACAAATTTTTCTTTCCTTCTTGTTAATGTATTATAAACCCACAATTCCATAATTATCTTTTTCGTGTTAAAATTTATCTTAAATTATAACAATCATTACTTGTTTATCAATAGTTTTTTAGAGCTTATTGGTGCCTTTTAAAAAATTATAATAAAACAAAAACTAAAAAACAGGCTAAACTAATTAGGCTACATAATAAACTTCACCACAAAACATCTATCAAAGCAAACCTAATTGGATAGTTTTTTATAAAAGTTAAATTTGTAAAATCATAAGTAAAATACAGTACAAATCAGAAAATAGCTCACCTCCAAAGCACTTCCAAGAAGTTATCAGAAGGAATTACCACAAAGAAAAGACAACCAAAAACTATTACAGCCCATGCTAGTAGTCAATAAAAAAGACTAATATTAACTGTTCATTCTCTGATTGATACCAACTCATCAAATTCAGATTTTATAAAATCATGAATAATTCTTCAAAGCCACAAATAATCAAGAATTATTATTGTAATAAAGCCTGCCAAAAAGGCTAACAAAAAAGAAAGAATATCCATATAAAATTTTTACAAATAAACTATTTTATATCCTCTGGTCTTATTCTTTGCTGACTCATATCATCTCTGTTTCTTATTGTAACAGTACCGTCTTCCAGAGTTTGATGATCTATTGTGATACAGTATGGAGTACCAATTTCATCCTGTCTGCGATACCTTTTTCATATATTTCCGTTTGTATCAAACTCACACATATATTTATCTGAAAGTT
>CAZWWJ010000073.1:0-4481 GCA_964637495.1 uncultured Candidatus Peribacteria bacterium | reverse complement strand
ACGGAACTGGAACCTGAGGTGATGAAGCACCATGAGCAGGAGACGGAACTGGAACTTGAGGTGATGAAACACCGTGAGTTTGAGATGAACATTGATCTTGAGATGAAGAATGAGATTGAACTTATAATGATGGTTACGAAGATGGATTTGAAGATGGTCATAATGATTTTATGAATTGAAATGATGAGTGAACTTCTTATAATATACCTGATAATAAATCTTCTTACTATAGCGAAGGTTATGATGATGGATATGAGGATTGATGGTGATATGCTGATTGATATGATGATTGATATAGTGATGGTGAATATGATAAATCAAATGGTAATGAAAAAGAAACTTCTCACAATGTGCCAGATGATGCAAGTGTATGATATGAAGAGTGATACAATGAATGATATGATGATTGATGGGATGAAACAACTGAAGGTGAGGAGCCTGTAGATGAAGGAGATGATCAAGATGATCAAGATGATCAAGCTGATGGAGATGATCAAGATGATGGAAATGGTGGAGATGATGAAGATGAAGATTCTGATCTTGAATATTCCTGAGAGTGATTTCAATTTGAATGTGATCAGCAAGAAAAAATTTGTATAATTGAATTGCCTGAAAATGCTCGCTATTATGTAAATATAGATAATGAAATCAATGATGTTGAAAAACCATCTGTAGTTAGTATGGAAAATCGAGATAATACAGGACAGGGTTTTGTTCCTGATTTTGGTGGAACCAGTGATATTTACAGATTAATAAATAATACTTCTGAAGGTCAGGTAATAAAAGTACATATAGAAGAGGATCATAGAGATTATTCTTTTGAAGATAGTTGATGGAATTTTAGAAGCTTTGATAGTTGAAATAATTTGGAACAAGAGATACCTTGTAGTGATGTTGAAACAGTACTTACAAGAGAATTTGAATATAATTATTATGATGAAGCTCAGGGTGATGGTGATTATTATGGGGACAATCTAACAGATGAAATAGGAAGTTATTCATCACGCGAAGATGAATGATATTGGGTTCAATGTAATTAATCTTGAAATTTTAATAAAAATTATTATATTATAAGTAGCACTTTAAATTATTAGGTGATATTATGAAAAATCTTTTTGAAAAAAAAATTAATAAAATTCTTATTTGATGAATAATAGGAACTGCAATATTATCCGGATTTGGAATGTCGAATAAATGAAAGTGAATTATAAGAAAGATAAAAGAAAAAATAAGTAAACAAGTGACTTATATTAAGAGAGGTTATAATGACTTGAAAACCACCTTAAGAGAAAAATTAAGTTGAAAATTTACAAGAAAAAAATAATATTTAATTAATTTAGAACATTAAAATAAATTATGGAACAAAACATATTTCAGATAAAAAACACATCTAACGATGATAATCATGAATTAATGGAAGATGGTAATGATGAGTGAAGTAAAATAAGTTCATCTTCAGCTTCTGAAGGTGAAGAAAAAAAATTGACAATAGAATATTTTGGAACAGATATAACAGATCTTGCAAATAAAGGCAAATTAGATCCTGTTATTTGAAGAGATAAAGAAATACAACAAACAGTTTATACATTGCTTAGAAAAACCAAAAACAATCCATTGCTTATTTGAGAAGCAGGTGTTGGAAAAACTGCTATAGTAGAAGGATTAGCACAGAAAATAATAGAAAATGATGTGCCAGAAAGACTAAGAAATAAAAGAATTTTTTCTTTGGATATATGAAGTTTGGTGGCATGAACCAAATACAGATGAGAATTTGAAGCAAGGTTCAAATCAATTCTTGAAGAGGCTATAGATCCTTTGAACGGAATAATACTTTTTGTTGATGAACTTCATACAATAATTTGAGCATGAAATACAGAAGGGTGAGCTGATGCTTCTAATATGTTGAAGCCTTTCCTGGCAAGATGAAGTTTGCAGTTGATAGGTTCTACAACATTTGATGAATATCAGAAACACATAGAAAAGGATTCAGCCTTGAAAAGAAGATTTCAGGAGATAAATGTAGAAGAACCTTCAAGAGATCAGGCAATCCAAATATTGTATGGTATTAAAGATAAAATGGAAGAGCACCACGGGGTAAATATCTTGGATGAAACAATTGATTCTTGTGTAGATTTGAGTATAAGATACCTTATGAACAGATATTTACCTGACAAAGCAATAGATTTATTGGATGAAGCCTGCGCAAGACAGTCTACGTTGACAGAAAAGCTAAAAAATGATGATCAGTATACAGATATAAAAAATGAATTAGAATCAGTACAGTGAAAGATAGAAAAAGCAATACTAAATCAGGATTATTTCAAAGCAGCAGAATACAAAGAGAAAGAGGAACAACTTAAACAAAGACTTTCAGAGCTTAGATGAAAAAATACTCTACCAAAGCATCTTAGAAAAAATGTAGAACCTGAAAATATTGGAGAAGTTTTATCATACAAACTTTGAATTCCTGCAGAAAGCATAAATGCAAGTGAGGTTAAAAAACTTAAAGAAATTGACAGGATACTAAAAGATAAAGTGTATTGACAGGACGAGGCAGTAGATGCAGTAGTTAAAGCAATAAGAAGAAATAGATTGTCTGTAATAGACAGGACAAGACCTATATCTTCATTCTTATTCCTTGGACCATCAGGAGTAGGTAAAACTTATATAGCTCAACTGCTTGCAAGTGAATACTTTGAGGATCCAAAGGCCTTAATAAGAGTTGATATGTCAGAATATATGGAGAGAAATTCTTCATCTAAGTTAATATGATCAGCTCCTTGATATGTTGGTCATGAAGAATGAGGTATGTTAACAGAACAGGTTAAAAGAAAACCATATGCAGTAGTTCTTTTTGATGAAATAGAAAAAGCTTCTCAAGATGTGCTTAATGTGTTGCTCCAGATTCTTGATGAAGGACAGCTTAAGGATAGTAAATGAAAAATAATAGACTTTAAAAATACAATTATAATTCTAACTTCAAATATAGGTTCTGAAGAATTCTCCAAAAAAGTTCCGCAAATTTGATTCTGACCACAGTGAGAATCCAAAGAAAAGAAGGATTTCGAGTTCACCAAAGAAAAAGTAATGGAAAAGCTAAAAGATCAGATATCACCGGAACTTCTTAATAGGATAGATTATAGTATAGTGTTTAGACCACTTTCAAGAAATACTTTAATAGATATATTTAAAAAAGAATACAAAGAATTTGCTGATCAATGGAGACAAAAGAAAGATATACATCCTCCTAAATATTCAAACAAGAAAATAGAGAAGATAGTAGATGAAGTACAAGACCCAGCATATGGAGCAAGACCGATAAAAAGATATATTTATGAAAACATAGAGCCAGAAATAATAAATGATCTTTTGGAGAAATATAAGTAATTTACATTTACTAACTTATTAATAAGTAAAAAAAGGACTATGATAGTAGTCCTTTTTTTATAGATTTTAGATCAATCTTTTTTATAATTTGGTAAGGTTTTTTATATCTTTTTGTGCTTGTCTTTGAACATCTCTTTCTTTAAGTATCTGTTTTTTTTCAACTTTTTTTCTGAGTTTACCAAGTGCTATTTCAAGTTTGATTAATTTGTGTTTATTTTCGTAAATTTTTAGAGGAATTATAACAAGTCATGTTTTGTGTGTTCTTTCTCCTAGTCTTTTGATTTGTTTTTTATGCATCAAAAGTTTTCTGTCTCTTTTGACTTCATAATTTGGTACTATATTTCTTGAAGTCTTTTCATAAAGAGGGATATGCATATTTTTTATGTATATTTGTTGGTCTTTTCATATTCTTATGATACTGTCAGAAATTTTAACTTTTCATGTTTTAACAGCTTTTACCTCAAATCATTTCAGAACAATTCATGCCTCAAAAGTTTCGTGTATATCGTAATTTAGAAAAGCTACTTTATTTTTACTAATAATCCTCATACTATCTATTAGTTTTTATTAGGTTACTAAATCCTGATAAACATTTATATTCATTTAAATTCTTTGTGCAATAGTTTTTAATTATTTGGATTTTTTGGATTTGTGGAAAAATAAAATAATATAAACTCCAAGACTAATAAGAAAAAAAATTCCAATAAAATTTATTGGGTCGCTTATAAAAGACAGTATTTTTTCACTCCAGGAAAGTTCATCACTTGTGCTGCACATAGTAAAATGATCATCAGGTAGTTCCTGATGTTCTCATATAACATTAGTTAAAGGTAGGATAACAAAAATTATTATTATTCCAAAAATATGATTTTTCATATTTCTAAAAATATTATTTAAAATAAATATATTTTCTTTATATTTTTTTGTATGAAATGTTCAACCTTTTTTGTTAGATAAAGCAACAATTTAAAAAATTTGATAATTTTAATGAATCTTGTAATACTAATATTCAGGCTGATCGGATTTGAGTGTTCTGTTGCAACAATTTAAAAATATTTAATTGAGATATTATTTTTTATATTTATACTAGTAAG
>CAZWWJ010000072.1:0-4786 GCA_964637495.1 uncultured Candidatus Peribacteria bacterium | reverse complement strand
ACCAATATTTCAGTCCCTGCAAGTTATCAGATTTTTGCAACAAGGCTTTGGAAGACAAGCTCTAAATCAAAAAATCAAATTGATATGTCTGAAGAAACAAATTTAAGATTTTCCCAACAAAATTATCAAAGATATATTGATTTTAATAAACAAAGAAATATAAATAAGAAAATCTTGGAATAAGATAAGGTTTTAGAAAATAACTAATAAAACATAGATGCGGTGAGTAGTTTTTGATTTTGATTGAGTAATTCATGATACATTGGAGGATTTGTATAGAATATATTGTAATACTTTGGAGGATGTGGATATTGAAGATATGAAACAACAGGTTTTTGAATGAAACTCTAGGGAACATTTTGAAAAATTTTCTGAAGAAAAAAAGGAAAATTTCCAAAAAGCCTGGGCAGAACATTTTGTGGATTTGGAAATGGATGGCAGGATCAAATATTACTTGGAGAGTTTGAGCAAAATATATGAGCTTTTTGTGATTTCTTCAAATTCTGAAGCAAATTTGAACTGTTATTTTGAGAACAATAATTCTGCAGATATTTTTAGGAAAATCCTTTGAGTAGAAACCCACAAATCCAAAACTGAAAAATTCAAAATGCTTTTTGAAGAGTTTGATACAGACAATTCTGATATTGTTTTCATCACAGATACTTTGTGAGATATAAAAGAAGCTAACAAACTTTATATCAAAACAATAGCAGTAGATTTTGGTTACCATGAAAAAGAAAAACTAGAATTATGATTTCCTTACAAAATTGCTTCCAGTTTTGATGAAATTTTTAGTTTATTATATTATAGATAATCAAAAACTTCATTACCTGGGTGTTTAGTTTCTTTCTATAACTAAAAAATCTAAATTCAGATTTATTATTTGACAAATAGTTTCACAAGAATAAACTTGAACTAAGGTATTAGTTTTATCCTGAAATTTTTGTTATGTTTTTTAAACAAAGGAGTTATGAGTCAATAAAGAATTCCAAGTTGCGAGAGCATCAGAAAAATTATTTTGATCGTTTGTGAGTTAACTCTTGGCTAAAAGGGGATATTCCTTTTGATTTTACAAATAATAGCTATTATGCTGAGTCTCTAGCTGCAAATTTTTTTGATATAATAAAAAATACCAACAAAAAAAACAAAGAAAAAATAAAAATACTTGAAGTTGGCTCAGGTAGTTGATTGTTTGGATTGAACTTCCTAAAAAGTTTTGAGGAGATTAGTTACAATAGTAACACAAATTATTACAACAATCTGGAGTATCATTTTTCTGATTATTCTGAAACTATTATTAATGATCTAAAAAGAAACTCACATATAAAAAAATACCTCTCTAAGGACAAAGCAAGAGTCCAGAAGTTTGATATTACAACTGATTATTTGGAGACTAATTATGATCTGGTGATTCTGAATTATGTAGTTTGTAATATCCCTTTTGATTATATACTCAGAGAAAAAGAAGTTTTCTATCAAAAACTTGTAAATTTTGATCCCGGAAGTTATCTTATGAAATACGAATTTCAGGAAACAAATGATTTCAGCTACAAAAATACGATAACAAATTATTTTGACCAGAAAGGATATAATAAAACTTCTTTGCCGGTTGCATTTTTTAAGTTTATAGAAAACATTTTCAAAGAAAATAAGAATTTATGGGTTTATATTTGAGATTCAGAACTTGATTCTGCCTGAGAGTTTGACATCAAAAGTTATGGAGGAGATTTTTTTGGAGGAGTGGATTTTGAATTACTGGAATTCTGGAGCAATTCCAACAACCTTAATACAATTCAGAAAAAATTTGATGCCTGAAATTTTGTAAAATCTTTTGTTACCAATAGTTTTGATACAGCTGTTTTGAACCAAATACATAAGGCTTTGGAAGCCCAAAAAGATGATTACCTTTATAACAAAATGAAAAAGTATTATAATCTC
Source organism: uncultured Candidatus Peribacteria bacterium (assembly GCA_964637495.1). Classification (GTDB taxonomy): domain Bacteria; phylum Patescibacteriota; class Gracilibacteria; order Absconditabacterales; family Absconditicoccaceae; genus CAZWWJ01. The sequence goes on along the minus strand of CAZWWJ010000072.1, from coordinate 2,848 downwards.
GTCAAAAGCTGATATTACGAGGAAGCAGAGGAAATTATTGCTGATGTGTTAAACTACAGAAAAAATGATGCTAATATATATTATCATTATTCAAAAGTACTTCAGAAACAAAAAAAACCCTACAAGAGGGTTTTGGACAAAGCAAAACAACTTGATTATCTTGGTATTTATAATTTATAAATTAGCTTTGTTGGAAGTTCTTGATTGCTTCAGTTAAGTGTTTTTTGGCAACATCCGGTCCATGGAAGTCCCCAATTTCAACTTTGTCGTATTTTTTCTTTTCAAGTTTTTTGATTTCTTTGAAGTGTATTTTTAGCTCTTCCAGATAATGAGAAGGCAGATCCTCATAAGTTTCTATTTCATCAAAACGAGGGTCTACTTTGGATACAGGTACTGTAATTATTTTGTTGTCAGGTCCATCTTCATCTGCTGCTTCAAGAAACCCAATAATTCTGGATTTGATAACGCATCCAGGGAAAGTAGGATATGTTACAAGCTGAATTACATCTACTGCATCACCATCTTCTGCTTTGGTTTGAGGTACGAATCAGTAATCAAAAGGATAGAACATTTGGGAGTATAATACTCTGTCCAGAGCAAAGTATCCTTTGTCTTCGTCGTATTCGTATTTGTTGCTTGAATATTTTGGTATATCTATTACTACATTAAGAACTTCGCTGTATTCGTCTTTGTATGCTGGTAGGTCTTTGTATAAGTTTATTCCCATAGTTTTTTGTTTAGAATATAAAATCTAATTATTGTATAATCAATATTTTAATTTTTTCAACTCAAAATTGTATTTTACCCTTTTATCTGATTTTCCAGATAATTTGTGATTCTTGTAGTATCTTCCTGAATATCGTTTGTAGATCTTTCTTCTTCGTACAAAACAAGCAGGTTTGCTGCAATTATTTTGTAGTCAGAAAAATTGTATTCTTTCAGATTTTCTATAAATTCTGTTACAAGATTTTCTCTTCTGGTGGTGTTTACAAACAAAAATTCTTTGTGATACCGATAAATAATGTCCAGAAGGTATAAATCATTTATATCCAACTCAAAAGTATTAATAAATTTTATTAGTTTGTTAAGATTTTTTACAAATTCGGAAGGCATGGGAGCTTTTGTATAGGAAGAATTCAGGAATTTCTTTGGGCTTTTCTGAATTTTTCTGATTATGATTTCTTTTTCTTCTTTGGTAAGCAGATCCTGATGTTTGGAGTTTGAAATAAGTGTTTCAAGGTTTTCTGGCGAGAAAGGCTTGCATGGATTTTGGTTGAACTCAAAAAATCTTTCTCTTGTAATTATTCTTACTGCACACAAAAATTCTACTGTATCCTTTCAATAGTTTCTTTTGAAGTAGTTTATTATCTTCTGATATTCTCAGGGTTGGTAAACATAAAGAAGAGATTTGAGTTCTTCTTCGTTTCAGAATTTTTCTGCAAGATATATTGTATCAGATAGGCAAGAAAAAATAGTTCTTATTTTGTAAAGAAAGTTTGATATAACTTCCTGATAAGTTTCAGATACCTCTTTGTTGAATTGTTCTATGTTTTCTTTCTTGGAATTGAGAAAAGAGTTCATTCTTCTTATTTCTTTTTCTTCGGTGTTTGTGTTTCATTTTTTTAGGCTGTCAAAGTTTGCTATTAACTCTGCTTTCAAAGATTCCAGAAATTCTTGGATTTTGTCTTCCATCTTATTCTTGAAATTTTGGGTTTCTTCCGGAGAGTTGGCATCAGCATCCAAAATTGTATTGAAATGTTCTTCCCGTTGGTTTTCAAGTTCAGTACTTGTAATAAGGGTAATATTTTCAAATGCAGAGTGAACATTATGTATGTTTTCGTGTTTTTTGGTGATTTCTTCTTCATTTTGTCCTACTTTTAGGGCTACTATACAAGAATTTCAGAAATTGATTCACATTGCATTGGAGGAGATTTTTTGGTTGAATTCTACGGAATCAAGATATAATATCACAGAAAGTCAGTAAAATTCAATATCTTTGATTTTGGGATCTTTGATTCAGAGATGATCTTCAATATATTTTCTAACTCAATCGTTACCGTATTTTTGGTACAATCTTCTTATATACTCAAGTTCTTTTGATTTTTCTCTTAGATTATGTAATCCTTCTATTAGGTAAGATATGAAGCAGGATTCTTTATCCCTTTCATAGTTTTGTAGATTCTCAACGCTTTGTTTTTGTTTTTTGGCAGCACGAAGGGAAATTAAATTATCTATTATGTTTTGTGGAAAATATTTTTGAAGAAATCAGTTGTTGTAGTGTCTATAGAATTTTTTTCAGTTATTTCGGATTTCTTTGAGAAGATGGTTTATGTTTTTGGCGTTGTTGACGGTCTCTTGAGGAAAAGATTGTAAGATGTCTTCTATTTCGGAAGCAACCTGGTAGTATAGGTTTTCTCAGTTTTGTTGTGGGTGTTCTAAAATTTGTCTTATTCTGGTTATGGCATTGATTTTTTGTTCCAGTTTTTGGGATAATTCCAAAAATTTTTCCTGTCTGGAGTCAGGAGAGGTTCTTGCTTGAGTTGATGGTGGTAGTTGTATTGTATTTTTAGTCATGCTGAAAAAAATAAGTCCTCAAAATTTAGTTGTTTATATGAATTATAAGTTGATTGTCAATGTTTTTTATTTGTGATGTTTGTTGGAGGATTTTAGGAAGAGTTTTGTGTGGAAGTAATTATTCCAAAAGTTTTGGTAGCAGTTATGATGGAATAGCAAATGATTGGTTGTTTTTAGTAGGTCTATGTTTAATTTTGATTTTTTGGGGGAGGTGGGATTTTTTGGTATTTTGAATAATTTTTACAACTTTTTTCTTGATCTGTTTGATAAAATG
>CAZWWJ010000071.1:0-4997 GCA_964637495.1 uncultured Candidatus Peribacteria bacterium | reverse complement strand
GTAAGTACATCCAAAGAAGGATTGTATTCTCATTTTTCCAGATTGGAAATAATAGCTTGAGTAAGTCCAGACTGTTCTGATAATTGAGATTGAGACAATCACCTGTATTTTCTCCAATGATACACATTTGTTCATATATTCAATCTTTTTTTGTATAATTCTACTTCTTTTTGATCTATCTTTTCTGCCCAGTTCCTTTTTTTATTGTCTTTTTCTATAGGCATTTTTTCTATTATTTAATTTATAAAATCATCTGTTATATCTTTATAATCATATTCTTGCTTTTTTACGAAATCATCATAAACAAGTTTTGAAAAAGATATTTTTTCATAGTAAGTTTTATCAATTGATTTCTTTTCCTTTTTCTTTCAATAAATTTTAGGTTTTATCAAATGAGCAGTTAGTAACACAAATTTATTTTTTCTGTAAGCAAAGAATATCCTTAATTTTTTATCCGAGTTTGGTACATCCAACAAAAAATAACATATAGGTCATTCTGCATTTTTTGCCATAACTCCATCTGTATCCATATTTTCACAAAAATTTTGAATTTTTGCGGTTATTTTATTTATCAATTTCCGTTGTACATCTTCACCAAAGTTTTCCATAACATAGTTGATAACATCTTTATCATTTTCTTTATCTAAGTAAGAATAGATATACACCATATATCATACTCTTAGCTAGTTAAAATATAAATTTATAATATAAAATCCTATTCATTAGGATAACCAAGATTTTATAAATTTCAAGTATAATTTTTGTATTTTATATGTTATAAAGTATAAAATTTAATTTATATGCATTCTTCAAAAAATTTTGATTTTTTAATTATTTTGATTACAATGAAAATTGTGGGACCTAAGAGGAGATTATAAACGATTCTGCTTATATATCTCTTACACTCTCAGTGATCCTGTGTCAGAGAAACTGACTAATTTAAAATGGGTGCGGATCTCTTGTCCGTGCCCCATTTTTTGTATGAAAAACTAATATCAATTTTTACTATAATCAACTATAAATTTTTATTCCAACCTAAACTTCTCCAAAAACTCCTTGATCTCCTCTGCTTCATCATCCCCAAACAACTTATCAAAAGCATCTATCCCCAAACTATTCTCCACCATAGGCGAATAAAAATCATCCGGCACATTCAACTCCTTTTTCTGTATCAACATACTTTTCAAAACCCTCAAAAACATTATCTGCCTAGAATCAAAATTACTTTCCTTGATGAACTCCTCTACCAACCTATCTACTTCTGCCTCCCAGTCAGGCATATCACCAACTCCCAGAGCAACTTCTACCAACTGCCTAAAACTTGCCGTAGGCCTACCATAAGCTTTCCTTAGATTGTCCAGATTCATCCTGTACTCATTACTACTTAATTCCTGCTCCAGCATAGAAATCTCATCATCAGACAACTCCTCACCACCCAAAAGCTTCTGCACTACCGGATGTGAAGAGGTCAACTCCTCCATTGTCTGCTCAAACTCCTTCCAGTACTTTTCAGAAGGCATCTGCTTACCCTCTTCATACTCTATCCACCTCCTTTCTATCACATCATCTTGGATATCTGTTACCAGTATATCCTTGGAAGTTTTGACCTTGTACTTCATCAAAGGAGTAAAATCCTGCTCCAACTCCTCTATCTGCCCAAACTCCATATCTTCCCAATACGAAGGAGACAAAACCTTGTCCAGCTTGTCCTGTTTTTGCTCTACATTACTAATATTCCTTGCCAAAGCATTGATATCCGAAACTATCTTGTCTTGAGTTGTGTCATCTACCTCTCACTGTATTATCTGAGATTTTAGCTTGTTTGTTTTCTCCAAAAACCTAAGTTCATCTACACTGTGCTTGCCATAATACCTCATCAAAGGAGCTACTTTTTGCAATTTTTCATAAGGATTGACTGCGATATTATCAAAAATCCTACCAGATTCAATCTCATCCAAAACCTCTTGATACTGAACAGTTTCATCATTAACCGGCAAGTTATTTACCATTTCCAGGAGCTGTTTTTTTAGTTTGTTGTAGTTTTGCTTGTCTTCTCTGTTCTCAAAAAGCTTCATCTGATCTATCTTGGACTCAAAAATCTTTTGCTGCAAACTTTTGGGCTGCTTGGGAGGTTCACGAAATTCATGATCTTCATCAAAATTCATACCAAAATCCATTATCAAAAAATACTCCTTGTCTTCTCAAGGACCAAAAAGATCCGGACAAAGCCTTGTTCACCTACCTACCATCTGCCAAAATTTTGCCTCAGAAAGCACAGGTTTTGCAAAAACAAGATTCACCACATCAGGCACATCCACACCAGTATCCAGCATATCCACCGAAATTGCTACCCTGTTTTGCTTGCTTGTCCTGGATTTTTTGAAGTCTTCATACTTTTCAGATGCTCTTTCTACATTGGAGGTGATCACTACTGCAAAATCCCTGTACTGAGGATACATCTCCTCAAAAGCCTGCTGCAGATTTTCTGCATGTAGCTGATTTACAGCAAAAACTATGGTTTTTCAGGGTAGTCAGTCTTCTGCTTTGATAGAATTTTGCATAAACTCCCTAACTATAGCCCTGTCGGTGTCTTTGTTGTTGATTTTTTTGTTGATATCTTCTCACTCAAAATTGTATTCTTCCGGAGTTTTTCATTCTCTTTGTAACTGCTCTTTGAGATGTCAGGGTAATTGCCTTCATTTGATTCACTGTATCTGAACTTTGGTCCTTGCCAAAAGTACTTTGTAAGGGACAAGGTATCACTCATTGATTGCATCATCCAGAGTATAAGCAAAAGTAGGATCCTGTTCTCTACGATCAAACTCTTCGTAAGTGTTTCTTTCTACATAATCCACCGGAGTGGCTGTAAGCCCTACCTTGTAGGCATCAAAATGGTCCAGGATTTGCTTCCATTGTCAAAAAATACTTCTGTGAACCTCATCAACTATGATAATATCAAAAAATCAACTACTAAACTTATCAAGATAGTTTATCATAGTCTGATAAGTAGCTGCAAAAAGCCTGGAATTCTCATCTGTTTGGTCTGAAACAATCAAACTTTTGGGCTCATCTGGAAAATACTGCTTGAATCAGTCTTTGAAAGCCTGATCTCTAAGTGCAGTCCTATCACACAGGAAAAGAACCTTTTGGACATGATAAGACCTCAATAATACATCTATCAGTCACATTGCAGTTCTTGTCTTCCCCGTACCAGTAGCCATTGTCAGCAAAAACTTCCTCTCTCATCTATCAATTCATTCCGTGATGGATTTGATAGCCTGAATTTGATAACTCCTACCTGCTATATTGTTGTCTACTTTGGGGTTGCTTGCTGGTTGTTGTATTTTCTGGAGAGTGGTGATTCTTTTGAGATCGGATTTACTAAAAAATGTTTTAATCTGCCTTGGTGGAGTTTTGAGATTGCAGTAGAAAATTTGTTTTCAGTTACTAAAAAACACCAAAGGAGCAAAATCCTGGTGTTGCTCTATCCCAGCAGAATAATTCAAAGCTTGATAGTATCACTCTCTGGAACTTCTGATATCGCTTTTGGCTTCTATAATTGCCAAAACTTTGGAGTCTGTATCCAATAACGCATAATCTGCATAATAAGTAGTTCAGTTTTGATGAATAGGAAATTCTTTGTAGACTTGATTTTTGTTGCGAACATCCCATCCTGCTTGCTGAAGCTTGGTATCTATGAAATTTTGTTTTGTTTGTTCTTCATTCATTTTGGGTGGATTATCAACTCAAGATATTGATAATAATTTTAAGGATTATGCTTTATTTTTCAAACAAATTTAAGGTATGTTTGTTATGTTGATAGGTAACTTACAAACTATAATAAAAAACCAATACAAAAAAGCCGGGGCTAGATACTAACCCCGGCGATTAGCCTTTACAGAGTTCATTTCTCTGCCCAGGCGATCTTGTTAACCATCGTTGTTCGGCCAGAACATTTCTGCTCTTCCTGTGTTGTAATGGATTTGTGCTTTTTTACTTTGCAGAGACTAGCATACTAGCCCCGTAGATACATCACGGACGCCCACCAGGCTTCATGGCTTTTCTCCTTTTCTGGTGAATTGCATTAAAATATATAATGACAATTTTAAATTTTTCAAAAAAAAATTAATTTCTTTTTAAATTTTTTCATCTTAAAATTAAAACCCGCTGCATGATTTACTGCAACGGGCTTTTGGCTACATTTCAGATTATTAAATGCTACAAAAAAGATTGTACTTTATTTTGTAAACAAATTTAAAATCTGTTTGTTGGAGTTTTACTTTTTTTGAGAAAGCTATAGGGTTATTTTTATGCTATCTTTAGCTCAAGTTTATGTATTTCATCTTTTATGCAAGAAAAATTATCTCAAACTTCTTCTACTCTTTCTACTTGAGAAATCAAACTATATTTTTCTTGAGGTGATAAGGATGAACTTTCTAATACTTCTTTTATAAATTTATCTAACACTTTTCTCATAACAGAATACACCTCACTTCTTATTTCTGTAACATCAACTCAACATTGTTCTGTCTCTAATAGTGCAGATAGTAAATCACTCAACAAATCTATTGATCAATTATTGCTTACTTCTTCTATAAGTTTATTTAATATATCTCTTTGAATATTAGGTATTTTTTCTTCTATATCTGAAACATCAACTCAATACCTCTTTGCTTCTGATAAATCAACTCTTAAAGAATCCAAATAAAATCTAGTTAAATTTTCTTCTGCTCTTGCCAGAGATTTCTCTGCTTCTCTACGATATATTTCTTTCTCAAGTCTAGATAATTTATCTAAAATGTTAGAAAGATTTACTCAATTTTCTCTTGCTTTTATTACTTTCGATTGTAGAACTTCTAATGAAGATTTATCTAATATATTTTCTGTTATTTCTAAATATCTTTCTACCTCATTAAGATATACATCATGCTCAAGTTTGGGTATTTGTCCTGCTATATCAGAAACTTCAACTCAAGATTCTTTTGCACTTGATACTA
>CAZWWJ010000070.1:0-5016 GCA_964637495.1 uncultured Candidatus Peribacteria bacterium | reverse complement strand
GCAGTTAATTTTCATGGAGTGGGTTTATTGTCTTTGTTTTGTTTTATGATAAAAGGTATAGAACCTATTATTAATCAAACAAAAAATAATTGAGTTGGTGTTTCATAGTTTTCAATAAGAAATCAGAAACTATGAGCAAATATATAAATTCATATCAACGCTCATATTCCTATACAAAAAAGAAACTTAATATTTTCTTTGTTGAATATGTTGGCAATAGAAGAAATAAGTTTCTCATATATATTTAAAACAACAGCAATACTTGCTCCCGAAAGTCAGGGTACAATATTTGCTATTCATATAAAGAATCATTTTATTGCATTTTTTAGAAAAAACATTAAAATTATATTTGTATATAAAACAATAATAATATATAAACAAAAAATTTAAAAATTCAATTTAAGAAAATGTAATTATATCAAAAAGTCAACAAAATAAAGTGAAAAAAAGTTAATAAATTTGATTTTGTTAGAAAATCCATTAATATAGAAATATAAACATTTAAATAAAAAACAAAACCAAAAACAAAAATGAAACTGGATGAGTTAGAGAATGAAGAAATCTCATTTGATTATGGACAAGACTCCGAAGAAGTTGAATATATTAATGAGACTGATTCAGAAGACAAAAATCTTTCTGATAAACAACCCAGGAAATCAAAAAAATCTTTCAAAGATTTGATATTAGGAATTTTTGGAGAAATTTTTAAGTTCTCAGCTTTGTTTACAAGTGTCCTAATAATAGGTATAGTTTTTGTAAACTTTAATATTTTTTACAGTGAACTAAAATCTGTATTTTTTGAAGAAGAAATTCATGCAGAAGATTTTTCTTTTAGTTCTTTGGAAGAGCTTTCAGAAAGTTCTTCTCTAACTGAAGAAGATGATTCTAGAGAAAACAAAAGTGAAAATACCTCTAGTGAAGAAAAGACAACTGATAGTTTTGAGTGATATAGAGAAGAAGCATATCAGGAAGAATTGGATTCATATCTTTCCTGATTTGATAGTAAAGAATCTCAGGAAAATATTTATGAAAAAGACCTAGAGGATAAGCTATTTTCAAAAAATTCAAATTATGATTTTACATTTAATCTTAAGCCTCCTGATAATAGAATAATAATACCTTCTCTGGGTGTGGATGCACCAATTGTTAATATAGAATATGTTAATCCTCAAAGGATGATGAATGAAGGTAACTTTGAAGAAGAATTATATGATTGAGTAGTTAAATATCCTTTTACTCCAGAACCGTGAGAGTGAGGAAATACTTTTATATTTGGTCACACAAGTTATTACTGGCGAAAAAATAATCCTTATTGAGAAGTTTTTGCTAACATGCCGGATCTTTCTGATGGAGATAAAATAAAAATAATGTGGGAATGAAATCTACATGTATATCAAGTAAGTAATGAAGAGATAATGCGGCCAGATAAAGTAACAGAATTTTACAATAATAATAAGGATGAGGATGCTGTTACATTAATGTGATGCTATCCTATCGGATCAGATGCACAAAGGATTCTTATTCAGGCTGATAAGGTAGAAAAAGAAGAAAAAACTAATTTAGCATTTAACGATTAAACAGAAACAAAATGAAAATAAAGTGATTAATTTTTTTAATCATAATCTGATTTAGTGCAAACATAGTCTCTGGAAAAAATGATTTAAAAACAGAACAAGAATATGAAGAAGAATTTAGGGAGATAGAGTCTCAAATAATGGAGTCTTATTATGAAGCTAAAGATATTGATATAGCAGAAGATATAAAACAGCAGAAAGTTAAATTAAAAAAATTGATAAATGGTTTTGTTAATGTATTTAAAGATTATAAAGACAATGAAGACACTAAGGAAGCTATGGAAGATATTAACGAAGAGATAGAGACTCTAAACAATAATTTAGATTATGTTGCCAATGATATTGCAGGATGAATAAAAAGGTTAAAAAATCTGAATAATAATATGCAAAATCTTGGAGAGTATGTTGTTAATGAATGAAATAAGCTTTACAAAGAAAGAGAAAGGATTAAAAAAACCAAAAATGTATTAAGTTTGTCTCAAAAAGAAGCTTTTAAGTATTGATACAAAAATTTTTCGAATATATATTCTCAAATAGATTATGAAAAATTAGAGTGAATTATTAATTATAAAATTAATGAAACTATAGAAAATTATAAAGATAAGCTAGAGGAGTATAAGGATCATAAAGAGCTTTATTATGAAGCCAGAGTTAAATTTAGAGACTATTTTGCTCAGCAAAAAAACAAACTTGAAGACTTTAATAAACAAAATATAAATTTTGCTTCAGTATTGGAAGAAGTAGAAGAAGAAAATGGTTATGAAGAAAGATACCATAGTGCAGCTGAAAGACAGGAAGATCTTAAAAATCATCTTTCTTTAATAGAAGAAAAAGATTTTGATGATGAAAATAGTATAAAAGAAACTCTGCAAACCGATAAAGATTATGAAGATGATTTTTTTTCATGGCCTGTATTACCAAAGGAATGATTTACTAATTTTTTTGATGATCCAAGATATGAAGAAAGGTATGATGAGGAATATAAATGACTTGATATAAGATCATCTCAAGGTGATGAGATATTTGCTCCAGCCAATTGAAAGGTGTATAAGGTGGAAGAGCATGATGATTATTGATTAAATTGGATTATAATAGCTCATCCAAATGATTATTTTACTGTATATACTCGTGTATCAAAGGTATTAGTAAGAGAAAATTCTAAAGTAGAGAAATGAGATATTATTGCTTTGAGTTGATGAAAACCATGAACAAGATGAGCTTGAGTAGATAGTAGTTGACCTCATCTTCAATTTAAGATACTCAAAGACTGAGAATATAAAGATCCTTTGAAAAAAATGGATTTAAGTGTGGTATGATCCAGACATATGTTGCCAACAAAGTATCATGAAAAATACATGGAGGATATAAAAGATAGAGAATTTGATATAGAGGATGTTCCTTATTATAAGTGAGATACTGTTGAACAAAGAAGAAAAAGTTATCTTTCAAAGAATGCAGTTTCTCCTTTTGATGATATATCTATTTGGAGGAGTGCAAAGTGAAATACTGATGTAGATATAGATCTTGGTATTTGTATTGGAGCAGCTGAGTCTTGATTATGAGCTAATATGACTACAGAATGGAATGTATGAAATGTTGGTAATAATGATAGGTGAGACAGGGTTTGATATGATTCTCCAGAAGAGTGAGCAAGAATGATTTTTACTACTCTTGTAAATCAATATCTTTGAGATCACAATAAGTTAACAGATCTTTCAAGATATTGAAACAAGAATTGAAGTATATATGCTTCATCTGACGAAAACTGGCAAAGAAATGTTACAAGGTGTCTTTCTGGAATAAAAGGAGTTCCAGTTCCCGAAAATTATTTTTTCAGAGAATATACAGGTAATAAGGATATAGTTTATGAGCAGTTTGATCAAGATTAAAAATGTAACAAAGAAACAAGGAAGCAAATTCCTTGTTTTTTTATAAATCCAGAAAATAGCTGTTTTTCTTTATAATTTTTTTGATATTTTCGGATATGTTGGGGTCTATGCTTTTACTTATTTTGTATAACCTGTTTATGCTTGTTTGATGTTTTCCAAGTTTTGTTATATAATCAAAGTTTTCATAATTAAGCTTTTTTTTGTATTTTCTTATTATTCTTTTTATGAATTCAATATTAAAATTTCAGGTAATATCATCTATATTGTATAAGCTTTCCAATATCGATAACTCAAGATTTGAGAAAGAGATAGTGTATTTTCATATTTTTGTTTTGTTGGTAAGTTTTTTAAGCTTGTTGAATATATTAATATCTTTCCCGGTGTATTTTCTAAAATTTCAGTATTTTCAGGTAAGAATTGTTTCTCTTGCTTGTTTGTGAGGGTTTATAATCTCAATTTCTTCCGGAACAGAAAAATCTCAGGCATTTAGCTGACATGCTTTTAGTCATCATACATACCAAGCATAATCAAGTTTTTCTCTGCAATGGTTTCTTAGTATATCTCGGTAAAATTTATCTATTATTTCTTCCTGAGTAGTTTCTTGTGAAGGCAACTTAACGAAAAAAATATCTTTTTTCAGAGGTATTAAGTAACCTTTGTTTTTTAGATGATAAAGAATTTTATAAGACTTTTTTGGAGTAAACTCATCTTCCAGAATGTTGGACACCAAATTTTTTATTTTTTCTGATGTTATAATTTTGTTCTTATTTTTTAATAATCTTTTAACAATATTGTTGAAATATTTTTGTTGCATTTTTCACTTCTTAACTGTATAAAATAGCAAAAATATTATAATAAAGTTTCCATAAAAATCAACACAAAGTTTCCATAAAAATTTTAACAAACAATCTGTTGAATTTTTTTAAAAAAAGACTAAAACTATCAAAGATTTGAAGAAAAAATTTAGTTTTAATTTTGAGAAATGCAGCAGATGAAATTGTTTAATGATGAAGCAAGTTTTTATAAGGCAATAAGTAACGAAAGTGTAAATGCTGTATTCCATAGAGTAGGTGAAAATTCTTATGAAGTAGAACTAGAGGTTAACTCAAATAAATTTTTACTTTTTTTTACAACAATCATGGGAAAAATAGAAAAATTTGAAATAATAGCTGTTAAGGGCTTTGTGAATCTGAGTGTTAATATAGTTAGAATTTTGAAGAAAATTGTATATAAGTTGTATTTTGACTATTAATAATTTGTTTAATATTTTTTGTTTGAAATTAGACAAAAAATGTTAATATTTTGATACCTTTTTAGATATTAAATTAATTAAATGGCAGAGACGAAAAATGTATTAGAAGTAACAGATTCTTCATTTGAGCAAGAAGTTTTACAAAGTGAGCAACCTGTGGTAGTAGATTTCTGGGCACCTTGGTGCGGTCCATGTAATCAGTTTGCCCCGGTTTTTGAAAATCTTGCTAATGAATACGAAGGAAAAGCAAAATTCGTAAAAGTAAATGTTGATGAAAATCAGCAATATGCTCAAAAGTATG
>CAZWWJ010000069.1:0-5019 GCA_964637495.1 uncultured Candidatus Peribacteria bacterium | reverse complement strand
ACCAGAGAGAGGAGCTATCAACACTCCGCAAGACCACCAAGACTTCCTTTTCAGGAAGCTTTTAAAAAATAATCAAAAAAGATAATATTTCAAGTAATTTTTTAAAATAAAATATATTGACTTTTTGATGAAACTAATTATAAAACAATGCCTACAAAACAACTACATATATAGGTGATTTATGCTTATTAAAGAACCTTATACAAACAAAGAATATATTGTTGAAATATTCAACAAAATTACATGGGCATATGTCAAAATCACAATAATGTTTTTCATAATCTTCTATCTTTATAGCACAATAGGTTTTATTCTTTTCTACACAAAAAATAATGAAAACATATAATATTACATTCACAAAGCTCAGCCTGAATTTCCTGCTGAGCTTTTTTATTCAAAAAAGCTTGCATCCTCTTTGTTTATCTGTATCCTATTAATATATTTACATTTAGAAATTAATATAACAAGATGATAATACCTGATTATCAATGAGATGGAAATATAAACTTGGTTTCCAGCTTGATTAACCGAACATGAGCTTCAAGTGAATACGAAGAATCAAAATATCTAACTTCATATCAACTAAAAGATTATGACAATATTGTTTTTTTCATTATTGATTGACTGGGATACAACTGGCTTACTAATTTCTGAAAAAATTCATTCCTTGCACAAAATTTATTAGGAAGTATCACAAGTATTTTTCCTTCTACTACTGCAAGCTCAGTAACTATGCTTACTACCTGAAAAACAACTCAGGATCACGGTATTATGGCATGGAATATGTGGTCAAAAGAATTTTGAACCATAGTTACTCCCCTGCCATGGGTTAACACAATAACAGATGAACCACTTACCCAACAAATCAATCCTTACGATTTTTTTGAAAGTGATACTTTCTTTAACAACACAAAAGTAGATAATTTTGTAGTAACTCACAAATCATTTCAAAATTCTTTATACAACAGGCATCACAACAAAGGTGCAAAAACTCTTTTCTATGAACAAATGAACGAATGTTTTTCTCAAACTGTAGAAGCAGTATTTTACAACAAAAAAAGCAAGTACATTTACAGTTACTGGGCAGATTTTGACAGCTTCTCTCACACATACTGAATCAACAGCGAAAAAACCTTCCAACACTTTGAAGATATAGATTATCAGTTTGAAAAACTTGCCAAAAATCTAAGCTGAACCAATACAGCAATAATTGTTTCAGCTGATCACTGACAAATAGACATCCCACGAGAAAATCAGATTTTTATAGACAAAGAACATCCGGAACTTGAAGAGATGCTAACTATACCATTAGCTGGTGAACCAAGATGTCAATACTGTTTTGTCAAAAAAGAAAGACAAAAAGACTTCAAAGAATATGTTAAAAACAACCTAAGTTTCTGATTTGAAATTTATGATTATGAAGAAGCTTTGGAAAACAACCTGTTCTGAATTAATACACCTTCCAGCAAATTCAAAGAAAGATTCGGAGATTTTGTAATAATTGCAACCGATAAATACAGTCTACAACAAAACAACATTGTAGAAAGACCTAATGACCAATTCTGACAACACTGATGAGCTACATCACGGGAGATTTTCGTACCACTAATAAAAATTGAAACTTAACAAAATTATTAACTATAAAATACAAAAATAATAAAAAATACACTAATCAATAATACCAAAAAATAGTCCGACTTTTTTGTAGTAAGTATCTCTACTACTGAATGTAATAGGTTTTTATATATTAAAAAGAAATACCATAACAGGATTTTAGAATATATTTAGAATAATTATTATAATAAAATTATATCTATCTAAGACAGACTTAGTATTATTTTTTTATTTTGCATTCTAAAAAATAAGCCAACAAAATATGATAAAAAGTAGAGAAACCCAACAAACACCAAACAAAAGTCTACCAAGTGAAGACCATCTTACTTCCTGAATTCAGCAAAGAAAAAAAAACTAAGAGAAGCTTTTTGATCCTCTCAACTTGTTACCCAAAACGACCTTGAAAAAATAAAGAAATTTATCAATATGAAAAGTAAATCCCAAGATAACTGAAAAATATCATTAAAAGATGGGATTATTAGACTTTTGGAAGAAGCCCAAAAAAATGCTTTTAAAGAGTGAATTATTTCTTATGAATGAAAAGAAACTTTGGAAACAATACAAAAAATTCTAAAACAATATGACCATATTTATGACAACACCCGAATTTCTGAAAACCTACCAGATATCCTTGCCTGAGAAGACTTCTCTTCTCTTAACTTTTATGATGAAAATTTAACTATACAACAACCTAAAGATAATACACAGTCAACTAATCCTGAAAATAACTACACAATTCAAGAAGAAATCCCTTACTGAAACTTAAATTCTGAAAATTCTGATTCCACAAATATAAATTCCGATACCCAAGGTATAGAAAACAAACAAGAAAGAACAATCAAAGATTTTTTTAGTGAACTTGAATACAAAACACAAATAAAAACAAACCATATCATAAGAAATTTAAGAAATTTTTTCAAACCTATAATAGATAATGAAAAAGAAAAAAAGGGTTTCTCAAAGCATATATCAGTAATTTTTTGGAAAACATCATTTGGAATACTTGTAATCCCGGTTATGTTTGTAGGATCCATATTGAAAGAATTCTTTTGAGCTATTAGTAACAATCCACTTAGAGAAAAAACAGAAACAAATAACAAACATATATTTGAAAACAAAAACGAAAGTATATCAAAAAATTTTGCAAGAACATTATTTCCCTGAAGCATTAAACTAAAAGAAGACAAAAACTTCAAATCGTTAATTTCAGGAAAATGAAATGAATATTTTATGCTTGAATCCAAACAAAATCCTTCTGAGAAAATAATCTTTTTTGGAGAATGATTTGATGATGAAATCATAAATGAAGTTCTTTTCAGTTATGATGCAATGATAAAGTACCTCAAAAATGAATGAAAAGAAGAATTTCTAATAAATGAAGATTATATAAAGCATCTTATTGATAAATGAAAAAAGAAAAAGCTAAAAGAACTTACCAACTACTTCCCGGGTATTTATACAACAGAAGGTGACTTTCTGTATCAACAAAAAAGCAATCAAAAAACGCTCCAAAAAGCCTACTATTGGCTATCAATGTCTTCTTGCGATGATACTTATAAACCATGCCTTATAGTTACACAACAAAAAAAACAAGAACCAGAATATGAAATAAAATATATTCACAAAAACAACTGTATAAGTGTTCGTTGCTTTAATTACAATCAAGAGAACAATCAAAACACAAACATAGACCAAATTCAAGCAAAAAAATAAAGTGTTAGAATCTTGGATTCTTTTAAAAAATTTTTTTTACTAATACAATTTTATTCCAAAATATTCAAGATAGTTGTCTATTATGTTTTTTATCTTTTTAATATCATAACCTTCTTCTTCTGCTATTTTTAAAATTTCATCTACTGCATGCTGTTTTTCTTTTGACCAATCAGCATAAATTTCGGCAAGCTTTGGATGTGAAAAATCTCCTGAAGAAACACTTATCAAAGCAAGAAAGAAAAACATCTGATCAAGTTTACCTGATCTTATATAATCATCTATTTGATCAAAACTAAAATTTATCCTATCCTGAAAAGAAACTTTTTCACTTAACAAAGGAGTGTTTCTTCTTTTACCAGTCTCCCAATATCTTCTAACTTCTTTTATTATGTCAGTACTTATTCTGTCTGCAAGTCTTACTATTTGTCATTCAAGAGATTCTGGTTCTTTGAGCGTTGATCCATCAAGTCTTTCTGTTAGATAATCATGATTCTGAATATAATTTGTTATATCTTGGACCTGAGAATCATCCAATTCATATCATCTTTGCCTAAGTCTTTTCTGAAAAAGCTTAATCTGTGCTACTCCACATTTGTTGTGTTGTTTCTCACATTTATCCTGTTTATCTTTATTACTGCTGATGTGAAACCTTCCTGCATCATGCATAGCAGCCATTATATAAATCAGGCTTCTGTTAATATTTTCCTTGGTTTCTTCTTCTATTTTATCAGCTATTTCTAGAGCTTTTTGATAAACATTATAGGTATGTTCCAGACCATGATCCAAGTTTTCCATAAAAACTTCAAAACCTTCTGGTAAAGAACCATCTTTCTTTTCTTTATCAGACAAAACTATAAAAAGATTTTTTTTCAAAGACTTGGTATAGGATTCTATATCTTCAGGATTATGTGGCAAAGAAATGATTTCTTCTATTCTTTTTTTGGACATATTCATAATTAATTATTAATAAACATTTCTATTTATATTCAAAAAATAAAAGTTTTCAAATAATAAAAAATAAATTAAATCAAACCAAAACTATTGATTTTTTATATTTTTCAAGTATAAACAACTTATCTAAGTTATCTACTTAGATTGTAATACCTTGTTTTCTATTAAAAAGAGGAAACCATGCTTTTAATAAAGATAAATGATGCTTTTCATGATCTAAACATGCAACTTATAGCAACCAATAACTGGGAAAAATACAAAAGAGAGTGTGAAGTACTACAAGCAGCAAAAACTCTTGCAGAAAAGTGGGACTATGAAATTGCAAGGTGGGCTCTTACTAAAGAAGCTTATGGTCAGATGAATTGTTCTCACCAGCACTACAAAATCCTGGTAGAAGCTTTACAAATGCATGGCATAAATCTGAATTGTGTTAATGACTACAATTGCAGCATAGATTCTCTTCTTAGAACACTAACACACAAGGAAGCATAAAGGACAAAAAAACAGGAATGGGTTTTCCGTTCCTGTTTTTATATTATTCCAAATTTTTTATATTTTTCACTTATATATCAGATTGTTGATCACCAAAAATGTTTGAAATTTTCCTACTGTTTCAATCACTTATTCTTTCTTGTTCAGTTCTTCAATCATTTAACTCCTGCCAAAGCTTTTCTCATGAATCATCTTTTATGATTCATTTACGCCATAATTTATTATTTAATTCTATAAATTCATTTGTTG
>CAZWWJ010000068.1:0-5061 GCA_964637495.1 uncultured Candidatus Peribacteria bacterium | reverse complement strand
TTCAAAAAATTTATTGTACCTGAAATTTATAATTCAGTTAATTATAGGCATTCTGGCAGTGTTTATATTGTATGTGTTTATTAGTTTTTCCAAAAAATTGATTGTATTTACTCACTCTATGGTTTTTCTTTGTAGTTTCATAATCTGATGAGCATCCTCAAATTTTATCCCTTTTCCAAGTAAATTTCAGAACTCATTGTTTCTTGTTTGTCCAAAAGCACTCATAAAAAGATCGTTTCCTCGGCACTGTGAAGTAATATCAAATATTTCAGAAGATGTTTGAAGATGGCTATTGGCAATGTGATTGATTTCTTCACAAAATTTGGTAAGATAATATGTTTGTGTTCCTAATGGTTTTCAGCTTCAATTAATATATCAGGTAAGTATTGAGCCAAGATTCTTAAATATTCCTGCAAATTCTACTCATTTTGTATCATCAAAAAATTGAGTATAAAAATTTTTTTCATTATAAAATATTTCATAAATTAGTTTTTTTGCTTCTTTGTCCTTAGTTCCAATAGATACTCATACAGGGTTTCATTCAAGTAAATCCAAATCTTTCGTTCCTCAACTTAGTACAGTATATTGTATGTTTTTTCAATTAAGTATTTGAGGGATTTCTTCAGAAAAGGTTTTTCAATTAGGAGAAAGTCATTTGGCAACATTGAGTAGTATTGTTCAGTTATTAATATACTTTTTGTAGTTTTCCAGAAATGAATTAATAGCATCAGATTTTATTCAAATTATTAGAATGTTGGTTTTAGGAAGTATTTCTTCCAGATTTGATATGAAATTAACTTTATTTGATACTTCAAAATCTTTTTGAAAAAAATTGTTTTTGCCTGTTTCTTTTAGTTTTCAAATAAGACTACTGTCGATATCCCATCAGTAAAGATTGTATTTTTCATAGTTGATATTGGAATCAAGATGTTTTAGTAATGCAAATCCAAAACGACCCATTCAACAAACCAATATATTATTTTTCATAATTTTTTATTTAGAGTTTTAAACTTATAAAAATATTTAAAATATAAAAAACAAAAATTCAAGAAAAATTATGTAATAAAATCTGTGGAATATTAGATAGATTTCATTATAAAATAAAAAATTTATTTTTTAAATAAAAATATGAAGGCAAGTGATCTTTTGGTAGACCAGTTAGTGAAAAATTGAGTAAAAGTTGTTTATTGAGTACCGGGCGAGGAAAATCTTGATTTGATAGAGTCTATTAGAGAATCAGAAGAAATAGATCTAATACTTACAAGAAATGAACAAACTGCAGTATTTATGGCTGCAACTTATGGTAGATTAACTGAAAACCCTTGAGTAGCTATTTCAACACTTGGTCCCTGAGCAACTAATTTGGTTACTTGAGTTACTTATGCTCAACTTGGTGGATTTCCGGTAGTTGTTATAACATGACAGAAGCCTATCAAAAAATCCAAACAGGGTCTTTTCCAGATAATAAATGTTGTATCAATGATGGAGCCAATTACAAAGTTTGCTACAAAAGTAGTAAGTGGGTATAGGCTAGCTCATATTCTGAATAATGCTTTTAGACTATCCAAGTCAGAAAGACCGGGAGCAAGCTGTATAGAGTTACCTGAAGATATAGCAAGAGAAAGTGTGGATGTTGATACTTCCCTGATTTCACATCAAAAGGTAAGAAGACCTGCAATAGATGAAAAATGCCTTAACAATTTGATAAAAGAACTTGAAAAAGCAAAACATCCAATAATACTTATTTGAGCGTGAGCAAACAGAAAGAAGATAACAAAATATTTAACTTATTTTATTCAGAAACATAATATACCTTTTTTTACATCTCAGATGTGAAAAGGTGTTGTGGATGAGTCTCTTTCTCAGTGTCTTGGGACAGCGGCTTTGAGTAGTGGTGATTATATTCATGATGCTATATCTCAAAGTGATTTAATTCTGTCTGTATGATATGATCCAGTAGAAAAGCCAACCTATCTTATTGGAAGTTGAGGAGTAAAAACAATTCATATAAACTTTTTTGAATCAAGGATAGATCCGGTATACTCTCCTTATCTTGATATTGTAGGTGATATAGGAAATACATTCTGGCAGTTGTGCGAATCCAACATAGATACAACCAAACAAGATTTTGAAAGAATTTATTCTACGAAGGAAAAATATCAGGAACAAATTACCAGAAATATAGAAGAGGAAGATATGGGTGATAATATAATGGGACCAAGGAAGCTTGTAAATGATACAAGAAACTTTCTGGAAAAGGAAGATATATTAGCACTTGATAATTGACTTTATAAGGTATGGTTTGCAAGGAATTATATTTGTTATAAGCCAAACACGTTGATTCTTGATAATGCTTTGGCTACTATGGGTGCAGGTGTTGCTTCTGGCATGGAGGCCAAAAGATTGAATCCCAACAAGAATGTAGTAGTAATAACCGGAGATGGTTGATTTATGATGAATGTAGGTGATCTTGAGACAGCAGTCAGGCAGGATTTGGACTTGATTATTGTAGTTTTGAATGACTGAAGCTATTGAATGATAAAATGGAAGCAGCAGGTAACAAGTATGCCTGTATGGTGAATGGATTTTGGTAATCCTGATTATGTTAAACTAGCAGAAAGTTTTGGGTGAGTATGATTTAGAGTAGAAAATAAAAATAATTTTTTTGAAACACTGAAAAATGCCCAAAAGCAAAAGTGATTAAAAATAATTGATTTGAAATTTAAATATCCAGAAGAGATAAACTAAGATTATATTTTTATGTATTTATTTTTGATGTAATTTTCAATTACTTTTCCAACTCAAATTCAGTATCATTTATACTTTATTATTATATAGTCTTTTCTTTCTATATTTTGATATTTTATATTATTCAGATCAATATCATTTCTGTTAGCATATTCCTGGACGGTTTCGTATTCTAATTCTACATAGTTTTTCTTTGCAAAATCTCATAAAATCACTCAAAGAGCATGTAAAGGTCTATAATTGTTCATGCTGAATTTTAATACGGGTACTCATATTTTTTCAAACTCCAAAATATCTTTGATATCTAGAATTTTTTCTGTTGTAATATAAACCTGATTTTTTGTAGCAAAGAAAAAGTATCAGGAGTTATTAAGGTCAATATCAAAATTTTCTTTTATATAATTTATTACATTTTTCTGAAGTTTTTTACTAAAGTCTGCCTGAAAGGGATTTTTGGGAGCAAGTTTGTTGTCCTTTGGATTGAATTTTTCTTTTGTTGATTGTTTTTTCCTAAGTTTGGCAATAAAAAAACCTCAGCTTTTTTGTATATGTGGCCAGAACCTTGCAAGTTTGTTTGCCTGAGTTTCTGGTAAAATCTCTTCTTCTCATACTTTGCTGATTCAAGGGGATTTCTCAGGAATGTTTATATCTTCAAGTTCTATATAATCCTGCATATAATCAAGTATTTTTTTGATATTATATTCGTTTTCATAAGGATTAATAGTACAAGTAGAAAATACAATAGTTCATCATTCTTTTACTGATTTAACTGCAGACATTAATAACTGGAATTGTGTACCTGCAAGTCTTTTGGTTTCCTGATGTTTCCAGTATTTCAAAGCAGCTACAGACTTGAATGCAGTGCCTTCTCAGGAACAAGGAGCATCTACTAATACGTGATCAAAGACTTCCGGAAGGTTTTTTCCAAACATGAATCAGTTTTTTGATGTTACTGCAGTATTATACATACCTGTTCTGTTAAGATTGTGGGCAAGAGATTGTGTTCTTTTTTTGTTTACATCATTTGCTACAACCAATCATTTATGTTCTCATTGGGATTTTAAATAGTCAGCTAGTTGACTGCTTTTTCATCCTGGAGCTGCACTTATATCAAGAATTAAATCATTTTCCTTTATTTCTATAAGTTTTGCAGGTACTCAGGCAGAAATTTCTTGTACATAGAAAAATCAACTAAGATGATAAAATGTTTTTCCAAGTGCTAAACTTGTATCTTCTCTGTCTATATAAAAAAGATCCTTTATATTGGAATTTTTTTCTTCATAATTTGCATCATAAAATTTTCGTCCAAGGCTTTCTGTGTCTTTTTGTAATTCTAGTGGTGATATTTTGTTTAAGTTAATTTTTATTGATTTTTTGAGAGGTTTTTTAAGAGATTCAAGTAAATTTTTTATTTCTTGATCTTCAAGGAAGTATTTTAGGTGCTGGATATAATTTTCATTAACATCTATGTTTACTTCTTTTTTGCTTTCTTCTCTCATACTGCTTTTTATTGTTTTAAATTATTATTATAGTTTAAATAAAATTCTTGTAAAATCAACTTTTATTTTTATAATAGATATATTTATATTATTAAAAAATTTATTTATGAAGCCTTGTATGGAATATGCAATGGAGTATATATCAGGTTATCCAAAAACAGAATACCAGTTAAAAATTAGATTGCTGGAAAAATGATACGATGAGAAAACAATAGAAAAAACTATTACAACTTTGAAAAGAAAAAGGTATATTGATGATAAAAGTTTTGCTGAAAGTTATCTTTATTCTGAGGTGGTAAATAAATGAAAACCTCTTGATAATGTGTATAATAACTTATTACAAAAATGAGTTGACAAAAATGTAATTGATGATATAGTTTTTGAAATGAAAAAAGAATTAGAAAAATGAGTTAAAAAAGGGATACAAAAAGAAATTGAAAAATATAAACAAAAGGGTGAAAATTGATTTGATATCATGAGGAAGCTTACAAATAAATGATATAAATTAGATGATATTAAAAAAGTTTTGTAAAATTTGACAGATATTTTTTTTTGAATAAACTTGTAAATGTAAGAATTTAAAAAATAAAAACATAAATATGAACAAAAACAATCTTGATAACACTCAGGAAGAAATGGAATCAGAACAAACTGAATGAGCAGATTCCTGAAATGAAAATCCAGATGAGTTGATAGAAGAGTTTTTGGAGTCTGCTGAGGAAGAAGAGGAAGAAACTCAGTGAGGTCTATCTCCAAAAGAACTCAAGAGAATTAACAGGAAATATAAAAGTTTAAGTTCTTTGGTATGATTTTT
>CAZWWJ010000067.1:0-5107 GCA_964637495.1 uncultured Candidatus Peribacteria bacterium | reverse complement strand
TATACAACTCCTTTGACTTTGTGAATTATCAAAAAAACATTTGCTGATCCAAAAGATGTACCCAAAATAAAACATCAGATAATAGACCCAGAAAGTGATGTTTTAAAGCTTTGATGTTTTAATATAGAGTTTGTGGGAGTTAATCATAATATTCCGGAGACTTTAGCTTTAGCTATTCATACTCCTAAAGGATTAATATTTAACTCTGCAGACTTCAAAATTGATTATACACCTGCAATTGATAAGCCTGCTGATTTATGAAAAATTGCAAGAATTGGTCTGGAAGGTGTTAGATTATATATAGGTGACAGTCTTGGTTCTCAAAGTAAATGATGGGCTGTATCAGAAAAAGTAATAGGAGAAAACCTTGAAAATATAATAAAAACAGCTCCTTCAAGGCTTTTGATTGCTACTTTTGCTTCTAATGTTTGAAGAATTATCCAGATAGTTAATTCAGCAATTAAGTATGACAAAGTAGTTTTCCTTGAATGAAGGTCAATGATAAATAATGTAGAAATATGTCAACAGCTTGGTTATTTGGATGTGCCAAGAGGCTGTATTCGTAGATTAACCTCTGATGTTGAAAATATGCCTCCGGATAGAGTAGTGATTCTTTCTACATGAGCACAGTGAGAAGAATTCAGCTGACTTGCAAGAATTTCAAGAGGAGATCATGCCAATTTCAATCTAAGAAAAGGAGATACTGTCCTTATGTCTTCTTCAGTAATACCTGGTAATGAAGCAGATGTTGCAAGAATGTTAAATGATCTTGTGGTTAGGGATATTAATCTTATTACAAATGATGATTTGGATATTCACGCTTCAGGTCATGGTTATGAAGAAGATCATAAGCTTATGTTGAATCTTGTTAAACCTGAATATTTCCTTCCTTTTTATACAGATGCAAGAATGAGGTATGCACACAGACAACTTGCTTTGGATATGGGTATGGAAGAAGACAAGGTTTTGATGCCAATATATAATGGTAGTGTTATAGAAATGTATGATGATGAAATTAAAGTTGCAGATAAATGAATCAAACTGGATACTGTAATGGTGGATGGTAAGTGACTAGGTCATTTATCCGGAGAGTATGTAATGAAAGCAAGACAAATAATGGCAGAAAATGGAGTCGTGAATCTTATTTTCAAAGTTGATTCAAAAACAAAAGAGTTAGTTGGAAACATACAGATAGAATCCAGGGGTTTTGTTTATTCTTCCGAAGTTAAGAAAATTCATACAAATATTGTAGAGTTTGCAAAGAAAAAATACACTCAGCTTCACAAGGAAAACAAAAATGTTAAGGAAATTTTGAAGGTAATAAAAGAAGAGCTTTGAACTCATCTTACAAAAATTCTTGGAAGAATACCAATGATAATTCCTATGTTTGTTTATATTAACAGAGATAATGCAGGTAATCAGAAAGATGATATAGATCAGGAGTCTTCTCTGGTAGGTATGACTTTGGAGGAGCAGTGAAATGAGAATTCAAAGTAAAAGATAATTATTAACTAAAAATTTTTTAGATGAAAAAATTAGTACTTTCAGTGTTTGTTTTGGGGGCAATATTTTTTGTTAGTGTTTTTGTATTGTTATTTTTTTGAAGGCTACAAATAGATAGTGATGTTGTTTTGCAGGAATGAGAAGATATTTCTGTGTTCAAAAAAGAGTTAAATACTTATGAGGAATTTTTGGTAAAATTATATCTGAATTTATCCGAAGAAAATTTAGAATCAATCTATGCAGGTGTATATAACTTTGAAGGAAGTTATAGAGTAAGTGATTTTGTAGAAAAAATAAATAAAGGTCCAGATAAAAGTTATAAATCAATCACTATAAGAGAAGGTTGGAGTATATATGATGTTGACAAACATCTGAATAACCTGGACCTAATAGACTCAGGTGAATACGAAAACTTTGCTAAAAGTGATGATATTATATCTTCCTATAAAGAAAGGTATGATTTTTTATCAGTTGCAGGAGAAGATAATGAAATTAATACTTTGGAAGGTTTCTTATATCCTGAAACTTATCATATAGATATTCAATTTCTGGAAGACTCTCAGAAGATTATTGATCAACTAATATATATGCAACTGGAACAGTTTGATCAAACAGTTTGGGAGTCTCTGGAAGGAGATTACTATAATTTCAATGAAAATTTATCTGCAAGATGATATGTTTTTGATCTTGATTTTTATGATATTGTAAAACTTGCTTCAATAATAGAAAAAGAAGAAAACTATGATCAAAATAAACCTTTAATAGCTTGAATTTTTATAAATAGATTAAACGAGAATATGAGGTTGGATGCTGATGTATCTTTGTGTTACTGACTAGATCAGGCTTACCAAAACTGTGATCAGGATACTATTAGAGAAAAAGTTGATGATGCAACTAATCCTTATAATACAAGGGTAAAGCATGGAATGACTCCAACCCCTATTTCAAATATTAACTTCCATAGTATAAATGCTGTCTTGAATTTTGAAGAAACAACAGATTTTTATTATCTTCACGATCAGAACTGAAATATTCATACTTCATCTGATTTAGAATCTCACAGACAAAAAAGAATAAATTATTGAATTTGGTAAATTATATATTAAAAAATAATTTTGTAAACATAAAAATACATAAAAATTTTTGTAAGATTTGCTTTTATTTTTTTTGTATTTATAATGAAAATGTTTTAGAAGATAACAAAAACCTATGAGTGTTCAAACTATTAAAGAAAATGTTGTTGCTTTATTGCTTGCTGCTTTGATAGCATTTGTGATAATGTTCTTTGTAAGCAATACAGAGTTTATGCAGGCTGATATAGCTTGAGTAGAGCAAGAGGAACAACAGGACTTATGAGAACTGATTGCTAATTATTCAGAAGAAGAAGTGTATGTGGAATCCAATATTAATGTAGATGATGTGTCTTCTATATCATTACAGTTTGATTTTGACAGAAATAAAATGAATCTTGAAACTTTGCAGGATATTGTGGATGATCAAGAATATGATGATTTAGATAGTTTTGCCTCTGTTGACGAAGCTATGGATGAACTGGAGATATCATATCGTGATCTTATAAGTTATGATTCAGAATTTGAAGAAATATCTTTAACTATGACTGCTGACAATGTTTTCAGAGTTATTATAAGTGATGTTTGAGAATTAAATGAGGGAGATAAGTTAATATCTGTAGAATCAGAGTCTATTTGATTAGATAAAGAAGATATAATGTTTTCTTTTGATCGTGTTATGTATTCAGATCAGGAGTGAGAAAGATGATGGGCTATAACAAATAAATATTAAAAATTTATATAAAAATTTTGGAAAAAATGAAAAGATTAATATTGATTATAATTGTATGATTAATGCTGAGTTTCACAAAGGGTTATGTAGAAGAATTTGAGATTGAAGTAGATCCGTCTCCGGTGAAAGTTAATGAACCTGCAGACCTTACAATAAGAGCACTTGATGATTTGGGTGAAGTAGTAGAAGACTTTGAATGAGATGTCTTTATGATGATAGAATGAGAAATGGAAGAAGTAATTGATGAGTTCCCAGGTGATGGTGAATATGACTGATTTTATACTTTTGATGTAGAAGATCAGTGAGAGATTACATTTTCTAATTGATTAATTTTTAGAGAAACTTCAGATATAATGGATGAAGGGCACTTTACTTTTGTGGCTGAATTGCTTGAAGATCCAAGTATTAGATGAGAATATGAAATAGAAGTAATTTCTGAAGATTCAGAGGAAGAGTTTGAAGTTTCATTATCTTCTCCTACGGAAGGTGCGGAAATAGAAGAAGATGAGCTTGATGTTATTTGAACAAGTGATGCTCCAAACAGTTTCTTTGAGGTTATTCTAAACGGTGATGTGGTTCGTGAAGATCTTACAGATGATAATTGAGACATTAATGTATCAGTTGAAGATATAGAAGAATGAGAGAATACTCTGGAAATTAAAATATATGATATTGATCAGAACGTGATAGCAGAGTCCGGTGAAGTTGAGTTTGAATATGTACAGGAAGATGTAGAGTATTTAGAATCAGTAGAAATACAGGAAGATCAATATTATGAGAACGAAGATTTTCTTGTAATAGCAAATACCTGGGATAGAATAGAAGGGGTAGATATTATAATTGAGGATTATGAGGAGTTTAGTATGGAAGAGATGGAACCTGGAAGGTATGAAGCTGATGTTGCTATAGAAGAAGAATGAGTATATGATCTTTCATTTGAGCTTTTCCATGAGTGAGAGGCTGATATGTTTGAAAATCAAGCTAGTGTAGAGATTGTAGAGTGAATAAACATAAATAATGTGAAGTATCAGCTGGAAATGGATGAAAATCAGATACCAATAGAATGGGATTATGGTGGCGAACCATCACAATTTAAAGTTGTTTTTGCAGAAGAAGAAGATAATATAGATGATGAAGAGCAAAGAGGTGAAACAATTGTTGATGATCCTGAAATAGTTTTAGAAGAAATAGATACAGAACAAGATTATTATATACAAATTTCTGCTCTGGATGAAGAACAAAATAAAGTTGGAGCTTCATCTGATGTTGTATTTATTGAATGATGACATCCTGCACCTAATGGTGATGAAGAACCATCATGTGAAGTAGCTGGTATACAGCTTTCAACAATGAAGGAATGAGATAGTTATTATTTAACCTGGGAAGAAGTAGACTGAGTAGATAATTACAATATTTATATGTCTGATAGTAGTAGTGTTGATTCTGTTGATGATATGCAGAAAGTTGGTGAAACAGAAGATACAAGATTTGAATATCCTTTTGATCCGGAAGCAGATCAGGTAGAGCATGAATGGTATACAGTAATATGAGAATGTGAAGATTGAAGTAATGTTCAGGTTTGAGATATGAGACAAGTACAAGTAGGTCCTTTTATGAACTTTCTAATATTTGTATTTTTGGCTGCTTTTGTTTATTTCTCTTACAGATTGTATAATTTTTCAAAATAAATAATTAATCTTAAAAATATAAAAACACTGGATACTATCCGGTGTTTTTATATTTTGTTTGTAGGTCTTGAAAAACAAAATCAAATCTTTATTATAAACAAAGTTTATAATAT
>CAZWWJ010000066.1:0-5235 GCA_964637495.1 uncultured Candidatus Peribacteria bacterium | reverse complement strand
AACGTGTATGTAGAAGATACTTTATTTGGTTAATATTAAAATATGAATATAATAAATTCAACACAGGAAGTTTATAGTAAGCAAGATTATGTGGCGGGTGAGATCAGTCTCCCCGCTCCTAGACATGAGTTCTGGGATTATAAACAACAGTTTAATCAAAACAAACTCGACAAACGGGGTTGTTGATATTTTGCAGGGACGTGAGCACTTATAGACAACTATTGACAATGTGATGCTCGAAAACTATTAAAAGAAGCTAATAAAAATAAAGAAAAATATTGATATACAAAAGGAATTGGTATGAAAGCTTACAAAGCAATTGACTTGGTTAGACACACTTGGAACAGACTAAATCCTAACGACCCTGTTATATCAGAGCAACTTCCACTGCTTTCAAATAAGTTTTTTGAGGCATTAGACATAGGATATACAGTCTCTACTTGATATCGCTGAAATAGACAATACAACATAGACAAGTCTGATGGTAAATTAGATTGAATTGAGTTTGGTCCGGCTACATATGGTCATATGATAAGGATAGTAAAGAAATGAGATAAATTTGTTGTCGACAACTATTATAGTTGACAACACTGGAGAGACGATGACAATGTTTATGAATTAGCAGACCTTAAAGGACTATTAAGAAATGACGTTTATTTCAATAATGGTTATATTTTTATATTTAAAAAAGATTTACATATGAACGATCAACACAAACAAGATATTAAAGAAGTTAAATATGCAATTGAAAAATGATTGATAAATGATACTGATGTTCTTAGAAAAGTAAAAGAGTGAAATTATGATCACGACGTTAAGAGAACTTTGGTGGCTTCTAGATTACATATCGACTTAATGAAAAAACTGTAATTTTATAACTAAGAACATAAAAATGAAAATAGAAATATTAAACAATTGAAATGCGAAGACATTAGAAGATATAAATTTTATTGATTTGAATGGTGATGAGCATACTATTAAAACGGGTTTTGAGTTTGATTGAGGATCGTTGCCGAGGCCATTATGGTTCATTTCACATCCCTTTTATTATAAGTTTATAAAAGCATTTTGTGTTCACGACTGGTTATATGACAATAACAAATTAAGTAGAGAACATGCAGATCAACTTTTTATGAATATGGTTTCAAAAGAAGAAGCATTTGAAGCTATAATATTTTACATTGGAGTGAGATTGTTTTGAAGTAAATTTTATAATGATTAAATTTTAAAATGGCAGCTTATAGTGATATTGATTATGAAGACATTGTTAAAAGAACAGAGGCCAGGACGATGGCTTCAGATATTTTATATAATCTACCTACGGTAGGATTCTGGGTTAAAGATAAGAATTTTGTGTGGTTTGATATCAGTGAGGAAGCTAGCAATATCTTATATTGACTCGACAGTGATGAATGCATTTGAAAAACAGACTTGGAGCTGGTTAGGAGTTCTTGAAAAATAGAAACTCCTGACCAATACTGTAATGTTTGTAGGAGTTCAGATGAATATGTACTTAACAATCCCCATTGAAAAGAATACTACAATTATAAATTTGTAGAGATCATTAAATGAATTGATTGAAAAAAACATATTTGGCAAGTGACCAAATGAATACATCCTTCAAAAGTAGGAGAGGTGGATTATTATCATTATTGAGTTGCCGTTTTTAAAGATGAATTATTATGAATAAAATGAGCCAACAAATGGTTGGAAGAAGAAAAATCCGCTTTAGATAAAATTAATGATAATTTATATGTCTACAAGAACAGATGATTTAAATAGAATAATATGATGATTGGAACAGAAGGTTTGCAATCTGAAAGAAGAAATAAAGAAATTAAAGCAAAATAATAGCAGTGATCTAGAGAATTTAGAAAAAGAAGTAAATTCTTTAGAAGATATAATAAAAAAACATAAAGAAAGCCATATTAAGGCTGATAAGATACTTTTAAGACATCTTATAAAGCTTTACGGGGGTATTGCCTTTTTAGCTATATTGGTGTTTGTTATATGATATAACACACCTGTAGTAAGGGCTTTATTCAAATTGGTCACTTGAATTCTATAATACCCCCAATAATAATAGGTTAATCCACCACTTAATTGTGGTGGTTTTTTTTAATTAAAAAAACGCCCCAAAGCGGGACGTTTATAAAGACTACAATCCTAAAGATTTTCAAGTATGAATAAAGCACACTTCAGATTCTTTATTTTCTTTCACTTTACACAGTTCTTTTATATTTCAATTTGTTATATTAAGTCATATCTTATTTCAAAATATTATATAAAAGTGTCGTTTGTCTTCTAAGAAATCGTCACTACTACTTTCTTTAAAGTGACTTTTAACTTGATCTGTATCTTTTCGATTGGTGGCCTTATATTTATTTTTTAGTTTTTTTATAATAGTCTCTATATTCATAATAGTTTATTTAGTAGATAAATCGATTAGTTCGGGTTTGTTTATTATGTCTTTTATAAAGTAATAGAATGTCACAGAATCAAATTTAATTTCTTTTGTATTTTCAATTATCAATTCTCCAACACCCTTATTCATTATCTCAAAAAATATTGTATTATGATTCTCTTCTAAATAAGCAAGAACTTTTATGATTTTTTTAACTAAAGTAAAAGAAGGATCTAGGCCCTTATCTATACTCTTTCTTAAATTATTACAAGTTTCCAAATTCGCTATAAAAGATTTATTATTTACTTCCTTTTTAAGATAAGGCATATTTTCTTCCCATACTAAACGTGCAGGAAGATTGATAAAGATTCACAAAAGACTAGTCTTTAAATTTTCATAAAAATGATCTTCAATATCGATATTTCTTTCTATAATGTTTATTTTTTCTGTTCCCTCTTTATTCCAAAAATCAATCACCGGCACTGTTAAATTCTTTTTTATCTTATTGTATAACGAACGATTTTCACCATTACATTCTGATAAAATATTTTTCATTGCTTCTAATAAACCTTTAGCTGGAGCTACATTTGTTCTTATAGTAGTATATAATTTTTCTAAAAACTCCAGATCGTCTGCTTTTTGTTCAAAATCATTGAACATATTATAATTTCAATCTTTCATATTTTTACGATATTCTTTTATAGTTTGGTAAATTCAATTCAATATAATAACTTTAATAAGATATCTTCTATATTTTTCTACAAGTTCGTCTTGGTTTAATTCTTTAATATTCATAATAATAATAGGTTAATGTTTAAAAATGTTGTTTGTTTTACTTTCGTCCTCTTCTCGCTTTCACATTAAATACTCCAATTCTCTTAATTCTTCTAACGACTTGTCTACCATGTCAGCATTCATAAGGCAATCAGCGGCATTAACATAGTGCCATATAATTTTTTCAACAATGTAATCTTTTACTTCTCACTGTTCTTTTGCATCTTTAATTTTATCGATATCTTCAGACAGCTCATCAAAGATATCATCAAGTTTACCCACAATATTGTCTAACTTATCAACGTAATCTTTTAATTTTTCATGGTCTTTACTCATAATAATAGTTTAATAGTAAATTAGTTTAACGTCGTTTCGGACAGTCCTTAATAATTATCTTTAAATAAGAATTCATCATCGTAAAACTCTTCAACTTTAATTCTTTGTAAAGCGTTCTTAACATAATCAGACATCACATTTCAATTTATTAACATAAGCACGACAAATTGTTCGTGTGGCAACAGGTTCTCAAAAAACTGATGGAATTTATTGTGCAGGTCCTCCTCTAAAACTATTTGAGCTTTCTTATCTCTTGATCTGTATCCTTCATCTTCCCTACTCTTAGCCAGAATGTGGTGGAGACTGTCTTTTGTGTTGTTTTTAATTCAATGCAATTTATTTTTAACTACTCATTCTATTTGTTTTTTAGATAGTTTTTCTATCATTATAGTTTAGTTTATTATATAAAGTAGATTTTTTTTATTTACCACTTAAATTATTTAATACTCGAGTTTCTAGATCTGATTTATTTATATTGCCGTCTCTATATTGTCTTAAATAAAATAAGAATTCTCATGCTATTTCATCGTCTTTGAAGTTTCTAGCAAGTATTACATCTAAATACAATGTTCCTACGATGTCATACTCCCAATCATTTTTAATAAGACCCTCACAAACGGTTTCTAAAGTCCTTGATATAAAATCATCTGAAACGTTGGCGCGAGTTTGCATTTCTAATATAAAGGCGTTGACCATATCTCAATTTAAATATTCTCATTTATCATCTGTTTCTTTAATGTCTTCTAAATTAACATTACTATATTCTTCTAAGAATATCTTAAAGAACTCTAAAACAACTTCATACTCTCTATCGGGATTTTCTGGTATCTCATATTTTTTAGCAATTTTCATAATAGTAGATTATTTAATAAAAGTTTATTTCAATCTCTTTAAAAAGATATCAGCTAGTCAATCTCTCTCTTTAATTACAATAAAACCAGGAGTTGAATGGTAATCATTATCTTTTGCATATTGATTTCCTCAAGTTAATGCTGGTAATCCTATTAAAGTAGCATTTTTACCTTCAGCCATATTAACAGAATGTTCGTGACCATGCATTACTAAATTATGTTTATTACTATTTAATCCTGCATTCCACAATATCTTTTCAAAATTATTCTGTTGTTTTTTATAAAGCTTGTGACTTATAGCATACCCAAAGTTATCAGTTTCAAAACTAGTTATTTTATCTCTAAAGTATTCGATTGTAGTGTCTTTCAAATCTGACAATCTAGTTTTTATTAACTCAAAAGCAACAAGGCTTCATAAGTATTCATGAGTGTCGCTAGCGTTTGATACAACCCTATCGTGATTTCATCATATTCAATAGAAGCTTACTCTTTTTCATCACTTATGCAACTCTGTTAAGAACTCACACATTAAATCCACACCTTTCATTAAAAGATCAAATCAATAAACCTGTCACATATCCTCTAATTGTCATTTGTGCATTCATCACGACGCTAGAGTTTCGAACATATCTCATAAAAATATTATATTAACATTATCTTCTTTTAATTGCAACACGCCATCTCTTATTTTTCCAAGCCTTTCTTTTAGGGCGTCGTCTCATCTTCAAATATGAAGATCACTTATTGCAACATCGACACTATCGTTGTTTTGAGGGACCTCTTCTCTTTCTGGTAGTTTCTCAGGCTTATATTCAACTAAATAGTCTCTTACGTGCTCTAAAAAGTTATCAACTTTAGACATTGTTTCTA
>CAZWWJ010000065.1:0-5343 GCA_964637495.1 uncultured Candidatus Peribacteria bacterium | reverse complement strand
CCAAAATTACATTCCAATAACTACAAATTATAACAAGATATAATTTTTGGAAAATAAAATGTCCAATAAGACTATAGATATTCCATAGATTATCATATAGTAAAAGAATTTATTCAAAAACATACAAACAAATCGTAGTCAAAAATAGCTAAAATCAGGCCATAAAGAAATACTAAAATTTTTCAATTGGTATATCAAAATTAAAGTCATAATAGTTTACTTCAAAATTATAATCTTTGAAATCAATATTTCTTCTTTCTATCTGGATATTTTCAACAGATTCATAATTAGTAGTATAATCATATTCTTCAAGTATATCCAATGATATATTTTTCAAAAATTTTTCGTGTTCATCTATAGCTCTTAGTTTCAAATAATCCTCTTCTTCATCAAAAAAATTATATTCAATAGAAGAAGTAAGCTTGTTATTGTTTAAACTTATTCTTTCTCACACTATTGGTTTTATAGGATAACTATCAGGTTTTTCATTATAATCTATAACAAAATTCATTAAATCTAAAAATATTTTAGGAGAATCTATTTCATAATCGATCACACTATCACAACTATAAGATTCAAAATCATATAAATAACAAAACCTAACAAAATTTCGCAATAATATTATATTATCATCTCATTCTGATGAATATTCACTTAACAATTGTCTAGCTTGAGACGTTCAAATTCAAAAATCACTAATATTAGAATAATTCTCAATTGCTTTATCAGACATTGAAAATTTTGACAAAGAAATCTTTTTATCCAAAAACAAAATAGATTGCAATGCTCTAAGTAAATTCCCTTGATTGATAATTTCTTCTATTTTTATTGGCAAAAATCAATTCTTAGTAATATAATTTCTTATATTGTCTTTATTATTAAAAAGATTATTTATTTTGGCAACAATTTTTTTCAGCTCTGTTCATATTTGATTAATTTTTTCTTGTTGTGTTACTTCTGAGTTAATAAATTTTTCAAAAGCTTCCAATACTTCTTGTTCTGAATCTTTCTCAAGATTATACATTTTGGTTAATTCAAAACTTTCTCATCTACTTGTTGAGGTATCTGCTGTATCCCAAAAATTTCTTATCCTTTGTAAAAAAAATTCTATAGGATTCAGAGAATAATCTTCTGTTCTTTTTTCTTTTTGAGATTTATGTTCAAAATTCTTATCTATTTCTTCAACCTCATTTAATATCTTTTCTTTAACATCTATAGTTTTATCCTCAGTTCTTCAGTATACAGAAAAAGAAATTTCTCACTTATAACCAAAGTTTTTATTATCTTGCGTTTCTACATTAAATGAACTCACATTAGTAGCAGGTGGTATCTCATCCAAAAAATTCTTAAATCATTCTTTTTTACTTTTTTCATTTTCAG
This sequence comes from uncultured Candidatus Peribacteria bacterium, assembly GCA_964637495.1. GTDB lineage: Bacteria > Patescibacteriota > Gracilibacteria > Absconditabacterales > Absconditicoccaceae > CAZWWJ01. The sequence goes on along the minus strand of CAZWWJ010000065.1, from coordinate 3,963 downwards.
AATTAATTAAATTTTTAGCCATCATAGGTATTGATTGACTTTCTCTAACAAATTCTTCATAACAGTTAGTGTTTTCACATTGAGCAAATCTATTAATTGCATTACTTACAACCTGTTTGTCCAAAAATCTTGGACTCTCTCAATCCAACAAATTCTTAAGATCCTTTCATATAATTTTTCATTTATCAACATTTTTATCAAAATCATTGTTATCTTTTATATCTTCAAAAATATTATACATAAAATCATAAATATTCACGATATTATAATGGGTCCCACTTACTAGAAGTTTATTCATCAATATGAAAAAATCTTTTCTTTTTTCAGTTTCAAATTCTACATCAAATATAACTTCTACATACTTATCATCAAATGTTTGAACATTTCCTTCAATACTTTTTACATTATTTTGTAAATCATTATCTCAAAATCCTGTTTCCAAATATTCTATCCATTTTTTTTTAATATCTTGATTCAAAAAATCACTACTACTTGAAAAATTAACTTTTTCTATATTTTTTTTGTTGTTGATTTCATTATCAAAATCTACAACCGGTAAAAAATAATTTATAAGAAAATTTTTGTAAGGAGAGTTGATTTCTTTAAAATCTTTTTTCAGAATTTCTACGTCTTCTGAAATCATAAAATAAAGATTTAATAAATCTTTAATATCTTTGTGCTCATATATTCAGCTGTATGAATCTGATATTTCAAGATCATCTTCATCAATTTCATAGTTTTCCAAGGCTGAAAGATTTTGTATTTCAGAACTATTGGATTCATAATTACTTTTTAAATTTTGAGCAGTTACTGAACTTAAATATAATAATAAAGTTAATCCAATTAAAATTAACGCTCTCATTTTAGTTTTTTAATAGTATAAAAAATACAGTTAAATTTCATTTACAAAGAATAACAATGATGAAGCTGTTCGAATAGCTAAAACCCCTAAAGTATATCTAATTCCTGATGAAAAATCATAAGAGGAATAAGCTAAAGCTCAAACTCAAGCCAAACCAAGAAACCAATTAATATAGGTTTGATATGTATCTGTATTATTAGAATGTTCTTCAGCATATTCTTCAGCTGACCTTGTTTCAATACCTATATCATCATTTCAGCTTGTCTCTGTTACTGTATCATCAGGTGATCTCACATCTACATCTATATCATTTACTTCATCCTCTTGGTAAAATTGAACTATTTGATTTTCATTCTCAAAAGCAAAAGTTACATAACTTATATGGAAAGATAGTAAATATACCGCTAACACAAAGATTACTTTTTTCATTTTTAAAATGTTAAGTACATAAATTATATTCTGTTAGAAGGATATAAATTATCAAAATTTAATTTATTTCATAATAAACAGTATTTTCTTCGTTCAATTCATCATCATCCCAACTACTTACTGTACCTTTGTAATTTATTGAATTATATTTTTCTGCAAATGTTTCAAAATCATTTTCTATTAATTCTCACCATTCACCTGATCAGCAACTAAGCGCATATTCATTCTCTATTGCATTAAACGATATTCCTGCATTTTCTCTTTCATTTTCTTTATCAAATTCACAAATTCAGCTAGCTTCTAAATGTCTTGGAGCTGAACTTGAGCTTGAAAGAACCGATAACACTTCTGAATCCAATTTATATGTATCTGGTTCTACAAGGATAGGACCATTAAAATCACTATGATAAGTTCAAAAAAATCACACTGTTCAAAATAATCATCATCATAATAATGAAACATACCTATCATTCAATCTACCTAAATTAATAATTTCTGAAGAAAAATTAGGTAGTACTAAAGGTGATTCTATTTCTTTTATCTCTTTTCATATTTCTGAAGAATCAGGAATTTTATAATCTATTTCATCATACCCCCATGTAGTTTTTCCAGTCATTTCTATTTCTTTTTCTCAGATTTCTTCAAAAACTAGATCTTTTTTGATAATATTTTCACTTCATTCTTTAGTATACTCTATCAAACTATCAATAGTTCATATATCTTCATCATTAGCTCACCAGTTGGTTTGCAAATCAATTTTGTTTGATAGATCTAATTCTCAAATTGATTTGAGATAATATTCTTCTCAACGAGGATGTTGTATGTTTATGTCAAGTTCAAAATCACTATTTTGATGAACAAATGTTAAATCAATTTTTCATACTCATAAATCTAATATTCACTCCAAATCAGTATCATTATACTCTAAATCTCAGGACAAAGTAACCTCACCAATTTCTTCTACTCAATCTTCATCTTGCTGAATTACCTCTATCTTACTATTTAGATTATTATCCTCAAAATCAATTTCTCCTGTAATAAAATTACTATACTCACCTCTAAAAGGAGAATTGATAATTACTTCTAACCTAAAAGAACCATCAATTTCAGTAACAGAAAATTCTTCATACAATATATTCATATCCAATACTCCATTTACATTTTCACTTTCAATTCTTCAGTCTAATTGAACTTCATTATCTTTTATTTCAAATGTTGAATCAAATTCATTTTCTTCTATTTTTATTAATATGTTTCTGATTTTATCTTCGTATTCATAATTATATTTTACTACTTCTTCACTATCTTCCTCAAAACTAAATGTTAAATCTCCCTGATTGTTATTTCACTCACCACTCCATAAAAGAACTTCGGATCATTCTTCAAAATTTCAAGCTGTTTCATATTTTACAATCTCATTGTCTTCAATTTCTGCTTCAAAGACTCCTCTTCCAAAATTTTCATATTCATATAAAGCTTCAATATTTCAAAATATTCAGTCATTTTCTTTTTCCAACTCCGCAAAAAAGTTAACATCATGTCATTCTTGTTTCATAAAAAAAGGAGAATTAAATGTAACAGTTAATACATTTTCAGAATATTCTGAATTCAATCAAACAGGAGTAGTTAATTCATATGATATTAAATCTCCCTGAGAATAAGACATACTAAAATTAAAAACTCATTCGTAGGTTATTGTTTCTATATCGTCATCCTGAGTTACATAAAGCTGATTTTCAATAAAATCACTATTTATTTCTGATAAAGATTCATTACACATTTCTTCATCAAAAGGAATCATTCACAATCTTGCATCTGCTTCTGCTGCTATTTCATAAACATTTGCCGCTATTTCACAGTTTTCTTCTTTTAACCTAAGATAGGTCCTATTTCATTGATCTTCTACTTCTTCAAAAAGATATTTATAGAATCATTCTACAAAAATTTTGTCTCTAAGATCCTGATATACTCAATACTTTTGAAAATATGCATCATAATTACTTGTAGACAATCCTTTGATAATTTTTTCTGCAAGTTCAAGCTGAGCAAATTCTCATAATAATTCCATCATTTGCTGAGAGTTATCAATTTTTATATACTCTCAGTTTGTTATAACATTTATTCAAAAATTTTCTCAAATTTCCTCCAAATAGTTTTCTAAATTATCATTTCAGGATAGTTTAATATAAACAATCTCCTCATCTGCTATAACATCTAAATTTGATAATTCTAGTTCTTCATTTTCTGAACCTAAATCATACTCTGTGTACATATTATCAACATTTATCCTTTGATTTAGTCAGTTATTTTGAGACAATAAAGAAAAATTATCTATATCAATACTTGTCACAAAATCATCTGTTTGTGATGATAGAGTCATTTTGGAGTCCAAAACCAATCATTCTCAGTCATTTTCATCAAAATTTTCCTCTTGTTTTTCAACCTGCTCTTTTGACTCAGTTGTTTCCTCTTGCTCTTTGGCCTGGTCTTTTGTCTCTGCTGTTTTCTCTTGATCTTTGGCTATAAATATATCTTCATCTTGAACAAAATAATAAGAATAAACACCCAGTGTAATAAGAAAAAATACAGCAATACCTATTATTATATTTCTCATTTTTTAAGTTGAAAATATAAATTTCAAAGCATTATAAACATCCAAAAACTAAAATCAA
>CAZWWJ010000064.1:0-5400 GCA_964637495.1 uncultured Candidatus Peribacteria bacterium | reverse complement strand
TTAGAGTGTCCAAAGAATTCTGAATAAAATAATGTTGCCACATTGAAGCATATCAAGCCCTTACAAGTAATGCATCTTCAAATGTATCATTAAACTCTATATATTCTGGGATACAAGAAAAATTTTTTATACAATTTTCTATAAATGTATCATAATCAAACTTGGGATCTACTTTTTTGAACATATTTATTTTTTTCTCTAAAGGAAGTTTTTCATCTTTTAGATAGGTTTCTAACAACATATTAAAAGCCACCTTTGACTTAGCAAAATCTCTTTCTAAGGTTGGTAAAAAATCATACTCCGGATTCAAACTTTTTATATACTCTATATGATCTCTTCACCACAAAAGACCTTCTATATATTTTTCCGCTCACAATCAAGATATTTCTTCTCAAGAATCAATAAATTCTCTCATTTCCTGCATAATAACATTTATCTTCAAAGATACATAATTTGCTTCCAATCTAAAAAAATCCGGATATTTTTCTCTAAGTTTTTCAATATTTTCCAAAGCTTTTTTAAAGTTTCATTCATAGAATAAATCCAAAGCTTGATTCCAAGATTTCATATCTTCATCCGTAAATCTTTTATCATAAAGACCATAAAAATCAATTTCTTGTGGAGATGTAGCTTTCATTTTTACATTAGAAAGATCTATTCAAGGAAGTTTTTCTTTTGCAAACTCTCTTGGTGTCTTGTTATTAAAACTTGCAATTTTAGTATCCAAAAATTCCTGAAAATATTGATTATAAACTTCTTCCCCATCTTTTTCTAAGCTAAATTCAGGTTTGTTTTGAGACAAGAAATTCTGAAATTCAAAAAAAATCAACTGCAAATAAGATTGTTGTTCTTTTTCTTCTTCTGTAGAATTTTGATAAGATATATCCTTGTTAACTTCAAAAGCAAGACTTACCAACTCTTCAACTTCTTGGTTATTAAATCAACAATCATAACAAAGTTTAATAAATTTTTTCTTTGCCTCTGGATCATTACTTTGAATAAGTTTCTTTACTTTACCGAATTTAAATTTTTTTCACATTTTGTTTGTAAACATTTTCTTTATCTTTCTTATATTATTTACTATATTATCAGGATTTGTAGACCTTGTATCCTTTTGACCTGGTCATTCCATTATAATCTTCATAACCTTATGCATATCATACAGATTATCAACATGTTTCAAAGCAGTTTTATATCAGGCCATCAAATCTGCATTAGGATCTCATAAGTATTGATAATTTTTCATAACATAATATTCTCAATCAATTTGAATTACTCTAGAAAAAATCAAAATACCAACTTGCAAATCAAACAAGCTTGTTTGACTTCATTCACCTTCTCCAACTATTTCATAATACTCTCAAGTTTTCTGATTCTGTAGAACAACAGAATTTTCTTTGTGCTCAATCAATTCCAATAAAGCCAAAAATGAATTCCTCAAAATACTTGTTTCTTTTGAGTTATCTGTTAAATATTTTTCTCTTCAAAGCGGTAAATCAAAAAAAGCATAATGAACAAATCTTCCTACCAGTTCTCAATCATCAAAATTGCTTTCTTCAAAATTACTTCTTAAGTGGTCAAGTAATGACATATACTCTCTAAGTGAATCAAAGTATTGTTCTTCTATATTTCCTTTTTCAAAATCTTTTAATAATTGATCAGATAATTCATAAATTTTTTTGTACAAATCACCATCAAGAGTTATTTTTTTCATTTTTTTAAATTTAAAATATAAATGTTTTTAAACAAGTCCACACAACTCCAAAGCTTCCTGATAAGCCTGCCTTCTGTGCCTTGTATCAAAATTCTTAACTTCATCCGGATATACCCGATACAGTTCTCCCAACTCATCATCCTGGGGCTCCAAAATCATACTTTCACGATAAAATATTTTGAATACAGTTTGTTCTTGTCCATCATAAATTTCCCTTGTTCATTCAGGAAAAAAATAACTTACTTTACCAACTTTTTCTATATCATTATTATATATTTCTACTCATAGCTCTTCTTTCATTTCTCTTTTTATTGCAGTGATAATATCTTCGTTTCATTCTATCCCTCACTGAGGGAATTTGTATCATCAGTCTCTTGGTGAGCTTGCTATCAGAATTTTTGATTCCGAATTTATAAATATTCAAGCAACTGCAGGTCTTAGATTCATAATCTACAATTAGTGATTAAATTAATAATTCCAGTCTCTATTGAACATCTCAAGGTAATTGTTTATCACCTCTTTGTCTTTGATTACAATACTTATTTCTCTGTTGTTATCAATACTATTTTGGGTAAAATTTGAACTACCGATCACAAGATATTCCTGATCCACAAGGAAAGACTTTGCATGAATATGAGGATCATCCTGAAATTTTACCTTGGCATCATCTAATCTGTTTTCCACAAAATAGTTTGAATCAAAATCCGAAAGAAGCATTCTAATATCTATATCATCCATACTATCAACTATATTTATCAGCCTATTGTCTGTAAAATTCTGAGAATACACTATAATTTCTTCATCAGCTGAGCTTAATATATCTTCAAATCACTGTCTACAGTTAATATCACAAACCAAAAGATTATCATGGATTTTGTTTTCATCTATAGGCTTACCTTGCCAGTCCTGCTGGTATATATACTCCAGACTCTCCAGAATATTAGTATTTTCTGAATAAAAAAATATCTCTCTGGATCTGAAAAATCCTGAATAAGTAAAATTAGCTGTCTGAATAATGAAGCTTTTATCCATCAACAAAGTCTTGGCATGCTGAAGGTTTATATCAAGATGATCTGCATTTTTGAAATCAATATTATCTATATCTTGATAGGCTTGCTTTGTTTCATAATAGTCACTGTCATCGTGGTTGTATTTATCAGACTCCATCAAGAACCTAGTCTTAGTTCATTCTTCACTTGCAATTTCTGCAAAAAACTCTCTTAGACTATCAAATGTAAAGCTATAAATATAAATATCCAGATTATTGGTTGGGGTAATCAAATCTTTGTATTGCTCAAGATCATAAATTGATTCAGCAAAATATATATCCCCTGTAATTGCATCAAAATCAGGGTTAGGCTGTTGTCTTGTTTCTATTGCAATTCTTCAGGTATATACTCACCATACTATTATCAAAGCCAAAAGCAAGAAAATATAAGCAAGCAGAATATATCATACTTTATAACCTTTTTGCATTGGTTAACAGAATTTATATATTATACTAAAAATATTACAAACAGTATATTCAAAATTTTTTTTATGATGCAACCCAAAAATTTTTAGAAACAAGACCAGCTTTGAAATATTATTTACAAATAATGTTTTTTCTTTTAGCTTTTAGCTTTTAATCTCTGCTTACCATTTTTATAAAAATATCATTTGGGACAGAGACTTTTCACATTTCTTTCATTTTTTTCTTACCTTCTTTTTGTTTTGCTAATAATTTCCTTTTTCTTGTTACATCTCATCAATAACATTTTGCCAAAACATCTTTCTTCAAAGCAGGAATTGTTTCTCTTGCTATCACCTTGCTACCAAGAGAAGCCTGCAATGGAATTGAAAACAAATGTTTTGGGATAAGTTCCTTAAGTTTTTCTACCACATCTCTTCCAAGAAAATATGCCTTGTCTTTGTGTACTATCATAGTAAAAGCCTCTATTTTTTCGTTGTTTACAAGTATATCAAGCTTGGTTAGATTGTTGTTTTCATAAGCCTTGAACTCATAGTTCATAGTACTGAATCATTTAGTTGCTGATTTAAGCTTGTCATAAAAATCAACTATTAGCTCACCCATAGGCATTTTGTATCTTCGCAAAACTCTCACATTATCTATATACTCCATATTTTTTAGCTCTCATCTGTACTCTCAGGCAAGCTCCATTACATTACCACTATACTCATTTGGACCAACTATTTCTACTTCTGCTGTTGGTTCCCATATACTTTCTATATCCCCAGGCTCTGGCATATCTCCTCATGCTCTTACCATAAGGTAGGGTTTCAATCTGTCTTTGTACTCCTCTACTATCTCATCTTCTGTAAGGTAAGGATCCACTTCTCAGATAATATATCTGTACATTCAGGATTTTACAAGCTCTGTTACATTAATTCAGGATTTTACTTTTTCAAGATTTAGATTCTTAAGTTTGGCAAAATAAATTACATTTGGGATGGTAAAAATTGTTTCTATTCAGTACTCTCTTAGTAGCCTTTGTTTGATAATATCCATATGCAAAGTACCCAAAAAACCTGCTCTGAAACCATAACCAAGTGCTTTACTATTCTCGTATTCAAATTCTATTGCACTGTCATTTATAGAAAGTTTTTCAAAAGCATCTCTTAACTTATCATACTCTCAGGCATCCATTGGATAAACTCACGAATAAACAAAAGGTTTCATCTTTTTGAAACCAGGTATTGCAAGTGGCTTCAGGCTTTCATAATCTTTGTGATCAAGTCCATACTGCAAAAATTCATTTTTGTAATCGTTTTCTAATACAAGCATGGTATCTCAAATTTTTACATCTCTTACAGATTTCTGAGCTGTTACTATATAACCTATCTGTCCACAAGAGAGATTGTCATCTTTGACATAATTTGGATAAAAATAACCTACTTCACCAGGTTGTACCTGTACTCAGGAATGCAAAAGATTTATCTTGGATTTTTTGGATATACTTCACTCAAGCACTTTTACATAAGCAAGTACTCACTTGTATTTATCGTACACACTATCAAAAATCAAAGCTCTTGAATAACCCTGAGAGTCCATTAGATTCTCCGGCAAACCTGTCTGGAAAAAGTCATATTTGTTTACTTCTCTGAAAAAATTCCATTCAGGAACATCATCTATTATCCTGTCCATTAGTAGGTCTACATTTTCTCAGGTTTTGGCTGACACATTTATTATCTTGTCCTTCCTTATACCTGCCAGACTCTCAATTTCGTCTGCAACCCTTTGAGGTTCTGCTGCTGGCAGATCAATTTTGTTAAGTACTGGTATCACTTCAAGACCATATTCTATTGCCATATAGAGGGTAGAAAGTGTTTGGGCCTGAATTCACTGTGTAGCATCCACAAGAAGTATAGCTCATTCTACTGAGGACAATGATCTACTTACCTCGTACTGAAAATCAACATGTCAGGGAGTATCTATCAAATTAAATTCATATCATTTCCAGTACATTCTGGAAGGAGTTAGTTTGATTGTAATTCATCTTTCTTGTTCCAGATCCATTTTATCAAGTATTTGTGAGTCTTCTGTTTTCTGAATTACACCACTTAGTTCCAGCATCCTGTCTGCCAGTGTGGACTTACCATGGTCTATATGTGCAATAATACAAAAGTTTCTTATATTATCCATAATTTTTTTTATTTGTTTTAAATTAAATAATTTATAAACAAAT
>CAZWWJ010000063.1:0-5646 GCA_964637495.1 uncultured Candidatus Peribacteria bacterium | reverse complement strand
ATCTTTGCAAAAAATCAGAGAAAATCTGAAATCTTAATCAAAAAGTTGAAAAAAGCAAAAACTATATTTTTTTTGGCTAAAAGATGTTTTTTTTATAAAATTTTTTAATAAAAAAATCTGCCCAGAGTGGGACTCGAACCCACAAGCCCATTACGGGCACTACCACCTCAAGGTAGCGTGTCTACCAATTCCACCATCTGGGCAGTTAATAATGATAGTTTTTATTTTCAAGAATAGTTTTGCTTCTATAAATTTGTTCTAATAACAATAATTTTGTTAGGATATGAGGAATTGTAATTTTTCAGAAGCAAATTTCAAGATTAATTTGGGGCTGTAGTTTTTCTTTGATTAGTCCATAAGGTCATCATATTATAAAAGTTATTTTGTTTTTCTTCTCAAAAAATCAGGCAAGTTCTTTGCTTGTTATGTCTTTCCCTTCTTTATCAAGTAAAATTTTGAAAAAATTATCTTTTTCTGTGTATTTAAGTATTTTTTCTGTTTCTTTGTGAGCAATTTGATCTGTTGTTCAGTTTTTTTCCTGTTTAAGGTTAATCACTTCTATGTTTTTGTCAAGCCTTTTTAGGTATTCCTGAATGGGGGTGTTGAATTTTTTGTCGCTGTCCTGTATGCATATAATTTTTGCTTTCATCAAAATTGAATTATCATTTGAAAAAAAACTACAAATTATTATAATAAATAATTTAAAAAATGAAACAACAAAAAATGAAATTTTTTGATACAGCTGTAGTAACACTTGTTTCCTGAAAATGAGGAGACTGAGCAGAAAGCTGAAGGAGAGAAGCAAGAGTTCCTCACTGAGGTCCTTCTTGAGGAGACTGATGAAAAGGAGGGGATATTATTTTTGTAGCAACCAAAGAAAAAAATACTTTACTAGAGTACAAATATCAGAAGTTTCTAACTTCCTGACACTGAGGAAACTGACAATGAAAAGACAAAAACTGAAGATCCTGAAAAGATAGTTTTTTCTATGTACCTATTGGCACTTTGATAAAGGATTTTGAAACAGGTAAGGTTTTGTATCAGTTTCTGGAAGATGGTGAGCAATATAGGATTTTGGAAGGATGAAGGTGAGGATTTGGGAATATTCATTTCAAGGATTCTGTGAACCAGTATCCGGAATTTGCCTTGTATGGAGAGCCATCCAGATACCTGAAAGTTAGCCTTGAATTGCAGCTTCTTGGGGATGTTTCTTTGATAGGTTTTCCAAGTGTTGGGAAGTCAAGCATTATTAATGCTTTTTCCAATGCAAAAGCAGAAGTTGCTGAATATCCGTTTACAACCAAAATTCCGAATCTTGGAATGATAAAATACAAAAATGATAGTTTCTGTATGATTGATATTCCCTGACTTATAGAGAAAGCAGAAGAGTGAAAATGACTTGGTTATGATTTTCTAAGACATATACTCAAATCAAAAGTATGGGTTTTTGTGGAGGATACTTTTTCTATAGAAAAAGGAAATGTTTACTCAACTTTGCTTTTTCAGATATTTTCTTTTATTAAGGAAAAATTTAATGAAAATCAGGAATTGGGTGAAGATTTGGAAGATATTGAGTTTTATTTGTTGGAAGACCGAAAACTTGAAGTGGTAGCTCATTATAAAAATAAACAACCCCAGACCATAATGTCAAAAAGTATGATATTTGTGGTGAACAAAAAGGATACCTACAAACAGGAGGATACATTGAGTTTGCTAAAAGAAGAGATAAACAAGGACATATCTTATTTTCTGGAAACAGGAAATATATACCAAAAGAATCTGGAAAGTATTGAAAATAACTTATATTTTGTTTCTGTTTTTACAAGAGAAGGTTTAGATAGTCTGATAGAAAAAATTTATCAAAAATACAAAGAATTTATTTATCAGGATTTTGTACAATACAATCCTGTTGAGGTGAGTAGTTTGAAGAAAAATTATATAAAAAATATTACAGAAGATGAACTTGATTTTCTTTATCAAAATTGATACATTGAAAACAAATCCCCCAAAGTTTGGGAGGTATGTGATGATGTTTTTGCATATTATGTAAATATACTTCCCTGGTGAAATCAACAGGCAGAGGATTGGTTTTGGTCCAAAATGTACCAGCTTGGATATGTAAATTATTTTATAAGAGAAGGGATCAACTCAGGTGATGTTTTGAAGATAAAATCTCCTTTTTATGACAAAGAGGACAAGTATTTATTGTTTAATGTATAAAAAATGACTTCTTCAGAATTTTTGAAATACTCAAGGAAGATAAGATACATTATGTTTTTTTTAACACTTATGATGATGATTTTTTCTATTAGAGAGTATATGAATCACTACGAAATGGAGCAGTCCATTGTAGAAACAGAGCAGGAAAGACACCAGATAGAAGAAGAAACAAACTTTATGCAGAAATTTCAACTAAATTATTTGGAATCTGAATACTGAGAAAGGTTTATGGCTTATGAAAGAAATATAACCTTAGAAGATGAGTATATAATTGAATTTGAGTTTGAAGAGGAGGAAGTACAGGATGAAGAAACAGATGAACAGCTCTCTGACTTAGAAAGACAGGAGCAAATTTCAAGATTAGGAACACCTCAGGAATCCTGGCAGTTTTTTATGGAAGATAAGTTAAGTGATGTAGAGATAATAAGAAGGTTAAATTTAATAAATTAGAATTAAAATTTTTGTTTAGTCAATCATATTTTTAATATAATTAATTCTTGTCTGTGTTTTCAAAAACAGAAAAATACAAAAAATATTTGACATTTGGATTTTAATTTTTATAAAAAGGTGTCATTTTTGAAAAGATAAACTATATTTATAATCTAACAAAACAAACTATAATGACAATGGAAAAAAGAAATATTGTATCGGAACCACAAACTCAAGAGCAAGAGTTGCCTAATATAAAAACTTCTTTGATGCAAACTTTGTCAGGTATAATAGACAAAAAAACTGCTGCTTGAGTTTGAGTTGCAGCAATAGGTTCACTTGGTGTTGCAAATGCATGAGCAGATGCAAAGGATAGTATACCTGTAGAATGAGCTGAGAGATTTGTGCCTGAAGAAACTTACACTGAAGGCCAAGAAGGTACTTCTACCGAAAGGCAAGAAGGCACTACTGCAGAAGAAACTAGTGAAACATATAATTATTTTGCATCCAGAGAAGTTACAGTAAGCAGCGCAGAGGATATTGTGGCTCAAATCAAAGAAAGTTCTAGAAGTATAGATGTAGAAGATCTTCCTGATAATTCAGTTGTTGATTTGTTGATGAGTTTAGGATTTGATAATCCAACAATATGAAACAGAGCTTTGCTTTTTGAGTACTTTGGTTTGGGAACACAGGAACAATTTGTATGAACTGCAGGACAAAATCTAAATCTAATTCAGGAAGTAGTGGATATGCTTGATATGGATGCTAAGGTAGAAAAAGATCCAAATGATACCGGTAATGATCATCATATAAAAGTTGCTCCAAGGTAAGAGTATTCTTTGTTTTGATCTTCAATAGGGTGTTTTTAAACATCCTATTTTTTTGTCTTGATTTTTTATAAAAACTTTATTATATTTAAAGTTAAATTTTAAAAAGTTACTTTTTTTTTATGTTAAAGAATTTGAATTATATTTGTTTTGATTTTGAAACTACATGACTTGATATAAACAAGGATGAGCCAATTCAGCTTGGTATGGTAAGATTTGATAAGGATTTTAATGTGCTAAATAGCATAGAAGAGTACATAAAACCATCCTCAAAAAAAGATATAAAAAATATAGTAAATTATATTACCTGAATTAACTTTCAGGATATAGAAGATGCAAGGAGTGTAACTCAGGTTGTGGAGGATCTTTCTTGTTTTTTGAATGAAAATACTGTTTTTATAGGACACAATGTTAATTTTGATAAGCAGATACTCCAGAAATATGTTGATTTTACTCCTTATCAGGAAGTTGATACTTTCTGGCTTTCCAAGAGTATTTTTCACTTCCTCCCAAGTTATAGTTTAGAGATAATCTCAGAAATACTAAAAAAAGAAGGTAAAGTATCTTCAGATGTTGTTGCTTATCATAATGCTTATTTTGATAGTATAGCTTGTATGCAGATTTTTAAAGAGTTTGTAGATTATAGCTATCAGCTTTTTGAAAAATACCCAAATCTTCCTTATTTTATCAACAAGTCAAATTCTGTGTACAGTAAAATTTTTGATTTATCTTTGTTTAACAAAACTATCAAAAAAGGCTTTTTTTTACCTTCACTGAAAAAAGAAATAAAAGACAAATCAAGGATTTACAAAAAAGATTCTTATGATTTACTTTCTTTTGAGAACAAACAAAAACTTTACCTTTGAAATATAGACAAAAAAGAATTTGTTTCCAAACTTTCTGGAGCTAATCAGAAAATTATTCTTGCATTTGCTACTCCTTCCAAACTGAAAATTTTCAAGAACCTTTTTCAGCAGGTTTGAGTTAAAAATATAGGTTATCTTTCAGAAAGTATAATTCTGAATCAGGACAATATAGAAGCTTTCCTGAATAAGGAAAGTTTTGAAGAATTTGAAATAAATTTTTTGATAAAGTATTATAGTCAGTATGAAAAAAACCACGGTTTCCTTGATATAAACAGTTATGAAGACTGGAAAGTTTACAACTTCCTCAAAGAAAATATAGAAAAAAAACTTCCTGATATAGTACTAACAACTCATCATGGACTTTATGAAAGCTTGAGAGTAGAAAAAGATTTATCAAGGCATGTGATATTTTTTCTTGATCACGACCGATGGTATCAAACTTTTTCAAAGTATATAAACAGACCTTTTGACTTGTACAAAATCCCGAATTTTCTGGAGCAGGTGATCTATCAGAAGCAAATAAGGAATGAAGATACCAAAGATATTAATGATTTTCTGAATTATTTTCTTGTTTTGATTTGAGTTGTTTTTTCTGAAATTACTACCAAATTTAAAAATGTTCAAAAACCTAAGATAGAGTTGGATGCTATAGTTGATAATGTAGAATTCTATAAAACAAATAAGCTCTTATCAGATCTGAAAGAAAGAAAAGACAAAATACTACCTTTGCTTTCTGAATATGAAAGACAGGAACTGGAAAAAAATCTGGGGGAACTTGATGAGGTTTTTAACAATGTGGTTGTTGCAGAAAAAGTTATATACGATGATGGCAAAATGTACTATATTTTTCATAAAACATACAATGTGATAAACTATCAGGAATTTTTGTATTATTTTGAGTGAAACCATATACTTTTTGGAAGTTTCATAAATAAAGAAAAATCAAGTTTGCTTCAGAAAGAAGAAACCAAAGAAACAAAAAGCAATTTCCTGACAAACTGTAACAACTATGAACAAATAGAAAAAATTGTTAACAAAAACCAAAAAATTTTTATTCTCAGTAGTAACAAGGTTTATTCCAAAGAAATTTTTGAAAATTTATTGGAAAATTCTTTTCACGAAACTTATAGTATCCTTGTTGAAAATGTAACATGAGGAGTTGGGAAAAATATATTTTATGCAAAGCAGGATACTCCCAAAATAGTTATTTGAGGAGTTGAATTTCTTTTGAATCTGTTCTCTGAGGAAGTTGATTTTGATAAAATAATTGTTTATTTCATTCCGGAGCAGTTCAGAAACAATAT
>CAZWWJ010000062.1:0-5658 GCA_964637495.1 uncultured Candidatus Peribacteria bacterium | reverse complement strand
CCACCCTATCAAGAATGAAACCAGTTTCAAAGAATTTATGAAGAAAACAAGCCGTCCGCTCTCTAAGACTGCGAAGAAACTGGCTCAATCTAGAGGGTGGATTTCACAAGAGCAAGAAGAAGCACAACAAGAACAAGAAACAGCTTAGCCCCAGACCGCCTGCAGGATTTCTGCAGGCGGTTTTATGTTATTGTCTTATTTTTGCATTTTTGACATAATCAAGTGCAAGATTTCTGAATTCTTCCAGTTTTTCTTGAGAAAACTTGGCTCAAGTAAATTTCGGATCCAGAGTATCTCCAGGCTCATAATTTTGAAGGTAATAGTTTTCTGCTCATTTAATAGTTTGACAAATAGAAAGTATATCTTCCTTGGTATGATATCATTGTATCAAGGTTGTTCTGAACTCGTATTCTATATCAGAGTTTAATAAAATATTTACTGACCTTTTATAGTTATTTATATCAAAATCAGCATTTCATATCAGCTCCTGATATTTTTCCAGATTGTGTTTGATATCCATAGAAACATAATCTACCAAGTTGTTTTGTATCATTTCTTCCAGAACTCAAGGATTGACACCATTGGTATCAAGTTTGACCAAGAAACCCTTTTGCTTTATTTTGGATGCAAAATCCTGCAGGTCACTGTGAACAGTTGGTTCACCTCCACAAATCACAACTCAATCCAGAAGTCATTTCCTTGTATCAAGAAAATTGAAAAAAGCATCCTCTGGAATCAAATCATGTGTTTTTTCCTTTATTTTGTCAGGAAGAACAAAATCAGAATTATGACAAAAAGGACACCTTAGATTGCATCATACAGTAAAAATTATAGTAGATGTTCTGCCTGGATAATCAAGTAAAGTAAATTTTTTTATTCATCAGATAAGCATTTGAACAACCAATTATTAAGATAAAAAAAAGCAGACTGGTAATATAACTATACCAATCTGCTTTTGGCAGTTTAAACACATTATGTAACTTTTTCTTCCTTCGTGGACTTGGTTTGTGTTTTGTCTTCTGCATTTTGATATTGTTTGATAAAATCTGAATTCATTGATTTGTCTTCCTTGAAAAAAGTTCTTGAGTAGAACTCTGCTTTCTTACCTGTATTAAACTGACTTACTGGTCTGTAATACCCCATAACTCTTGTAAAAATTTCACAAGGTTGTCTTTCTATTTCTTCTCCGTTTTTGTTAACAAATTTTTTTGCCATTTTGATTATTTTTAGGATTTAAATCACATTAATTATTGGTTAGTTGTTTCTTTTATTTCTTTTAGCTTTTCCTTGTTTTCTGTGTATACTTTTCTTGTTTCTAGATCATATTTTTCTCATACATAACCAAGCTCTTCATCACATTTTGGGCAATAGTCATGTTCTCCAGGTATGTATCCATGTTTTGGACATATACTGAATGTTGGAGTAATGGTTACATAAGGAAGCTGATAGTTTTCTATTATCTTTTTCATTAGATTTTTACAAGCTGTAGAATCTGATATTCTCTCTCACATATAAAGATGCAGAACTGTTCATCCATTATACTTACACTGAAGATCATTTTGCATTTCTACAGCTTCAAATGCATCATCTGTATACAACACAGGAAGCTGACTTGAATTAGTATAATAAGGAGCTGATTCTGTTCAAGCCTGTATTATTCCAGGATGTTGTTTCTGATCTTCTTTTGCAAATCTGTAAGTAGCACCTTCTCCAGGAGTTGCTTCCAGATTGTATAAGTTACCTGTTTCTTCCTGAAAGTCCTTAAGCACATCTCTCATATAACTTAGAATTTCCAAGGCAAAATTATGTCACCACTCTGTAGTTATATCATGCTCACCGTCAGTAAAATTCAATATTGCCTCATTCATTCCGTTTACACCAATTGTTGCGAAATGATTGTTAAATGAATTAAGATACCTTTTGGTATAAGGATAAAGACCTCTTTCTAGCCAGTTTGTAAGCTCTTTTCTTTTTATTTCAAGAGAAGTTTTAGCAATTTCCATTAAATTGTAAATATTTTCTTTGAAACCTTCTATATCATTTTTGTGCTTATAACCTATTCTTGCCATATTAAGAGTTACAACACCTATAGATCCAGTCATTTCAGCTGATCCAAACAAGCCATTTCACCTCATTTCAAGCTGAGTTAAATCAAGCTGTAATCTGCAACACATACTTCTAACAGCTCCAGGAGTAAAAGCATCTTCATTTGGCACTTTCTGTAATTTTCAGTTTGCATCTTTTATGAATTTATACTGTGAACCAACAAAATTCTGAAAATAAGGAATACCATACTTTGCAGTCATCTCAAAAAGATCATCTACCAATGGATCATCCCAAGGAAAATCTTCAGTAACATTATAAGTTGGTATTGGAAAGGTAAATACATTTCAGTTTGCATCTCACTGAGTATAAACATCTATTATTGCTTTGTTTATTATTCTCATTTCTTCTTTAAGCTCTCCATAAGTTTTTTCATAAGGTCATTTGTCATAACCTCCAAGGTAAAGAGCCTTGTCTTTCAAATCCTCAGGACACTCAAGATCCAAAGTAATGTTAGTAAAAGGAGTTTGTGTTCACCATCTGGAAGGTACATTTAGTCCAAAAATAAAATTCTGTAACTGCTGATAAACATACTTGTAAGTTTTTTTGTTAACAAATTCTTCTTTTGCTTCTTCGGATTCAAACTGAGCTCCTACTTCTTCAAGTTCGTTATAAATTTGTTTTTTGTATTTGTGAACAAAAGGAGCAAGGTATGTATCAAACGAAGAAAACGCCTGTGCTCCTGCCCACTCATTCTGCAGGGTTCCAAGAAAATTAATCATTTGATTTACTGCAGACTGCAAATTCTTTGGAGGTTTGGAGTTTACTCTATCAGCAAGTCAGTTAAATCATTCTTCCAAAAGCTGTCTAAGACTCCAACCTGCACAATACCCACTAAACATATCAAGGTCGTGAATATGAATGTCTCAACTTCTGTGTGCATCACCTATATATTGTGGATACACATTGGAAAGCCAGTAATTTGCTGTAACCTTACCTGCAGTATTCAAAATCAATCATCCTAGACTGTATCCTGAATTAGCATTAGCATTTACTCTCCAATCAGACTGCTCAAGGTATTCTTGCATAGTTTTTTGCACTTGTACTACTACATTTCTGCTTTCTCTACTTTCTGTTCTTTTTTGACGATACAGAATATAACTTTTGGCCACCTGGTCATGCTCATGTTTTATCAAAGCCTCCTCAACACTGTCCTGAATATCTTCTACTGTAGGTATTTCTCATCATACTTTTTCAGCTGTTTTTTCTATTGCCTCTTCTGTTATTTGATCAAGTTCTGAAAAATCTTCTCATCCTGTTGACTTAATTGCTTTTTTGACAGCTTCTGATATCTTTGACCTGTCAAAATCTACAATCTCTCCGTTTCTTTTCTTGATTTTGTATATTGTAGTCATTTAATGTTGTTTTAAGAATTAAAGCAACAATAGTAATACATATTGTAGCAGCTGCTTTTCTTGTATACCATATATTGTACTTTCTCTTATATAATCATTATTTTTTTTATTTCAACAAAAAAATCTCTTGAAATTTTTATATTTTTTCTTTTAAGTGGTCTTAATTATTTAATTTAAATTATTTTTTATGGATTATTTGGAAAATTTCCTTAAAAACTATGATATCAATAAAGCAATGTCTTTTGAAAGCAATTATGACCTACAATTCATTGCTTTGCAAAAATCTTGGGAAAAAATTAGTAAAAAATTCTGAGCAAAAGCTAGTAACAAAGATTTTTTTTGTTTTTTTGTGCTTGAAAATGCACTAATTTCTTATCAGCTCAGTGGAACCTGAGAAAACCGATGGAATGAATTTGGACAATTCCTTTCAGAAAACTTTGAAAAGATGAAAAATAAGGATAAGAATTTCTTTTGTATGAAAAAATTACTGGAAGAGTGAACAAACAATAAAAGAATCAAAAACATAAAACTTAAAAGAGTTTCAAAGTTTTTAGATAATTTTGAAAATATTCACATTTATCAAAATTACAAAGATATGAAAGTAGCAAATCATCTATTTGCCAAAAAAATGAATCAAAGCAGTAATGCCAAAACTATAGTATTTGGAATAAAAATGTTTTGATACGCCTGCAGAATAGTTTTCAAAGAAAATTTGCCGTTCCCTTATGATATAAGTATTCCTGTAGATAGCCGCATAAAAAGAATTTATCTAAATATTTATGATCAAGAAAGCAAACCAAAAGAAATAATCAGTTATTTTGATAAACTTTCCCGCAAAGTTAAAATTCCTTCTTTGCACATAGACAGTATTTTATGGATTAAAAATACTAATGATTGACAAAACCCTTGAGTTAAAACTTCATAATCAAGCAATAAATATCAAATACTTTGATTTTAACAGAAAGCTAAGAAACAATATTGTTTTTCTTCATGGTCTTGCTGCAACCAAAGATGATTTTTTCTGAGTTTGTAAATACTTTGAAAATTACAGAATAATATGATTTGACTACCCAACCCAAATTAACAACCTAAGTATAAAAGATATTTGCGATATTTTTTTTGAATTAACAAAAAAATTTAACAACCAAACTTCCATAAAATCACTTGCAAAAGATCTTGTATATAAATCCAAAAATAATAATTTATTAAAAAGATTCCAAAAACTTCCTGTAAAAAAAAACTTATATATTCAAAGAACAAAACTATGATAGTTACTACTAGAAGATTTAGAAACAAAAATCCAAATATCTGATTCTATACATCATCCTTTTGCCAAAAATCCTGCAGAATTTAGCAAAAAAATATTACAATTTTTTAAGCAACAACAAATCTAATAACTCAAGACAATAAAATATTGACTTATTGCTTTTCTTGATTATATTAATTTACTGATTTATTTTTTTACATAAATTATGGAAGCTTTGAAACTGAAACAGGAAGAAAAAGAATCTATAAGAAGTTTTTATCAGCAAAGAGAAAAAACAGATCAACAACTTAAACAAAGACTTAAAAAAGCTCTTGAAAACAAAGAAGCTATTAACGATGAAGAATACAACCAAGAATATAATTATATTCTATGAGAAGATTTAGCATATATTCAAGGAGTAAGACTTTGTTATCTTGGAAGTCATTGGTTTTATACAGATGAACAATGAATGAAGGAAGCCATAAATATTTATCAGAATAAAAACAAAAACGTAGAAACCAAAAGATGAACACCATACCTTCTAAAAAGCAAAGAAATAAACAATATAGTTGAAAAAACACGCAAAAGAATAGGCAAAGAAAATCCTGAAACAAATTCAAATCAAAAAAACCCACTAAATAACGTTTATACTCTGGAAAACGCAAAGATAGAAAGAATAGTTTCTGGCCTAAATTCCTGAAACAATCTGGAAGAAATTGCTTCTTACCTTCTAGAACAAACAGTTTCTTCACAAAAAATTTTTGGTAACTCACAAAGAATATATAGCATAAAATTTGATGAAAAGCACAATAAATGATATATTCAAACAAACAATGTATTTTTTGTTTTATCCAAAGCCGAATATATACTTTTGAAAAGATACCTCCAAAAGAAAAAAGAAAACAATCAAAAATTCTGAATAACTCCCGGAGAAATTACACTTATAAGAAAAAC
>CAZWWJ010000061.1:0-5933 GCA_964637495.1 uncultured Candidatus Peribacteria bacterium | reverse complement strand
CTCCAAAGGCTGTTTTTGAAATTCTTGATTTTTATAAAATTAATAATTTAAAAGGTAAAAAAATTCTTGTAATTGGTCAAAGTAATATTGTTTGAAAACCACTTGTTTTGGAATTGATGAAAAAAGAAGCTGAAGTTATCAGTATTAATAAGTATGCCGAAAAAGATTTTCTGAAAAAAAATTCTTTGGAGGCAGATTATATTATTTCTGCTGCTGGTGTCCCAAATCTTATAACAGAAGAAATGGTAAGAAAAGATTTTTCACAAGTGATTATAGATGTTTGATTTTCCAGAGTAGATTGAAAAATATATGGAGATATAGATTACGAAAATGTAAAAAACTTAGTAAAAGCTGTCACTCCGGTGCCTTGAGGAGTTGGTCCGGTTACTGTAGCAAGCATTTTCAAGAATATGCTTTTTTTGGTTAATAATAAAATATAAAGTATTTGGGTTGAAAAAATATAAATTTTTGGTATAAGCAAAGTAAGGATTTTTATAAAATAATTTTTTTCAATGAAAAAACAAAAGCTTTTTTTAGCTTTGGCGGTAATTTTACCTGTATTGTTTGTTTTTGTTCTTATAGCTTTGGTTGTTATTTGAAGAGGCTTTTTTTCACCTGAGTATGATTTTGTTTATTATAAAGGTTGAAAGTTTTGATATGAAAACTATTTTGAGCTAAAAAACTGAAAAATAAAAGAAAAAGAGTGAGACAAGAGACCCCAGCAAAACAGTATTGAAAGACAGTCTTTTCTGTATATGCATGATGTAAGTGAAAACAAAAGTAAAAAAGTATCTCCTGAAGAAATCAATGATAAATACAGTATAAAAGAAAATTCTGTATCTCCAGATGGTTATGTCATAGAAAGATATACATCTAATATATGAGTTTTTCCTTTTTATTCTTCTACAACAAGGAAAGTTCAGTTAAAATCAGATTTTGTTTCAGTAAATATGAATACAAAATGACAGCCCCATGAATTTAATTTTCTTTGATGGGTTTTAGAAAATTAGTATAATTGAAATGGAAAAAGAAAAAAAACTTGAAGAAATTAGAAAATTGCTTGAAGGTGATGAAATCACAAAAAAGGATTTGTTTCATATATTGATTAAGGAAAATTTTGGAAAAGATTCTTTGAAACAAGTTTTTTCTTTTTTTGGAGGTTTTATTATTTTTCTTTGAATAGTATTTCTTGCATTTTTGCACTGGGAAAGTTTTTGAGATATAGGTCAGGTTTTTCTAACTTTGTGAAGTTGATTAGTATTTTATTTGATATGAGTATTTTTGATTCTCAAGTCTAAAAATTTTTTAATTTCAAATGTTTTTTTATTGTTATCAGCTTTTTTGTTACCAGTTGGTGTTATTGTTTTTGAAAGTAATTTTCTAGAAGTTTCTTGATATACTGAAAATTTATTTTACTCAATAATGTTTGCTATTTTTGCCTTGTGCTTTTTTTTAATTAATTTACTGAAAAATTTAAATTTTATTGTTTTCTGGATTTTGGCTTTTGGGAGTCTTTCTTATATTATGTTTATTGGTTTCTTAGATAATTTTTTGTATATTGAAAATATAAGTTATTATACTTATATGATACTTGGAGTTTTTCATATATTTTTTTGAGTTATCTTAAGTGGTTGATTTTATAATAAAGTTGGTGTTTTTGCATCCTGGATTTGAAGCTTTTTGTTTTTTGTAAGTTTTTTCTGATTATGTGTAAAAGAAGGAATTATTGTAGAATTACTATATTTTGCTTTTCTTATTTTTGCGGTATTTGTAAGTATTAGGTTTTTTTATAAACCTTTTTTGGTATTTTCCTTGATTTTTTTGGTTATTTATATATTCTACATAACAAGTGAGCACTTTGAAGAATTTATAGCTTGGCCTGTTTCTTTGATAGTTTCAGGAACATTGCTTATTGTTATTCCAAATTATTTAGGATATAAAAATAAAAACTAGATGATATTGATAGACAAACCTTTTGGTTATACAAGTTTTGATATAGTGAAAAAAATAAAAAAGTATTATCCTGGTGAAAAAGTAGGTCATAGTGGTACTCTGGATCCCGGAGCAACAGGACTTTTGATTATAGGAGTAGGAAGAGAAGAAACAAGGCAGCTTTGAAAAATACAACAGCTGGATAAAGATTATATTTGTGAAATAAATTTTGGGGTAATAACAGATACTTGGGATATGGAATATCGAGAGGATTATGAAAAGATTAACTTAAAAGATAAAATTCCTCCTAGGATAGAAGAGATCAAGCAGCAACTTGATAAACTTATACCTTATTATAAATTACCTGTTCCTCCTTTTTCTGCAAAAAAACATAAATGAAAAAAATCTTATGAGCTTGCAAGAGAGTGAGAAGAAGTGCTGACTTACCAAAGAATGTATACATATTCTTATAAAATAAGAGAATATAACTTTCCGAAATTAGAGTTAGAACTAAATGTTTGAAGCTGAAATTTTGTAAGATCCATTGCCTACTGGCTGGGTACCAGTTTTAATCTTGGATGAACAATTTCTTACCTTAGAAGAACAAGAATAGGAAACTTTTATGTAGATGATGCTTATAATGTAGAAGATTTTGAAATTTAATTTTTAAGATAAGTAGATGAATACATGTAACTGAAATATAGTTCCAGAAACTTTTGGGGTGGTAGATGAGCCTCCATACAAAGAACAGTTATTGGAAGCTATGCAGAATGAATTTTTTCGTCAGCAGGTAATTCATATATCTCAGGATTCGGATAATTTAGAGGAACTTGGTTTATCTTCAGAAGATTCTGAATTCCGATCAGAGAGAAGTTGTGGTTATATGTGCTTGCTAATGGGAGTTATTTATTTTTATGGTAGGATAAATTATGATATTGAAAATATCAACAAAGACAGTCAAAGAAATTATAATTTTTTTGATTTTTATGCCTGAAGAGAAAAATCTTACCCCTATTTTAGTCAAAATTCGTGACGAAATCATTATTGACTTTTACAAATAGCAAGAGAACTTTGATTGTATGGATTTTATAAAAATCTGCCTTCTTCAAAAGAAGAATTTATGGTAAGGATAGCATTTTTTCTTAAGAAAGATTATTTTATAACAGCATCCGTAGATTTTAAACAGAGAGTTGAAAACAAAACAGAATGAAGTCATCTTGTTGTAATTTCTGGTTACAATACGGAAGAAAATTTATTGTATATTAATGATCCTTACAATCAGGAAGAAATATCTGTAGATATTGATGATTTTATTTCGTGATTTAACTGAAATGTTTTTGTAATATCCAAAGAACCTGCAGAAGAGTGACTTGCAAGTTCACCCTTTTTGATAGAAACAAATACTTCTTCAGGAAGTAACTATCAGATAGTATGTCCACATCAGGATGAAAGTACAGCTTTGGATATAACAAGTACTCTGGAAGGTGTAGATACTATAATTTTTTCCCAAAACAAAGAAAGATCAGTTAGATTCAGAGCAGGAAATCATCTTGTTAGAGTAGATCCAAACAGGTTGTATACTTATGAGGGTGCTTTGTATAATATACTGGAGTTAAACAAGCACCTTGTTCCTTCAAGTTATAAATGTGTTGAACAGTTTTATAAAGATATTCTAGAGTGAAATATTTGTACACCAAGTGATGTACAAAAAGCTTTAGAAGTTACTAAAAATATAAGAAACTATTTTCTTTCTTCTTTTGATTTGCAGAAACCATTAATAGCTTTGCATAACAACAGATTTATGAATATTGAAAAAAGCTTTGTAAGTTATAAAAAACATATATCATCTAAAATGCCTCAAAATAGTTTTGTTATAGTTAACAAAATAGAAGATTTCAAAACTTTGAAACAAAAGGATATAAGTGTAGTTTTAATACAGGATGTAGAAAACAATGGTAGTATTTTGGATCTTGCCAATATCAAAGATATAAGGTATTTTAATATAGAAACAGGCTTTGATGACAAAAATCTTCAGTATTGGCTTCTAAGTGAAATAAGATCAATATTAGATTAAAAAAGAATTGACATAAAAAAGAAAATAAATAAACAGAATATGCTAACTGTTTAATAATTTAAAAAAACAAATGGAAAATTTTTCATTTGAAAAAGAAGTACAATATTATACTTCAAAAAACACCTTGAAAAATGTTTATGTAGTAATTTATTATGCTGGTAAGATAGGTGATATCTTAGATCCCAAATGTGAGTTAAAATTCAAAAATCCGGAAAATCATATTAATTCAGGTGTTGAGCAGGTAATTCAACTAGAGATATCAGGTGAGTTGCTAGAAATTTTGCAAAGTGATTTTTTATCATTTGATTTTATGCAGAAATATTTATACTATCTTTCTAAAAGCGAAAAAAAATAATTTAGACTATGAAGTAGTTGTATTTCTTTCGACCTCTCAAAGATCTTGATTTTCTGTTCCTTCATAATCTTCTTCTTCTGTATCTTCTTCAAGATATCTTCATCAGTCATAGTATAATGAGAAGAAATACCCGAAAAGTATTCAGTAGCTAATGAAAAAAGTATAATTAACCATTGAATCTTCAAATACATGAAGGAAAAATCCTTCTAATATAAGTCCAAATAGTCATATACTTAATCATATAAAGTAACCATATAGAGTTTGTTCATCTTTTGATATAGCGAAGTTATTTCTTGTTAATATTAAATTTTTAACAAAATAAAAAATCATAATTATAATAGCTATCCAAAAGAAAAATCCTATAATTCCTGTGTCTATTATTATTTGGAAATATGTGTTTTCCGGAAGTATTTCTCATCAATAATGAACTCAAGGTCAGGATGTTCAAAGTCCTTTTCATTGTGTGTTTTCCATGATTCAGGTAAATCCTTCTTTTTGGGCTGAAAAGTGTTCTATTGTTGATCAGGGTTTATAGATAGTGATAATAGCTACACCAATAAAAATAGCCCCAATAGTAGTCCAAATTGCTGTTTTTGATTTGATTGTAGCTCTAAGTAAAAAGTAATAAATTTGAGGTATTAAACCAACAAAAAATCCTCTGGATAGAGTAAGTATTCCTGATCATATATATATAATTCCTCAAAGAATAGATTTAATGGTTCATTCTTTCCCTTCCTTCAGGTATTCACCTAGTTTAAAAAAGAAAAAAGAAAAGAAAACTACCAAAAAGAATCCAAAATTATTCGGACCGGCAAAAATTCCTGAGTTTCTTGGTATTCCATCAGGTCAGGTAAGGTAATATACGGGAGGAGATTCTCAGTATTCATAATCTCATAAAGGTCAATATCCTATATTTAAAAAAGCATCTTTAAATCCTAATTTTGCAAGCCATCGAACTAATCAGAAACTAATTGCAAAAAGAATTAGATAAAAAAGGAAGTTGTAGTATTTTAACAGATGTTTGGTTAGATTTTTTTTGTATGCTATAAATCAAAGGTAAGATGAGAGAATAAATATTATAATAAAATAGATTGTGTATTTAAGTCACACGAATATCTCAAATATACTGGTATTATTAATATATGAAATTAAAACTCACCATCCAATAAATCAAATAACTAATAAAATATAAATATAGAATTTTTTTATAAATTCCAAAGTTTTTCTCCAGTATCCAATCATCCAGAATAAAACAAACAAAATCCATAGAATATCTTTTGATATGCTAATTATTTCATGGTAACTTCCGTGTAATAACTGAAAAACAACAAATGTTATCAGTATATGATACAAAATAATGAAAACCAAAAAAAATTTTAGAAATTTGAACATAACATTAAGATGTATTAAATAAAAACTTATAAGGATTTCTTTTTGTTTTTATAAGTATTTTTAAAAAAGTTTCAAGGATTAGTTAATATATTTAATAGCAATATCAAATTGGGTAACTAAAAATAAAAAAATTTTTTGTGGAATTTTATAGTAACTTAAAAAAATCTCGTAAAATTTGAC
>CAZWWJ010000060.1:0-6039 GCA_964637495.1 uncultured Candidatus Peribacteria bacterium | reverse complement strand
TTATAAAAAATCAATTTTCTAAGCTTGAAATAACAAGCTTTATCTTTATTATTTTTATTTAGCTTTATTCTTAATATCAAAAATGACCAACAAAAAACTTTCAAACATAGAAATAATCTGAGCAAAATCAAATAATCTACAAAACATAGATATAAGCATACCCAAAAATAAAATTATTACAATCACAGGAGTTTCGGGGAGCTGAAAATCTACTCTTGCTTTTGATACTATATACAAAGAATGACAGTTCAGATATATAGAGTCACTTTCATCTTACCTTAGACAGTTTTTTAATTTGGGCGAAAGACCTGATATTGATTATTGTGAGTGATTTTCTCCTTCTATTGCAATAGAGCAAAACAAAAAAGTTGGGAACAGCAGAAGTAGTGTAGGAACTCTAACAGAAGTGGATGATTACCTTAGACTTTTGTTTGCCAAAATTGGAGATATTTATTGTCACAGTTGCGGCAGACAAATAAAAGCAGAAAGTATAGAAAGCATTGTAAGCAATATACACGAAACCTACGAAAACCAAAAAGTTTATCTTATCCAACAAGTGTGACATTTTGAAACCAAAAATGACTTTTTCAGATTCCTTAGGAAAAACAGAAAAAGAGTTGATGCAGGTAAAGGATATGTTAGATACCTTGTTACATTCCAAAATGACTATATTGAATATTTTTATATGGAAGAGCCAAACCTTGATGAATTAGAGTTCCCTATAGAGGTATTTTGAGTATTTGATCGTGTAAGAATAGAAGAAAACAAAACAACCAGACTAAAAGAAGATATAATCAAACTTCTTGGTGAAACCAAAAAATTTGGAATCATCCCCTTCCACTGAGAAAAACCAAGACCAAAACGATATACAGACAAAAATTTCTGCCCGGACTGTGATATTACATATCCTGAATTTACTCCTCAGTATTTCTCTCCAAACAGACAAGAATGAGCTTGTCCTACATGCCAATGAATTTGAGAAACTCTTCAGGTAGATTTTGAAAAAATTATAGACCACGAAAGTCCATATATGGAAGCAATACTACCATGGAGAGATTCAAATCTTGGGCAAGGAATACTTGATAAATTAGCAGACAAATACTGAATCAACAAAGCCCTAAAATGGAAAGATATACCAAACCGGTACAAAGAAATAGTTATCAACTGAGACAAAAAACTATTAAGAATCCAACTTGGATGAAAATATGTTAGTATGTATTACAATTGAATAGAAGAAGTACTTACAGATCAGTATCACAAATGAGTTCTGACAGTAGACTTCCAGGCTATGATAAACCTAAATACCTGTCCTACTTGTAATGGAGCCAAACTTAGAAAAGAATCTCTAAATGTATTTATAAACATCCCTTACAACAAGAAAAACTACTATTATAACATTTTTGATTTGCAGCAAATGCCTATTAGTGAACTTGACAAACTAATTCAGAAATACCAGAAATCAAATAATAAACCAAGAGATCTTGTTCTTAGAATCACCAATCCTTTGATAGACAGAGTTTCCACGATATCCTGACTTGGACTTACTCATATTACAAGTTCCAGACAAATATATACCCTTTCTTGATGAGAAATCCAAAGACTTAGACTTGCAAAACAACTTGGTAACAAACTTACCTGAATAATTTATGTACTTGATGAACCAACTATTGGACTTGATGAACAGGAAATCAAAAGAACCATAAAAGCCATCAAAACCCTAAAAGAAATGTGAAACAGCATAATAGTAGTAGAACACAACGAAGATTTCATCAAAAACTCTGACTGGATAATAGAAATAGGACCAGGTGCTGGTGATTTTGGATGAGAAGTAATTTTTAACTGACCTTACAAGGATTTTATCAAAAAATGAACTTTTACAGGAAAGTACATAACTCAGGAAAACAAAGTAAATGTAAATTTTGAGCACAAACCTTCCAAAGATGAAATCAAAATCAAAAAAGCAAACAAAAACAATCTAAAAAATATTGACATAAACTTTACCCTATGAAGTTTTACAATAGTTACCTGACCCTCTGGAGCCGGGAAAACTACAGTAATGTACGATATTTTTTATAAGTTTCTTAATGAAAAACAGAAGTTTATTCAATCTTATATAAGGTTACACTTACTCAAGAAATGATACTCCTGGAGTGATATAATTAGCTGACCTGCACTACACCCCAACGAATACAAGGAACTTGAATCTTATGCAAACGAAGAGTTCTTCAAAGAAATATGAGTAGAAAGTATTAGATGAACTGAAAATATAAACAATGTTATATATGTTGACCAGACAAGTATCTGAAAAACTCCAAGATCCTGCCCTGCAACATTTATTTGAGTGTTTGATGACATAAGGAAACTGTTTGCTTGAACAAGTGATGCAAAAATGCTGTCTTTTGATTCAGGGCATTTTAGTTTTAATTCAAAAAAAGGAGCTTGTCCGGAGTGTGATGGATACTGACACAAGAAAATAGAATTACAGTTTCTACCTGACACCTATGTTCCCTGTGAATTATGTAACTGAAAAAGATACAAACAGGAAATACTTGCAATCAAATGGAACTGAAAAACAATTTCAGAGGTACTGGATATGTATACCAAAGATGCTCTGGAATTTTTTCAGGATATAGGATTCATCAAAGACAAGCTACAACTTATGGTGGATATTGGTCTTGGATATCTCAAACTTGGACAACCTGCACATACTCTTTCTTGATGAGAAAGTCAAAGACTTAAACTTGTAAAACATTTGTTAAAAAGCTACAAGGGACACACCGTGTATTTTCTGGATGAACCAACAGTAGGACTCCATCCTTCTGATATAGAAAAACTACTCAATGTCCTCAAAAGGTTTCTTGACAACCAAGACAGTATTTTTATGATAGAACACGACCAAAACCTTTTGAAGTTTGCAGACAAAGTTATTAGACTAGAAAACTGAGAAATAGTTAAAAATAATTAAAAAAACATATTAATCTTCATCATTTAATACATCCAGAAGCTTTTGAGCATATACTGCAAGTTCATACTGCACAAAAGTTTTGAATTCTTTTTCTTTTCACATACTTATTCATAATCACATCGAATCCATTAACTGATGAATATCCATTCAACCATTATTTACAGGCTCATCTAACAAACTTTTTCAAAAATTTTCAAAATTCACTATACTCTGTATTAATCTACTAAATAACACCTTTTGATCAAAATCATGATCTTCTAATCTTTCTATATTCAAAAACAAAAAATCTGTATCCTCCAGTTTTTCAAAAATCTGACTTTTGAAATAATTCCAGCCTTCTGATTCTTCTAAATCAATTTTTCAGTTTTCATCCAAAAAATTTCCTGTATAAACATAAAAAGTTTTGCTAAGATAAATATTCAGATATAAAAAATAATTTATAAAAATTTCCAAATTTTCTTCTGAACCTACTATTATTTCTATCATATCAGAAAGCTCTTTTTTTTCTAGGCTTTTCCTCAAAAATTCAGACTTGTCCATATAAGAAAAATAACTTTCTTCACTTCCATCAAAAAAGTATAGTCTTTCCATATATAATTAAAAAATTGTAAATTTTATTTTTTTTATATATTTTCAAAAAAATATCAATATTTTTTTATATTGAAATTAATAACTACAGTTAGTTGCTATTTAGAGAAAGAGAAGAAAGTGTTTTGTTTTCTGTTCCTGAAGAAGAAAGCATTCTCCTTGATTTGATAAGATAATCTTTTGCTTTTTCAATTTCTGAATCTTTGAAATTATCATTATCCAAAATTCTTGTTAAAATACTATAACCCTGATATCATAATTTTCTTGCTTGAAAATTTGATCTTTCTCTTGCCAAATCTCATATTTTCAAAGACTTTTGTTTTAGATTTTTAACTTTTTCTTTTTGTTCTAAAGAATTAGATTCCATATTATCCGGTGCTATTTCGTTTTCAATATTAATACTTTCAGTATCATCCAAAGATAATTTTTGTTTATCAATCTCAATATCTTCTATATAATTAGATTTTCAGGAAATTC
Source organism: uncultured Candidatus Peribacteria bacterium (assembly GCA_964637495.1). GTDB lineage: Bacteria > Patescibacteriota > Gracilibacteria > Absconditabacterales > Absconditicoccaceae > CAZWWJ01. Next base: position 2,009 of record CAZWWJ010000060.1, on the reverse strand, counting down.
CCTCTTCTGTTTCTATATTCACTGAAAAATCATACTTTCAAGCTTCAGGAATTTCAAATGTATGTTCATTTTCTTTCAAAGTTTCTTTATATTTTTTATTATTTGCTGTATTTTCTGCAATAAATTTATACTTATCAAAATTAGAATTATCTATATCAATATTGTCCCATTCAAAATAAATCTTATCAGAAGATATCTCATCATAACTGCTTAAATTAGTTTCCTTGTTTTCTGTTTTATATCACCTAAAATTTGTTATTTTCTTTATATCATCCAAATATAAAAGTGAATTATATAAATCAGGGATTTTTCAGCTTTTTGTTTTATTTTCAATTTGTTCAACTTTTTTTCATTGACTCAAAAGTATTTTTTTTACTTCTTTAGAGGACAAATCAGGTTTATAAGACCATATCAGAGAAACTACTCAAGAAATATGAGGAGTTGCCATTGAAACTCAATTATTTGTTTCATATTCGTTGTTTGGTTTTGTAGAATATATATCTGTTCAAGGTGCTGTGATATCTACAGTATTTTTTCAGTAATTAGAAAAATCTGCAAGTTCAAAATCAGAATTTATTGCTCACACAGATATTATGTTATCAAGTCCCTCATAAGTTTCTCCTGCACATTCAAAATCTTCTCCAAAAGAAGCAGGAGAATAAATTTGATTATCTATATCCTGTCATTCACTTCAGGCAGAAGTTACGAACAATCATCAGGATTTTTTGAAATCTTTTATGGCTTCATACAGCAAAAGATCAAAATCTTTTGTTAAATCACATTCAATACTTCACCTACTGAAACTTGCATTTATAATTTTAACTTCATTATCTATTGCAAAATATATAGCCTCCAATACATTGGCTGAGTCTTTTTGTCTTCATCTTTCTATTCATTTAATAGACATTATTTCAGCCTCAGGATTGATTCAGGAGAATCATTCATCAGTGTTCATATCTCATCCAACAATTCAGGAAACATGAGTTCAGTGTCAGTCTTTATCCCCGTTATTCAAAAAATTATTACAGATTTCTCTGTTCCCGTTGCAATTTCAATCCCATAATTGATCTTTTAGAGCTTTGTGATGGTTATCAATTCAGGAATCAATAACTGCTACAGTTTTGGATTTTTTGGAAGATTTATTTTTTAAATAAAAATCAATAGCATCTTCCCAGTTTATTGCTTCATAATTCCATCTCTCAAATTCTCTATCATCAACTTGTACCTCCAAAGTACTTTGATCCTTAGTATAAACAAAATTAGGCTGAAACTTCTCAATATCTTCTATATTTTTTATTTCTTGTTTTATTTCTCCTATAGTTTTGTTGTTATGAGATACTTTTATCATATCACTTCAGAATCATATTTTTTTTAGATTATAACCTTTTTTTTCAAAATTGCTTTTTACTTCAGAATTGTTATATTTTATTATATATTCTCAAGTGTGATGATAATTACCAAAATCACCTCAAAAAACAAATCAAAAAAAGCTAATAGAAAAAAAGCTAAACATAGCCAACAAAAATTTTATAAGATTCAGAGAACAAATTTTTTGTTTCATTTATTTTTTGTTTTAATTTATAACTTTATAAATTAATTTTAAATAATTTTTTGATTTTGTCAAATTAATGGCTTCAAAAAAAACTCCTTGAGTAAAACAAGGAGTTATAAGTAAGATATAAATAATTATTTTATTTGTTTACTTTCTCTTTTATTAATTTTTTCATTTTGTTTATTGTTGTTTTCTGGTTTTCTATCTCTTCATTTTGTTGATCAATAGTAGTTTTCAAAGATTTAATTTTTCTTTTTAGAGAAAAATGAATATACAGAACATATAATATGAAAATTCATCCAACTCATAATACGATATTCATATTAGATTGAAGTATATCTGTTTGCATATTGTCAGATTCTTGTTCAGCTGTTTCAGTTTCATCTTCCTCTTCCAGCATTCTCTCTTCTTCATCTGTTTCATCTTCGTCTTCCTCCTCTGGTTCTAAGTTTTCTTC
>CAZWWJ010000059.1:0-6060 GCA_964637495.1 uncultured Candidatus Peribacteria bacterium | reverse complement strand
TTCAATATGAAGATTTTGCAGAGGAGTTGGTAAAAAGATCAATCCAGGGAGAACAGGAGATAAAGATAGGAGATGCTTCTTTTGTGAAAAGAGTATAGAGGTTTTATGTTAAAAATTACTTCTAAAAGATTTAATTTTATTCCTGAATACATAATTGATGATTTTTGGCTGCTTTGCAGGTTTTGTATACAAGAATTATGATTATAATAATCAAAAGAACATATAAAAAGATTGAAAGGTACTTGAAAAATTCAATGGAAGTTTGTTGATAGAAAAGTATTGTTGATATTGTAAATGCTGCAATAGGAAAACTGTAAGCCCACCAACTCATATAAAAATTTATTCTTGATAATATATTGCTTATAGAGGCAAGTATAATAAATAAAAATAAAGCAAAATAATAAAGTATTTTTCAAAACTGATTGAATTCTTGGCCATTTAGAGCAGAATAAGATATTAAAGCTATAGCAGGAGGTGCTATAAGAATGAAAAGAGTTGGATAAAATTTTTCAGGTAAAGGATTATGAAAAATTATTCTATAAATTACAATTGTGAACAAAACAATCCACATAATTATACCTATTGAGAAAAAGAACCATGAAATTTCCGGGAATCCAAGTTCAACTCAAGCTATTGGTATCAGAAGGTTTCACACAATTGGCAAAAACCACAAAGGATTCATAATATTTATATCAATTTCTTTAAGTATCCATCTACGAAGAATTATTATGGTAAACACTCACTGAATCAAACTTCAAACAATCCAGAAATATAAGGCAATATCAGGGTTTGTTTCCAGAAAAGCAATGGATAAGATAAGAAGTATTTTTCCTGCTCAAGAAAAAAAATTTGATTTTACCGGATGGAAATAATCGTTTTTTACTTCCTGAAAATTCAAATAAAATTTACTTATATATCACAATAAGATAATAATAAACAATCACAGTGTAAAGTAGGTTAAATAACTTCAAAAATTTGTAGTTAATTCAAAGGCTTCTTCAATTTTTTGTGTAGCTATGGTAAATCATCAAATTCATAATCATATAGCAAAAAAAGCAATATTAAAATAGTTTAGTCTAGATTTGAGTGTATCCATTTTGTTGTTATTTTTAATAAACTAAATTCAAATAAATTAATATTTTTTTAAATCTAATTTCCAACAAAAGATATTAAATAAAAATTAATACTTGAAAATTCTAAAAAAAAGACTATTGTATAGTTTGTTTATTTATAAGTTGATTTGATGTTAAAAGGGATAAAAAAGCTTATAACTTTGTTCAGTTTGTATTATCTTTGGAAAGCTGTTATGAAGCAGATGCACCAAAGTTTTTTTATGAATGAAAAAATATATCCAATAACTATATGAAATATAAATAAATTCTGTAAAGTTAATAAGTCTACTCCCTGGATGAGTATATCTTTTAAGTTAAGGGGATATATAGAAAAATGAACTTCTCTTTTTTTTATAAAAAATATCAACAAACAAGATGTTTTTCTGGATATTTGAGCAAATATTTGATATTTTTCTTTGATTTGTTCTGAATTAGTTGGTGAAAAAGGTAAGGTTTATGCATTTGAGCCTGTAAAAAATAATATAAAATCTTTGGAAGAGAATATTAATATTAACAATATTTCTAATATAAAAGTATATGATTTTGCTTTGGGTAATGATAATACCAATTTGAACATAAATATAGATCCTGATAACTCTGCAGTTAATTCTATTTTGGTGAACAAATGAAAATCTGTTTCTGAAAAAATAAAAATAAAAAAATTTGATGATTTGGAAATAACTGATGAAAAAATTAAATTCCTAAAAATAGATGTAGAGTGATATGAGTATGAAGTGCTTAAATGAATGGAAAATTTTATCAAGAGAAAAAATAATTTGAATATAGTAATGGAATTTTCACCTTTGTTTTATAAACAAATTGGTATAGATCCAGATGAATTTATAGAATACATTTATAAGTTTTGATTTGATACCTACAAAATTCTTTCAAATGGTGATATAAAAAATATAAACTTGTATGAATATACCAAAATATATCAAATGAATATACTTTTGAAAAAAGACTGATAATAAAATTTTGAAATCATATTATATTTTTGACATTTTTTAAAATATGTGTATAATTTTATTAATTTAAATTTTAACATAAACAAAAAAATGTCAGAAGTATTTGAAAGACCAGAAGCTACAGAAGGAATGAATGAAAGCCCTGAAGTAGAGGAAATAAGGGAAAGGCTTGATGAAATTGATCAAAATTTTGATGTAAAACAAACAGAAAACTGATACAAATTAGATTATTTTGATTCTACTTATGAAATGAATCTTGATAAAGAAAATATAAGCTCTGTTGCAAAATTAACAAAATGGATAGTTGATAATTATTATGAAAATGATGACGATTTTTTTGTAGAGAAGTGAGTTTTTTGAGGGTATGATATTGAATCTCCAAGATCTGTTTGACCTTTTAGTTTTGAAATGCTGTCTACTACAGTCTTAACTCAAGAAACTCTTCAAGAAAGTGTTTGACTTACTTCTGCAGAAATTAATAGATTAAATAGGTGAGGATTCAATCAGTCTCAGTATGAATTTATGGAACAGTATGCGGAATTTTTAAATCAGGTGATTGAAAAAAGACAAACTATAGAAGAAACTCAAGGTGAATTAGATGAACTTAAGCAAGTTAACAACTAATTTTCTAAAAATCTCTTAAAATTTTGATAAACTGTATCCTGAAGAAAATCCAAATCACAATCTAGTTGATTTGCTACATCTTCATAGATGTGTTTGATGTAATCCGGTTTGTTAAGTTTTCATCTTTTGGCCTGAGGAGCAAGGTATGGTGCATCAGTTTCCAAAAGGAGATTTTCAAATTTTGTTTCGTGCAAAGAATTGCTTACTTCTTTTGATTTGGGAAAAGTTACAATACCTGTATATCATATCCATATATAAGGAAAATTTTCCTGAAGTCTTTTGACTTCTTCAGGCCCGTAGCATCGGCAGTGAAAGTAAATTTTTAGGTGCTTGAACTCTTTTAGTATATTGAAAGTTTCTTCAAATTCGTTTCTTGAATGTATAATCAAAGGAAGAGATAGTTTATTTGCAAGTTCACACTGCATCTTGAAAAATTTTTTTTGCTTTTCCAGAGTTTTTTGATTGTCGTAAAATGTGTCAATTCAGCATTCTCACAAAGCAGATATATTTTCTTTTTCTTTGTAATAAAGATTTTCAAGATAGTTTATTTTGTCTTTGAAATCTTTTTCATCAAAATCCTGAAAAGCAATACCAAGAGGGTGAAAACCTATGCTTGCAAGTATTTCCAAATCAGGGTAATTAAAATAGGCTTCTTTTTTGATGTTTATTGCTTTTTCGCTCCAGGTTTCATTTATTCACACATTAATTAATGTTTTTCATCATATTTTTTGGAAGTCTTCCATATGTTTGTCCCATTCAGGAAACAATTTATCATCTGTTAGGTGAGTGTGACAGTCTGTATACATTTTTTGGTTTTAAAAACTAAACTTTTATGTTATAATAAAAATTAATTGAAAAACTTCAATAAAATCTTTATAATAAATTATTCATTTAAAAATTAAATATAAAAATGTGGACAGCAATTATAGCCTGAATTTTGCTTTTTCTTTTTTTGGTGATAGCCCATGAATTTTGACATTTTTTGGCAGCCAAGAAGTCTGGTACCAAACCATTAGAATTTGGTATATGAATACCTCCAAGAGCTTTTAAATATTATGAAGACAAGGATTGAACTGAATATACAATTAACTGGATACCACTTGGAGGGTTTGTTAGACTAAAATGAGAAGATCCTGACGATCCAGAAGTTTTTTATGCAAAAGATAGTTTTATTACTCAAAGTATATGGAAAAAACTATTTATACTTGTTGCCTGAGTTTGAGTGAATTTGTTTATTGCATGGGCTTTCTTTTCTTATGTTTTCTGGCAGTGAACAACACCTATTAATATAGTCCCGGAAGGAATGACAGAGATCTCAACACAAAGTTACTTGATGCCAAATCGTGATTTTCTTGATCAGCAATGATATCTAAGTGGAGAAATAGAAAATATACCTATACAAGTAGAAGAAGTAATGCCTGAGTCAGTAGCTTACGAAGCAGGGATACAAACAGGTGATGTAATAACTCATATAGGTGATGAAGAGGTAAAAACAAAATCTTTGGGGAATAAGTTACAAGAAAAGATTTGAGAAGAGTTTGAAATTTCTTTGGAAAGAAACTGAGAGCAACTTACAAAACAGGCAGAATGCTGACCTAATAATTGTTTGCTTGGAATAATAATGAAGCAGGAATGAGAAATAGAGGTATTACCAATACAATATCCAATTCACAAAGCAATGGTAGCCTGAGCAGAAGAAATTTATGCCCAAACAAGACTAACATTTCATGTTCTTTGAAGAATAACCTGAATGCTTTTAACATTTGATAGTGAAAAAGCAAGACAGGCAGCAGAGAATGTTGCCTGACCAGTTGGTGCTGTTAAAGTGGGTGAAATGATACTTGAAGAATACTGATTTCTTCATTATATAGCTTTTGGTGGAATGATAAGTCTTGCCTTGGCAATATTTAATATACTTCCTTTGCCTGCCCTTGATGGGTGAAGAGCAATTTGAGCTGTTATTCAGTCAGTTGGTAGAATAAAACCAGAAAATTATTTTGTAATAGAAAACTATTTTAATTTCTTGTTTTTTGTTCTTTTGATGTTGCTTTGAGTATATATAATCTTTCTTGATTTAGCAAGATTCTGGTGAGTAGATCCTTTTGGTATGTAAAAAATTTAAATAATAAACAAAAAAATAATGAAAGGAGTGATTTTTGATTTTGATGGTGTGATTTATAATACATTTGAAATGGTTTATGAGTTGCACAAAAAAGTATTTAATAAAGACCTTACAAGAGAAGAGCTAAAAAGTTTTTTTGATGGAAATTATCTTTCCAATGCAGAAAAAAAATACTCTAATAAAGATCGTAAAGAATTTAGAAAGCTTGAATTTGAGGAAACCCAAAAACTCAAAGTTGACAAGATAGTAAGAGAAAATCTTCTAAAGTTGAGTAAGACTTATAAACTTTTTATAATAAGCTCTAACTCAGAGTATAATCTAAAAATCTTTTTGGAAAATAATAATATGGAATTTTTCCAGGAAGTTCTTGGTGAAGAATCCTGAAAGAAAAAAGAAGAAAAATTTAACCGGATTTTTAAAAATTATTGATTTGATCCTGAAGAACTAGTTTTTGTAACGGATACCTTGTGAGATCTAACAGAGGCAGAAAAAATTTGAATTCCTGCAATTGCTTGTAGTTTTGGTTATCACGAAAAAGAAAGATTAACAAATTGAACTTATTATGAAATAGTTGATAAATTTGAAGAAATCTCTGATGTAATAGCAAGAATGGAAAAATTTTAATTGTATTGTTAATTAACTATTTTTTAAGTTTTACAGCATTTTTTTTGCTGTAAATTTTTATTTAAAGTTTTTTTAAGAAGAAAAGTCAATTTTGGACTTGATTTTGAAATCTAAAAGAGTAAAATTATTTGTAACAATGATTTTTTTATTTTGTAAGTCTCTTAAATATGGAAAAGAGAGATTTTTATGAAAACAACTCTTTGGAGAATAGAAGTTATGCTGAAGAATTTGATATAGATGATCAGGATCAGGTAATAGAGAAAGAAGAAGCAGCTTCAAATTTGCTAACTGAGCTTGAAAAGATAAATTTTTCAAAAATGGAAGATTTAATGGACTGGTTTTGTGAGTTTCAAAAAGTTGCTTCTTATGCTCCTTATGATCTGGAGGAGGTGTTGTGGAGATTTGAGCAGGCTTGATTTTATCCAAGACCAATTAAACCCAAAAATTTCAGTAAAGATAATCCAATAGAATTTTCTAAGCAGATAATATGACAAGCTCTTTATGATATTGAAAGGTACTGAATAGTAAATGATTTTATCCAAAAATATGTAAACAACTGGAAAAGTCTTCATTGAGAAAAAGCTCAAGAAGATAGAGATAGATTAGAAAA
>CAZWWJ010000058.1:0-6079 GCA_964637495.1 uncultured Candidatus Peribacteria bacterium | reverse complement strand
TTTTGATTGAAAAAATTAAGCAATTGATTATTCTACTATGTAAGATTTTTAAGTTCATATCTTTTATTAGTATAATGTCAGATTGAAAATTCATAACAAATAAAGAAAGGATTCTTAATGAAACAATAGAAAATATACTCCCAACTACCGAAAAAATTGATTTGTTGGTGGGTTTTTTCTTTTTTTCTGGTTTTAAATGATTAGCCGAAAATTTAAAAGACAAAAAGATAAGAGTACTTATATGAATGGAAGTAGAACTATCTATAAAAAACACATTAAAAGAGTATTATAACACACCACAAGAGCAACAAAACTATAGCAATTCCAAACAAAATTTTTTAACACAATTAAAAGAAGCTTTCAATAAAACTGATATTTTTGATAATGAAGACACCAAAAAATCAGTAGAAATATTCATAGAAAAAATACAAAATTGAACTTTGGAAATAAGGAAAACAAGAGAACCAAATCATTCTAAATTGTATTTATTTCATGAAAAAGAAGAAACCAATCATGGTGGAGATAGACCCGGTACTTTGATAACATGATCAAGTAATTTTTCTTATTCAGGTTTTTGTGGTAGATATGAATTAAATGCAAGATTTGATGATAAACAAAGTTTTAATGACTGAGAAGCAGTTTTTGAAGACTTATGGGATGATTCTATAGAAATTACTCAAGGTTGAGAAAATGATGATGTTGTTCATACCTTGAAAAAAGAAACTTGGTTGAATATTCCTTATCCTTATTACTGTTATGTGAGACTTTTGAAAGAATATTTTAACACTAAAGATTATAAAAATATAGAAACTCCAGAAACTCTTACAAAATGAGACTTCAAAGATTTAAAATATCAAGTGGATGCTATAGAAAAATGATTAAAAATTATAAATGAACACAATTGAGTTATTGTTGCAGATGTTGTTTGACTTGGTAAAAGTATTATATGAGCTACATTGATAGCTAATTTATGAAAAAGAGCTATAGTTATAGCTCCACCTCACCTTAAACCTCAATGGGAAGAATATAGTGAAAATTTTTGATTAAACTTATCTGTATACTCTTCCTGAAAAATTGAAGAAGCTCTGGAGAGAGATAAAAAAGCAACTCATGAAATACCAGTATTGTTAGTGGATGAAGCTCATAGATACAGGAATTCTGAAACCATAGATTATGGATATTTACATCAGATAGCTCAAGGAAAAAAAGTGATTTTACTTTCTGCTACACCTTTCAATAATCAACCAGAAGATATATTTAATCTTATATCTTTGTTTCAAATACCCAAAAAATCAACTCTTCAAACTTCTAAACTGCTTATGTATGAGTTTAGTGAGCTACAAAATAAATATGAAAAAACAAAAAGAGATGAAAGAAATGAAGATATAAGTTCAGAAGAAGCACAGAAAAAGTTTGATGAGGTGTCATCAAAAATGAAAGAACTTATACAACCTTTGTTGTTGAGAAGGTCAAGAATAGATCTTGAAGAAACTCCAGAGTACCAAGAAGACCTCAAAAAACAAAATTATAATTATTCTACTGTTGAAGATCCTAAGACTTTGGAATATGATTTGGGAGATATAAAAGATTTATATATTGATACTATAGATAATTTTTTGGATCCAAGTAATAAAAAAGTAAAAAATAAAAAGTTTAAATGTGCAAGATATACACCTTTGTTGTATCTGAAAAAAGAAAGTGAAAAAAAATATGAAGAAAAATTTGATAAACTTTACTGATACTCTATAGGTCTTATTAAATGAAGGCAAGAGAATATGCCTTTATTTATTACTAGACAGATAGTAGGTAGATTTGAAAGTAGTCTGTGATCGTTTAAAAATACATTATCCAAAATAATTTCTTCTTATGAAGTACTAGAAAAATGGATAAACAAGTATTGAAAAATCCCTATTATCAGGAAGTGAACTTTGCCTACTACTGAAGAAACTAATATTGAAAATCTGGATATTCCTGATGAAGAATTTAAAAATAATGATTTGGAGGAAATTCTTGAAAAATGGAACTGATTTGCTTTGGACAAGGACGATTTGGAAGATGACTTTTTTGAAAATTTAGAAAAAGATAAAAAAGTTTTGGAAGATTTAAAAGAGCAATGGTGAAAAGTTCAAAAAGACCCCAAACTTGAATCTTTCACAAAAGAAATAAAAAATAGAATAGACAACGAACCACAAAGAAAAATTGTAATATTTTCTCAGTATTCTGATACAGTTGATGAGATATGTTCAAGATTTGAGAGAGAGTGATTAAGAGTTTTGAAAGTTACAGGAAATATAAAAAACAAAAAAATCAAAAATAGTGTTATAAAAAATTTTGATGCTTGACTTTCTCAAGAAGAACAAGAAAACAATTATGATATATTAGTTGCTACCGACTCTATTTCTGAAGGATATAATCTGCATAGAGCAGGAGTAATATTTAATTATGATATACCTTTCAATCCTACTGTAGTTATGCAAAGAATATGAAGAATTAATCGTATAAACAAAAAAGTTTTTGATAAAATATATATTTATAATTATTTTCCTTCTCTTGAAGGAGAGGAACTTATCAGAAAAGAAAAAGTTTCAAAACTTAAAGTTAATATGATAAATTCTATACTATGATCAGATACCAAAATTTTAGACGAGAATGAAACACTTGATAGTTTTTATAGTAATATGATAAGCAATGAAGAGTCTTTTAGGGAAGAAAAATCTTGGGATACCGAATATTTGAAGTTTTTGCAACAACTTGAAAAAGAAAATCCAGAAATTCTCAAGAAATCAGAACAGTTACCTCATAGGTCCAGAGTAAAAAGAGAAAGCAATGACTATAAAAACTGTATAATAGTATTTGCCAAAAAATGATCAAATTTTGTATTCAAGAAAATAGATAAAGAAACTGGTGAAGTTGAAATAGTACCTATAGAAGAAGCTTTCAAGATGTTTGAAGCTGATTATAATGAACAATGATATGAACCATCAAGAAATTTTTACAAATATTATAATATGTTGAAAGAAAAAATATTTGAAATAAGCAAAGATAATGAGTCAAACAATCAAACAAGAAAAGCTCTTAACAATATTAAATGATATCAAAAAGAATTTTGAACAGAGTATTCCAAATTATTGATAACAGTAATATCCAAGCTTTGAGATTTACCAGATGTGTATATGAAAATACTAAGAGATATCAAAAAAGAAAACTACAAAGAAAAGATTGCTGAATTCAAACAAGTAGTAAGTGAAGATTATTTACAATCTATAATAAAAAAATCACAGGATTTTGATGAAAAAGAAGAAGAGTTGATTATTTCAGAAGAGTTTTAGATTTAAGAAAAAAACTTATAGCTATTTAAATATTGAAAATTAATAATATTTATATATAATCATTACAGTTTTAATTTATAAATTATAAATATGAACAATACTATAACAACTACACTTTCTCAAAAATATTATAAATTTTTGGATGATGAGTCTAAAAAAAATAATATTTCAAAAAAAGAAATTTTGGAAACAGCTCTTGAATTGTACCAAAAACAGCTACTTGAATCTCAAATAAAACAGTGATTATCAGAAAGATATGATGAATATCATAGCTTAAACAATGATTTTGATGATGTTCAGTTTAATTCTATAAGGTAATTTTTGTATGAATCTTAAAAAATATGATATTGTTAGTATAAATTTGAATCCTAAAAAATGACATACTCAAGCAGGAGTTAGACCTTGTGTTATAATACAAAATAATATTTTTAATCAATATTCTCCTACAATAATTGTTGTGCCTTTGACTTCAAATGATAAGAAAACTTTTCCTAGTGAATTTATTATAAAAAAATCAAAAAATAATTGATTAACTCAAGATAGTAGGTTTTTGTGAAGTCAGATTATTACAGTTGACAAAAAGTTTGTATTGGAAAAATTTTGATCTTTAGAAGATAAATATTATGAAGATTTGAAAAATGCATTATCAATTTCTTTGGATTTATATGATGATTTCTAAAGTAATCAAAAATGCCAATTTAATTTAAAAATCAAACCACTATGAAATTTGATTTTAACCAGCCATACAACCAGAAAAACTTTTTAAAACTTTTGAGAAACAAAGATTTTTTGTGAGAGTTTTTCAAAGAAGATATACAATCATTAAATATCCAAAATTTGAAAAAAATTACAAAGATTACTAAACTTTGAGATTTGGATTGAATAGATGAATTTGATACTCCTGTTGTTTTGGAAGTAGAACATAACAGCATATATGATCCTAGAGTAACTCTTACCAAAGAGCTTTTCAAAATACTTGATAACATTGATATATGAGGACTTCCAAGAGCAAATGCTTTGGTGATTCTCAAATCGTCAAATCAGGACAAATATAGACTTTCTTTGTTAACTTCAGATTATGAAGAAGGACAGGTTCAAAGATCTAATCCAAGAAGATATTCATTTTTGCTTTGACCTTGAGAAAAAGTAAAAACCCCTACAAAGCACCTTTTGGAAGCTGGTAAAATAAAAGATTTAGATGATCTCAAACAAAGGTTTGATATAGAAGTAGTAAGAAAGGATTTTTTTAATTTGTATATGAACTTGTTTGTAGAATTATATCTGGATATTATAAACAACCCAAGTTTTGAAGTGAAAATAAAAAACAAACAAATAGATCCTGTAGTTTTTGCCAAAAATTTGATGTGAAAATTGATCTTTTTGTATTTTATTCAAAAAAAATGATGGCTTTGAATTACTAATCCAAATGATGATTATTGAACCTGACCCAAGAATTTTTTCTCAGAATGGTATGAAAAGACAGTAAATCAGCAAGGCAAAAACTTTTATAATGATTTTTTGGAGCCATTGTTTTATGAATGACTAAATCAAAAAAATCCTGATGATTGGCATCAATGACTTCAAATGAAAATTCCATATCTAAATTGATGACTTTTTGAGGAGGATTACAAAGATTGGAAGAATTATCCTACTTTTTTGAGTAATGAGCTTTTCAAAAATATAATAGATTGTTTTGATACATATAATTTCACTATTGATGAGCAAGATATAATGGACAAAGAACTGGCAGTAGATCCAGAAATGCTTGGTAATATTTTTGAAAAAATGATAAGTGTAGATCAAAGTAATATTCAAAATATAGTAGATATTTATCAAAAATCAAAATCCAAGAAAAAAATTGATAAACCATCCCCAGAAAATATACTAAATATAGATATTTGAAAAGAACTAAACAAAAAAATTGGAGCTTTTTATACTCCTAGAGAAATAGTTGATTATATGACCCAAGAAAGTTTGATTTATTATCTCAAAAACAAACTAACAGAAAATAATAGCAAACAAGACCCCCAAAAAATAGAAGATATTATTAGAACTATTTTTGAATATAGAGACAAGCATAGCTCACAAGAAGAATTAGAAGAAGACAAGCAATATGGATATATATATTTGAAATGATATGCCAAAGAAATTTCTAGTGCTATCAAAAGTTTGAAAATATTGGATCCAGCTGTATGATCTGGAGCTTTTCCTATGTGATTACTCAAACAAATAGTAGATTTGTATTTGTACATAATTCATACTTTGGGAGTAGATATCAATTACAAATGAAAAACTTATGATTCTGATTCTGATGAACTGAATTATATTATCAAGGAGTTTGTAGTCCAAAATATTGTATATGGTGTAGATATAGATGCTGGTGCTATAGATATTGCAAGACTTAGATTTTGGTTGTCTTTGATAGTAGATGCCAATCACCCAATTCCTTTGCCAAATCTTGATTTTAAGTTTGTAGCTGCAAATACTTTGATACCTTTGGAGTGAGAAGGTTTGTTTACCAATCAGGAGTTGATAGAACAGCTTAGGCAGATAAGAATGAAATATTTTGAATGTAGTGATAATCAAGAAAAAAGAAAATTAGAAAAAGAATTTAGGCAGATAAAAGAAAAGTTTTTTGTATGAGATAGATCAAAATTGGAGAGCTTGAGATGAAAAGATGGAAGAATTACTAAGTCATACAAGGATGAGTTGGCTAAGTTGTGAAAATGAGCAAGTGATTATAGAAACAA
>CAZWWJ010000057.1:0-6269 GCA_964637495.1 uncultured Candidatus Peribacteria bacterium | reverse complement strand
AAAACAATCAAAAATTCTGAATAACTCCCGGAGAAATTACACTTATAAGAAAAACTGTTAAAAAAATTATTAACACAAAAAATAAATAATTAATTTTTTAACTTTATAAATATTTCTTTTCAGCAATATGGACATTCAGGAAGATCTTTTCCAGTATCTGAAGCCATTAATTCAATCTTTATCTCTCATCAACAGTGAGGACATTTATATCATCCTCAATATGTCAGATTTTCTGAACCACTAGTAGACTTTTTTTCTAAATCATTATTTTCGCTGATATTTAATAATTCCTTCACTCTTTCTACAACCTGAGCTGGTGTGTAGTCTGCTTTCACCAAATATTCATTTGCTCACAACTCTTTAGCATAATTAACATTATCATCTCATTTAAGATTTGAAAAAACTATAATTTTTGTTTCCATAGGAATTTGTTCTTTCAAAATACTCAAAGTTTCAAACCCATCCATATCAGGCATCATTATATCTAACAATATCAAGTCTGGATTGTATTTTACTACATAATTTAGACCATAGAAACCATCTTGAGCAGTAATCACCTCAAATCACTTTTTTTCCAGTTTAACTCTAAAAGCATCTGATAGCTCTTCTTCATCTTCTAATATTAATATTTTTTTTGGCATTTTATTCTTTTTAGTATATAAATAAATTAAACAGGATGTTTAACTATAAACTTAGTTCATTTTCATTTTTCACTTTCTAACACAATATCACCTCATATTCTTTCTAAAATGGCTTTCACAATAGGAAGTCACAAACCAGTACCTCATTCTGAACGAGTCCAACTATTTTTTACTTGGCCAAATTTTTCAAATACCTGCTTTTTCTCATTTTCTGAAATTCATATTCAGTTATCTACAACTTCTATACATATATTTTTATTTTCTTTATAGAAATTAAGTTGTATTTCCCCTTTTTCTGGGGTGAATTTGATAGCATTATTTATTAGATTTGTTAAAACTTGGTATAATTTATCATAGTCACTTCTAACATAAAAACTTTCTATTTCATTATTAAGAAATATTTTTTGATTTTTTTTTCCTGCTATTTGTTGCATATCCTGATATACATCGATTACCAATTTTCACATATCAAAATCTTTATAAGTAATTTCCATTTTTCAAGCCTCAAGCTTATGAATATCCAACATATCATTTACCATATTTATTAACCTTTGAGAATTGTTAAAAATTTTTTCAAGATACATTCTTATTTCATCATTAATTTCTCCACAATCTTCATCCAAAATTAAAGAAGCATAACTTTTGATTGAAGTAAGAGGTGTTCTTAATTCATGACTTGCTATATTTAAAAAATCATCTTTTACTTTATTTATTTCCTCCAGCTTTTCTATTACTTGATCTTTTTCTTTAGCTTCCTCGTTTTCTTCTTTAATTTCTTTTCATAGAAAAATAAATTCTTTAATATCAGAAGTTTCATCTAATATTGGCTTTATTAAAGTGTTTGTTCGAAAACTTTCTCAGTTTTTTGTTATATTTTTCATTACTCATTGATACTTTTGTTTTGCTTTCAATGTCTCCCACATTTCTCTTACTACTTCAAAAGGCATATCAGGATCTCTTATTACACTTATAGGTTCACCCAGAACTTCTTCTTTTTTATATCATAGTTTCTGACAAAAAGTTTCATTAACATAATTTATCAAGCCAGCATGATTTATTTTAATTGCTACAAAAAACTCACCAACTCATTCCAAATATTGCTCTCATACTGTATCTTGAACATAATACATAATGCATATATTTTTTATTTTAAAAATCTATTATAATTTATTTTAAACATTTTAAAATTAATTGCAAATTTCAAAAATAGTTTAAATTTTTTTTATTATTTTTTCTTGAAACAATTTATTTTTTGATTAAAAAAATCTGTATCTTATTTAAATTTTTAATATAAGAAAATGCAAAAGAAAACAATCTTTATTCCATTTATTGGATTAATATTCTTGTGAGGATGTACAGAAGATATAACTGAAGAACAACCAGAAGAGGACACTACTACTCAGGAAGATACTAATGGAGAAGACATTGATCAAGAAGATTTAGAAACAGTTGAATTTAGTGAAGAATATGATCTTCCAGATGATACCTCAGCTACTTTTGAAGGATATATAGAATTAGATGATAACATCATAAGAAATATTGAAATAGAACCACAAACACCTGCTCAGGAAACTTTTGCAGAATATGCTGAAGAAAATCTAATAGATGAAGAACTTCAACAAATTGATACTGTAAGTGAAGCAAGTCTAACAACAGAAGCTTTCAATGAATTTGTATCCAACCATCAGTAAATGAAAAACATTCTTGCTGGTCTTGGAAGTAGCATTTTGTACCTTCCACTTTTTGTGTCAGTATTTTTATTGGATTACTCAAAGGTTTTTGAAATACCTCAACGATTCTGGGGTGTTTTTTTGTTTTACCTTATTTTTTCTGTTATAGTTGTTTCTACCAAACTTAAAAAGAAAGATTTCTTAAAAGATCTGGTATGGTATTTTATTTTTTTCTTTGGATTGTTAATAGTTGGACTTTCCTTGATACATTTTATGAGTTTTGAGCACAATGAAGAGCTTAGAGCCACAGGAAGACTTGCTTTCTTGTTTTTTTCTATTGCTTTGTGTATATCCCCAATTATTAATCTATTAAATTACAGATTTTCAACTCAGCTTATATTCCTAAGGAAAATTTCCTGAACTCTTGCATTCCTAATGGTAGTTGTACACTTGGTACAATACATTAATATAGAAAGTTATTATATGCCTTTTGATTCAGAATACACACTTGCAGGATATATTATCAACAATATGATTACCTGATATTATGATGCACTGATATGAACAATTGCAGGAATTATTATGATTATTCTTGGAGTAACATCAAACAACTTCTCCCAAAAATTACTTGGCAGCTGGTGGAAAAAAATCCATTATCTTGCTTATCCTGCTTTTTTGGTAACAATGCTTCATATTGCTTTTGCAGGAGCATTTAATTTGTTTTATGCAGGAAGTTTTGCTATAGTTACAACTCTAAGGTTCATTGATTATACAAACAGAATATCCCAACCACAGTCTACAGGCAAGACAACCAAATATATATGTGTAGTATGCTGATATATATATGATGAAAATGTTTGAGACCCGGATGGTTGAATACCTGCAGGTACCAAATTTGAAGATATACCAGATGATCGGGTTTGTCCTGTATGCTGAGTTACCAAAAAAGATTTTGTTCCTTTACAGGAAACAGAAGAAAGCAATTTTTATGAAGCAAAAATAAGACAAAATAATTTCCTAACCGACAATGTGGTTGAATTTATAGTTGAAACTGAAAAGAAACTCAACTTCAAACCAGGACAGTTTGCAAGATTGATTTTTCAGGATTTTGACTGAGAGTTTATAAGACAGTACTCCATAGCAGAAAATCAGGACAATAAATTTACTTTCCTTATAAAACTAAAACAAGACGGGAGAGCTGGCAAACTCATACCAAAACTTCAAAACCAGAATAATTTAAAAATTCAGGGAGTTTTTGGAGATTTTGTGCTTCAGGAAACCAACAACCCCAAATATTTCATTGCTACCTGAACAGGACTTGCACCAATTTATCAAATGATTATAAACACATCAGAGAATATATACAAAAAACTTTATTTTTGTGTAAGATACGAAAAAGATCTTTTTTACCAAGAAAAACTTGAAAAAATCTCAAACCTTGAAATAAAATATTACATTTCCAGAGAACAAAAAGAATGATACAACTCAGGACATCTTGATCTGTCTACAGAAAACTTTCCATCAAATGCTGAGTTCTATATATGCTGAAATCCAAATATGGTTCAGGAAAAAGTTGATTATCTAAAAAAAGCTGGGTACCAAAACATTTATTTTGAAAAGTTTGAATAAATGAAAAAGTTATCAATAACAATAAGTTTCTTTATAGTACTTGGGATGGTAATATATTCACTTTTTGCAATTTCTGAACTCAATCAATGCACTTCAGTTAGAGTTTTTATCTGTGCACAAGAAAACTAATGAAAAAATTTAATTACTCTTTCAAGGCTGTTGGCAGCATTATCAATATTCAAATAATTTGAGAAAATCAAACCAAAGCAGACAGTACTGCAAATACTGCTTATCAGGAAACAGTTTATTTTGAAAAAAAATTTTCAAGGTTTCTGGAAAATTCAAAACTAAATCAACTAAACAGAAACAAAAAAATATACATGGATCAGGATTTTCTTGGAGTTTTTTTTGGTGCCAAAGAAATATATTATCTTACTGGAGGATATTACAATCCACTTCTCAATCCATCAACCATTGGTTACAACGAAAGTTTTGAACAAAAAAATTTTGAGAAAAAAAATATTCAAGAAAACACAAATTTTGAAAATATTGGAATTTTTGGAAATACTATCCAGTTACAAGAATGAATGAATATGGATTTTGGTGGAATATGAAAAGGTTATCTTGCTGACAAACTCTGAAAACTTATCCAAAACAAATGATACACAAATTATATGATAAATATAGGTGGAGATATACTGGTAAAATGAAACAATCTACAACAAAAACCCCGAAAAGTTGGTATCAAAAATCCCAAAGACAACTCTATAATTGAATATTTATCATTTAACAACAAATCAGTTTCTACTTCCTGAATTTATGAAAGGCACCGAAAAATAAACAAAGAAAAATTTCACCATATAAAAACCCCGTGAAGTAATACACAACCACGGGATTTGCTTTCTGTAACCGTAATAGATGACAAAACCTACAAAACCGATGCTCTTGCAACAAGTATCTTAAGTATGGGCTACTCCAAATGAAAAGACTTCTGCCAACAAAACAATATAAAAGCAATACTTATTACAAATCAGGATACAGAAAAAATTAATTTATCTTAAACAATAACCAAGTTCATTTTCAAGCTTGTATCTTATATCAAAATATATTTTGTTGATTTCTTCGTTGGTAAGGGTTCTTTCATTTGATCTGAAAGTTATTCTGATTGTTACGGACTTTTTATCTTCACCAAATTTCTTATCATTTTCGTAAATGTCAATAATATTTACTTCTTCTACCAGACCACCAGATACATCCCTAACAATCCCTGCTATCTCAAAACTGTCTGCTTCATTCAAAAGCTCCGTTTTTCAGGATTTTTTCTCTTCCTCAAGGTTTCTTTCAAATGTTCATTTTGGTACAATAAAAGAAATATCTTTGTATACCGGAGGAAAACTACTTACTTCCTTGAAAGGCTCCATATCTCACCGTTGTTTTGTAATTCTTTCATCATCACTCCAGAATATTCTGATATCCGGTACTTTTTTCATTGGCATTGCAAGTCTTTCTATCCCAAAACCAAAAGCCCAGCCATTGTATTTTTCTGGATCCAGTCATAGCTTTTCTAGTACACTTGATTTTACTATACCTGCTCCAACTACTTCCAGCCACTCTCAATCAGCTTCTACTTCTAATTCCAGACTTTCTACTGTATAAGGAAACTGATCTTCATTGAATCTGTAATTTACATTTTCACCATACAATGATTTTACTATGCTTGCAAGTACTTCCTTCAGGGTTTCTTGAGTAATTATTTGTTTTTCTTTGCTTGCTATTTTCAAACCATCTATCTGATGGAAACATTCATGATGGGTTTTGTCCAGATCGTCTACTCTATAAACTTTTCACCAGGAAAGTCCTTTTATTTCACCTTCTTGTTCAAGTTTTTCTTTTCAGCCACCTTCTAGTAGGTAATAATACCACATAACTGATGTATGAGGTCTTAGCATTATGCTTTCTTTCGGATTATCTGTTTTCTTAATAAAATAACTATCACTTGGTCTTCTTGTAACATGATCTTGAGGAAAATCAAACACATCAAGAGTTGCTCGCTCTGTAACTATCTCAGGCATTTTGATATGATCAAATCACTCAAAATAAGGTGAATCAACAATTCTTCTGATTATTAGATTTATTGGATGCCCTGGTATTTCAGAAAGGTTTGGCATATCAAGGACTCTAAGAATTCTTTGATAATAAGCTCTGTCTTTTTCTGAAAGAGATTCATCGTTTGCTTTTTCCTGCAGATAATTCTTCCAGGATTCCTGATCCTCTTCAATATATATTGGATTCCCAATAGTGTCTTTCTGTTCTCACATTGTTTTTGTGTTTCTTACAGGATAAATTGTAAAAGTTTTAAAAATTCAGATCAAATATAATGATCTACGGG
>CAZWWJ010000056.1:0-6348 GCA_964637495.1 uncultured Candidatus Peribacteria bacterium | reverse complement strand
ATTTTACACTCTATTAATTTACAAAAAATGAGAGGTCAAGCTGAACAACACAATCAAGTTGATGAAATTGAGGAAAGTCGCTTAGATGTATCTTATTTGCAACGGGATATTGCAAAAAAAATTTTAGGTAATCTACAAGATTATGCAGAACAGAAACCAAGAACTTTTGCTTTAAGTGAAAAAGAGAGACAAAAGACATTTTTTGAATGCAGGCAAAAACCAATTTCTGAAGATTCAAATGTAGTAAAGTTCCGGCATGAAGAACTTTTAAGAGCACTAGATAATGAAACTGTACAAGATTTTGTAGCAAAACATAGATTAGAATATTTTGGACGAGAAGATCCATTACTAGAAGAAATATTCAGATTAAGGTATAAACAATATTGTGAAGAAAGATGATGGGAACAACCAAATGAAGAAAGAAAAGAAGAAGATGAATATGATGGTTTATCCAACACACTATATGTTTGATTGCAAAATAAATCAACAAGAGAACTTGTATGAACTTCAAGAATGATATTAAAAACATCAAAACATGACACCGAACTACCTGTAGAAACAATATTTGATATAGATTTATTAAAACTAAATAATTACAAACCTGTATGTGAAATATCTAGACTGTGTAAACATCCAAAAGAAAAAGGTGATTTAATAGTACCTACTATAGCTTATATGAATTTACATAAATGAAAAGTTTTAGGAGTCAATGATTCGTATATGATAATGGAACCCAGACTTGCTAAACTACTGAAAAGACAGACTAAACTACAAATTGAACAAGTTACAGAAACAATAGAGTATAAAAGTGAAGAAAGAGCATTGTATAAAATATCTCCTAAAATAGCCGAAAAAGATATAAAAAATGACGAACAATTAAAGCATCTAGTTTTTCACCTTAGCAGTCAAAACTATACTTTAGCTGAATTAATAGCAGTAGAAAGATACCAAACATCAACTTACTTTAATACTCCATATCAATGAAATGATATTATAGTTTAATTTTTTTTAATAAATGTAAAAAGCTTAACCTATTTATCAAATAATCTTTTCAAAAAATTTCTTATTGAAAATTAGATACAATACTATATCCTGAAAATACATTTATAATCTAAACAACAAAAAATGTCACAAATAAAATCAATCAATCCAGCAACAGAAGAAATTGTTGCAGAATACCAACCAATCAGCAGAGATGAAATAGACCAAAAAATACAAAAAGCAGAAAAAGCTTTTTATGAATGGAAAGAAATCCCTGGAGAAGAGAAAAAACAGTACTTTCTTAAACTTGCAGAAGTTGTGGAACAAGAAAAATCCAACATGGCAGAGCTTGAAGCCAAAGAAATGGGTATGCCTTACTATATTTCTTACCAATGAATTGCTAAATCAAGCAATCTTATCAGATGGTTTGCAGAAAACTTTCAGGAAATTCTTGGGCAACAATTCTATGAATCAGAAGGTTTAAAAGTAAAATCACAGTATGATCCATTATGAGTGATATTTGGTGTTGCTCCTTGGAACTTTCCATTCAATCAGGTTCTTAGAGCTGCAGTTCCTAATATTTTGGCAGGAAATACTACAATATACAAACATGCTGGTAATGTTCCTTTGTGTGGAGCCAAAATAGAAGAACTTTTCCAAAAAGCAGGGTTCCCTGAATGAGTCTATCTTGATATGAAAGTATCTTCAAAAGACAGCGAATATATAATATCCCAAAAACCAATTGCTTGAGTTAATCTTACATGATCAGAATATGCAGGAAGTACTGTAGGTTCTTTGGCCTGAAAATACCTAAAACCATCAGTACTAGAACTTGGAGGTAACGATGCATTCATAGTAGCAGACACTAATGATCTTGATAATGTAGCCAAAGAAGCTGTTAAAGCAAGGGTTTCTAACTGTTGACAAAAATGTAACTCCTCCAAGAGATTCATAGTAAGAGAAAGTGAATATAACCAGTTTTGTGAATACTTCAAAAAACATATGGAGAATCTAGTAGTATGAGATCCAATGGATTCCAATACTGAAGTAGGACCAATAGCAAGACAGGATTTGCAAGAAGAAGTACACAATCAGGTACAAAAAACATTACAAGAGTGAGCTACCCTCCTTACTTGATGATACAAAATGCAGTGACCTGGGTATTATTATGCTCCTACTGCATTAGCTGATGTAACTTCCCAAATGACATCTTATCAGGAAGAAGTATTTGGACCAGTTGCTTCTATCATCAAAGTCAAAGACTTGGATGAAGCAGTTCAGGTTGCTAACAATTCAGATTTTGGACTTTGTGGATGTGTATATGGAGATGATATCAACCAAACATTGGATATTGCTTCCAGAATAGAAACAGGCATGGTATTTATTAATCAACCTGCCGGTTCCAAAGCAAGCTTACCTTTTGGATGAATAAAAAAATCAGGTTACTGAAAAGAAAACTGACCTGAATGACTCAAAGCATTTACCAACAAAAAAGTAATAGTTTATAATCCCGAAGAAGAAAACAAAAACAATCCAAATTTCTGTTAAAGAAAAAGGAGTTTCTGGATATACCAGACTCCTTTTGTTTTTAATATTTTTGAACAAGAAATATTCCATAATTATTCTTTGGATATCAAAACAGGCTGAACAAAATCTATTTCATACCTACTTCTAAAAAAAGCAAAATAAAAACAAGTTGAATTTTCTTTTCCTGAATTACTTGCTGGTACAAACTTCCTTTTGGGTTCTATTTCAAAATAAACAATCAAACCACCCAAACTTTCTTTTATATAAGAAACATCAATTCTTAAGTTATTTGAATTAACTGATGGTCTTATTGTATAAAAAGAGTTGTATTCAGCAAAAGGAAAACTTCTTTTAAGATAAGAAGGAATTCCTTCTTGGACAGAATTTCTTTGGTTACATGTTGTTTTCTTAAAAACTCCATCTACTTCAGTTGTTAATATTCTTTGTGTAGACAAAATCCTCTGAACATCACTTCCTTGTACTGCTTCTTTAGAAGATTGGTTATTAGGAGTTTGACATCCAAACAAGAAAACTGTAACCAAAAAAATAATAAAAAACTTTACTTGCATTTTTTTCTCCTAGGTTGCTAGGAAGAAGCAGTATATAATATAAAAAAACAAAGCATTTTTTCAATAGCAAAAGGGATGAGAAATCCTCATCCCTTCTTATGGTCTGTCAGTCAAAATTTCTTTAACCTCCCTTAAGTATTTTGTTCCAAATAAACTATCCAAGGTCCAGAAAACCATCCACAACAAGCTTAGGGCAACAAAGCATACAACGATGAACACCTGAGATATCAGGAATCTAACAAAATACACAAACTTACTTCTGTTCATTTCAAAACCTTCTTTCAGTCTTCTTTAAGGAATTATTTTATAAACATCAAATTAATTTTGTCAACTGTTATTTACTTAAATTTATTTTTTGGGAGACATATAACTTAAATTAGTTTTCCAAATTTTTCATATCACTAAAAATTTTGTAATAATTTGTTATATTATTATTTCGATCAAAATAATTATTAATTAATTCTTTGTTTTTCCTTGCATAATCTTCCTTATAATCAAGCATTTCCAAAGCTTTTTCTATACCTTCTACAAAAGAAGCTTTTGTATCATCTTCAAGAAGTATTCAATTATCATCGTTAGTTATAACTTCTTTTGCTCACTCATAAGGAGAAGCTATAGGAAAACATCCAAGTCGCATTCATTGCAACAAACTAATTGGAAATCCACCACCTTTAGAAGAACAATGAAAAAATATATCAAATTGTTTTTGAGTTTTCATTGTCTCATCAAAATCCAACTCACCCAAGAATGTAATATAATTTCCTGCATCAATACTTTTTAACCTTCAAAAGTCTTCTCAATCTCATACAATCACTATTTGAACTTTTTCCTGTAAATCACTTGGTAATTCATAATAAGCTCTAATTAAAGAATCTACATTCTTCCACTTATAAAGTCTTCCCACAAAACCTATAATTATTTTTTCAGGATACATTTGTTTCAGATCAAAATATTTAATCTCATTCAAAAAACTGGTTGTCTCAACTCACCTGTAAACTACTTCACTTGAATTAATACCAAAATTATTTTCAACAAATTCCTTACAAGCATAACTTATAGGTATTATTTTGTCTGTATTTTTCATAAGTTTTTTTCAGAAAACCTTATCATAGATATTTGCTGCTCATGTTTTGATCTTGCTTGGTAGATTAACATAATCAGAACTATGTTCTATATGAACATTACAAATATTATTTCTTCTTGCAAAAGTTAATCATTCATAAGATGTTGGAAAATATCTTGTTCTTGTGATTACAATATCTACTTGCAAAGAATTTAGATAATTTTGAACAGATAAATATTCTTTACTAAACTTTTTATAATTATAAAAACCCGATAGTTTTTTCTTTCCAGGAACCAAAAGAACCTCTACACCATCCTTGTAATATCCAATTGTTTCTCCTTCAAAAACTACCAATTCATCAAAATCTGTAATTTTTTGACCAATATTAGTTGTAACTACAAAAACTTTGCCGTATCATTTTTTTATCCAGTATTTTCACCATTCATGGGCATGTATTCCTACTCCATTTTTGTTGGGAGGATAATAAGGAACAAATTGTACTACATTTAATCAATTATTGTCTTCCATTTTGTAAACTATTAAAAATTAATTCTTGCTAAGCACATTTTTAATAAAATTATAAGCATTACCAAAAAAGATTCTGTGCACATCTTCAGATGAAAATCAGTTATCTTTTAATTTTTTTTCTAATGCTGGAAAATCACTTGACTGACAGAATTCTTTTATTTTTTTGGAAGAGAAAAAACCATCAAAATCAGTACCTATACTTACATGAGCAATTCATACATTATCTATAACATATTTTAACGATTCAATATAATCAATAATATTTGAAGAACCAAGGAATTTAGGATAAGGCATCAAACCTATTATTCAGTTTTTTTGAGCAATTTTTTTCAAAGAAGATTTATTTATATTTCTTGGGTGTTTTTTAAAATTTTCAAGTTGAGTATGAGAAACCATTACAGGCTGGTCAACATAATTTAATACATCTTCAAAACTTCTTTTTCAAAGATGTGCAAGATCAATTATTATATTTTTTTCCTGAAGTTTTTTTAAAAATCTTCTTCCAATATTGGTAAGATTTTTGTCTTCATCAATTCATCAGGCAATATTGTTTGCCTTGTTCCAGGTTAATCAAATTGATCTTATTCCTCTTTGATAATAATGATCTAAAATTTCTAAATCTTTATTTTTTTCTGCAAAATAAAAACCTTCAATATGTTTAATTAATCAAATCACTTCTTCTTTTCAAGAAACATAATCAAGGTCCATTTGATTAAGAATTTGATTGATTCTCCAGTTACTTTTTTCTATAAGATAATCATAAAAATCAATTTGTTTTTCTATCAAAAATCTTTTGGTGTCCAAAATATGATTATACATATCAGGCATCAGACAACAAGCTCCAAATATGATTTTTACATCTCACTGAATAATTCTTGGCAAATCAACCTGATTTACTATATCTTTTCCTTCTGTATTCCATCAATCATAAAAATTGTTTTCTTCAAAAAAATTCTTGTGAGTTGTATACAAACTATTTATAGCTATATCATTGTGAAGATCTATAACTTTCATAAACTAATTGAAAAAATAAATTTAAAGACATTATAATCAGCTTCAAAAAATTATCAAACAATTTTATTTTTTATACAAAATCAGAAGAAGAAGGCTCAGATCAAAAACCTTCACTACGGTTTCTTATATACAATTCACTTCCAATACGAGACCTAACATCATCTTCATCTCCAAATCAATCAACAACTATATCAGTTGTTTCATCAAATAATGTCAACTGTGTTCAGTCGTTTTCTATTATATCATTAATCATTTGAAGAAAGTTGCTTGAATTTATTGTATTTGTAACAGTTGCTGTAGTATCACCCAATAAGTGATCTACGGTTCCTTCAGCACTAATACCTATATTTCAACTATTATTAGTAACATCCAGATCAAAATTTCCCCCTTCCACTTTATACCAAGATGTATCCTCTAGATCTTCATAGAAAAATTCATAACTGTTGTTGCCAACTACTAACTGGTAGTTATCCAGATCAAAATCAATTGATTCAGGAATATCAATACCATTTTCTAATGCTTTTTGCTGATACATTTCTTGTTTATCAGACTCCTGAAAATAAGTAATATTTATAGGAAATCCATCAGAATTTTCTATAGAATTTTTTATAGAATAATACCTTATATCTTTTAATTGATCATTGGATAAATTCTCTATATCAGAAA
>CAZWWJ010000055.1:0-6439 GCA_964637495.1 uncultured Candidatus Peribacteria bacterium | reverse complement strand
TGAAAATAATGATGAAAATAATGATGAAAATAATGATGAAAATAATGATGAAAATTGAGAAGATATAAGAGAATTAGTAGATGATGAGGATAGACAAGATGAATTGTTAGCTCAAGAAAATCAGGAAAGTGAAAATTTAGAGGATTATCAGGAAAGACCTTCATTATTAGAAGGTGAGTTATCAAGACAAGAGGCTGCTGCTTTTATGTGAATTTATGCAAGAGAAATACTAGGAGAGGAAGAAATTGAAGAAGAACAATTAGAAGAGAATTGTGATTTTGAAGATGAGGATGAGATAGAGGATAATTTGCGAGAATGAGTTATGTATTCTTGTGGGATATGAGTTTTTAGAGGAGTAGGGTGAAACTTTTATCCTCATTGAAAATTCCTGGAAGATCAGGTTTTTACTGTAGCAATTAGGCTTCTGGATGAGCAAAAAAGAGAGGAGGAAGTGCAAATACTTTATAGTTGGAGTTGAAATTTTTTTGAAAAAGATGTTGAAATTGAACCAGAAAACATTATAAAGGAACAGAAACACCATCAGGGTGTGTATATGGAAAAACTTGATGATCACAATTGAAATAATGCAATAATGATCATCGAGTTTTCTGAAAATGTTAATATGGGAATTGTAGTATACAATTAACTTTTTTATTTCATAATTACAAAATATGGCTAAGGTACAAAGTGAGTTTCAATTACATATGCCGGCGGGGAAAGCAACTCCTGCTCCTCCTATAGGTCCTATTCTATGACAGCATGGGATAAATATAGGAGGATTTGTAAAAGAATTTAATGACAAGACTGCAGATTATCCAAGCAAATACGGTGGAATGGATATAAAACTTCCTGTTAATGTAAGAATATTTGTGGACAGGAGTTATGAAATGGAGATTCAGCCACCTGTTACTTCAAATTTAATTCTTTGGAAAGCAAATGTTAAGCAAGGTTCTTGAGAACCAAACAAAAGTCCTGTTGGTTCAATAACAAGAGCAGATCTTGAAGAAATAGCAGAGATAAAAAAACCTGTGATGAATACAGATGATGTGAATAAGATAATGAATACAATAGAATGAACAGCTAAAAATATGTGAGTGAAAATAGAAGATTAATTTGTTTTAGTGGGAGGCTTTAAAGCCGCTAATACCACATTTATTTGTTAAATTATAAATATGGGAAAAAAATATGAAGATCTGAAACAGAAAATTGACAGAACTAAAATTTATTCTTCAGAAGAAGCTTGTGAGTTAGTAAAACAAGTTTCTTTAACAAAATTTGACTGAACAGTAGAAGCTCATATAAAAACTTGAGCTAATCCAAAGTATAATGACCAAATGATAAGAGGAACAGTAGTGTTGCCAAATGGTTCATGAAAAACTCCCAAAGTTGCAGCTTATGTTGATGAAGATAAGAAAGATGAAGCTTCTGAAGGGGGAGCAGATATTGTAGGGAATGAAGACCTTTATAACAAAATTGAAAATAAAGACATAGATTTTGATATACTTGTAACAACTCCTGAAAAAATGAAAGAGTTAGCAAAAGTAGCCAAAATATTGTGACCACAAGGAGTTATGCCATCTCCAAAAGCGTGAACTGTATCAAATGATATAAAATGAACAGTAGAAGAACTTAAGAAAGGAAGAATAGAATTTAAATTAGACAGGACTTGAAACATTCATGTTCCAATAGGAAGAATAAGTTTTGATTCAAGCCAAATAAAAGAAAACCTTGAAACTCTGATAAGTGCAATACAAGAATCAAGACCAGAAGGTGTAAAAGGTAAGCTTATTAGAAAAATAGTAATTGCACCTACAATGTGACCTGGAGTAAAAGTTAAAGTATAATATATCACAAAAATCCTTTTTTGTAAACTAGTACTTTGTAGGTACTAGTTTTTTGTTTGCAAAAAAATTAAAATTTATTATTATTGGGATAAAGTTATTTATATAAAAAATGAAAACTATGAGTTACGTAGATGAGCAAGTTATGCATCAAATTCAGTATTATAAAGATAAAGGTTATTTTGAGGATGCTTTATCATTGGCTAACAAAGTATTAATGAAAGATCCTCAAAACGATGAATTACTATTAGAAGTTGCTGATATATTATATCTAAAAGGTGATATAGAGAAGGCAGAAAAACCAGTAAATTATCTTCTTGATAAAAAAAATTATAACGATCCAATGTGATTCTATGTTAAATGAGTATTGGATATGGAAAAAACAGAATGGAAGAAAGCAAGAGAAAACTTTAAAAAGTCTCTTTCTCTTTGTAGTGAAGACAATCCTGAAATGCTAAGATGTTTTTGATTGAGTGAGTACTGGCTTGGTAACAGAGAAAAAGGAATTACTTTTCTTGAATCTGCGTTTGAAAGTAGTGAAACCAAAGATGCAGAAATTATATATAATCTGGTAGAAATATATCTTTTGGAGCATAATTACGAAAGAGCTTGATATTTTATAGATTATTATTACAAAAATCGTGATAATCTGAATACTTTTGGTAAGGATAAATCATATTATGATAATAAGATAGATCTTTTTTACAATTATCTTAATACTATAGAATAATGATACTAAAGAATTTTCTGAATTTATTAAAGGCATCTGCTTTTCAATTTATTATAATTTCTTTGTTGATAAGTTTTTTATTTTTTCTTCTAAATTTGCTTTTTGGTGTGTCTTTTGGATTGAGTAATTTTGCTCAAGATGTTAGAGAAAGACTTTGAATTTATTTTTATATTGATGATTCAGAAGATGATCACACCTCGGAGGTGATTTCTCTTGTTGATAAACTGGAAGATTACTGAATGGAAGCAGAATACTTAAGTTCAGATGAGTCTATGGCAGTACTTGAAGAAAGACTACCGGAAATAATGTGAGATTTTGAAGAAAGATATGGTGTAGAAAATCCTTTACCTTCTACATTACATGTAGTTTTTGAAAGTCAGCAAGAATACGAATATATGCAAGAGATAATAACCGGTTATGATCACTTGATAGAAAATACAGATGATGCAGTACAATGACAGAGTTTTCAGCAACAACAAGAAAGAATTTCTAATATAATAAATATAACTAATTTTGTTGTAATAGTGTCATATTTTTTAGTTGCAGTTCTTTTAGTTATTATAGTATCTTTTCTGCTGTTTTTTATCAAATCAAGTTTTTATAATTTTTATGACCAAATTGAAATAGAAAAACTTCTGGGTGCCTTTTACTGGCAGATAAAATCAGGTTTTGTCCTTAATATTGTTTTTATATTAATACTTGGTTTTCTTTTAATGCTAATTTATTTTAGGCTTTTGATGGAATATCTTCAAACTCATCACAAAGAGATCTTTGATATGTATCTTCTTCAGTATTTATCAGAATATATAGGTACAAGTTGAATGGAACTTCTTTATTTCTTTAGTGTACAGTTTGTGATAATACTTATGATTAGTCTGTATTTTTCTAATATATTTTTAAGTTCTTTGATTAAAAAACTTTAGTTTTTATTTTGAATTTTGAAATAAGCTTCTTGATAAGAAATAAATTAATTTTTTTGTATATTTGGATTAATCATATAGTTAGGTGATATTTCTTTGGTGGGTTCTAAGTTAAGTTCCTCGGGATCAATTTTTATGTTTTTCTGATCAAAATCCATAAAAAAGGCACTATTTTTTATATTAAAATTAATAAGTTTTGGCAAGGCTTTGTTTTTTATATCTTCTTCTTTTATATATCATAAGGTATCTATGAAAGTATTTTCGTCAAAACTTATGTTTTTATAATTAATTTTTTCTTGTGTCTTGGTTTCAAAGTTATATTTCCAGAAGTTATTTTTCTGTCATATAAAAATAATTCCAATTTTTGGTAAAAATCAATTATTAAAAAGATACTTGTACAAATCAATTTTTGATATAGAATAAATATCATAAAAAAAATCACAACTAAAATTTAATATATTTAATGCCAAACATCAACTTCTAAGGGCAGTGAATGATCAGGGTCCATTAATAACCAATATGTTTTTATCTTCTGATTCCTGAGTGATTGTTTTTAGTTTCTTGGGCAATTCTCTTTCTATATTTTTGTTTTCTAAGTTATATTTTTTTTCTCAAAAAATTTGTATTTTTTCAAGGCTTATATTAAAAAGGATCATATATTTTGATTTAAGTAATTTGAATTAAAGCTTGAATAATGATATATGAAAAAGATACAAGAAGGAGTCAAATAATAGAGTATTTGATTCAGGATTTTCATTTGTCTGCAAGTTTTTCGTCTCATCAAGAAAAAACAAAAATCAATCCAGAAACTATTAAAGTAACGGTAACTACTACACCAATAAATAATGTTGCTCATCCAAAGATATCAGCAACAAAACCTCCGGGCTCATTTCCTTCTTCTCTTCATTCTCTTATACCCAACATTTCATAAACATCAAGCCCGCAGTTTCACTGAGTTAGGCAGTCATCATCCATATCTATTCAGTCATTTCCCAATATTGTTATTTTATTATCTGCCTTCATTTTTTTTTGAAAAAGAATAAATTTTATTTAATTTTAATAATTTATTGTTATTTTTCAATAAAATATATTTGATTTTTGTTAACATTTTATTATCATTAGTAATAGTAAATAAAATTTAAAAAAAAATATTGTGGATGTGATACTTTTTACTTCCTTTGATAGTTGGAGTAAGTATTCAGCTGATTAAAATAATTTTGGATTTTGCAGAAGAAAGAACCTTTTCGGTAAATAATTTTTTTAGGGCAGGTGGATTTCCTTCTGTACATAGTGGAATTGCTTCAAGTATTGTAACTCTTATGTTTATGGAGTGTGGATACAATACAGCAGAGTTTGCAATAACATTTACTTTTGCATTTCTTTTTTGGTATGATTCTATGAATGTAAGGTATGAGGCAGGTAAGCATGCAAAATATCTTAATAAAATAAGTTCTCAACTTAAAAATGCATTAGAATTTCAGGATAAGAATGTTTTTCTAAAAGAAAGGCTTGGGCATACATTTCTTGAGGTAATAGGTGGTATTAGTATCTGAATTTTGTTGACTCTTTTTTATTATGAAGTAGTAAGTGATTATCTTTTTGTTTGAAGTCTAATGTGTTAATTAATATCTTGAAAAATTAATTTCTTTTGTTATTTTATAAAAATATTTATTTGTAATTTTAATAATGAAAAAAACATATAAACCACAATATAAGAAAAAAATTGTTCATAAGTTTTTTCCCAAAAAGAAAACTTTACAAAGATTTTGAAAATTTTTCTCTAAGCATAAGTTTTTTTTGTTTATTGTTGTTCCCATAGTTCTTATAATATGATGAATTTTTCTTTTACTTAGGTTTACTATATTTCACGAAGATTATAGGATTCAAAATGTTTCCTTTTTTCCTACTGATTTTGAAACCTATTGAAATACTGAATTATATACCAACTTAAGTGAAATTTTTGAGTGAAAGAATTATTTTATGAGCAGTTATGTATTTAAAAATTCTCTGAAAGATGAATTAAGGCAGTATTCAACTATGATAAAGGATTTTGATTTAATTTATGAGAACCCTAATTCTTTTGCAGTAGATTTTGAATTTTATGAACCAAATCTTGTTTTTGAAGACTGAGAAAGGTATCTTTGAGTTAGAGAAGGTGATTTTTTTCACATAACAACTTGAAGTGATTTTCTTTATGATACTTATAGTATAAGTTTACCAGAATATACACAGGAATTAGAGGAAAATGAATTTTTCTGATTTTTTCATTTGGTAGATGAACATCAATTAAAACTTCATATGGATAAGATCAGAGAGTTTATATGAGAAGAAAATATAGAAAATATTGGGTATTTACCTTGAGGAGGCAGAACTATGCTTGAAAAAACAAACTGAAAAATTATATATTTTAATAATCAGGAATCTATTTCAAAGCAGTTGGAAAAATATCATATATTAAAAGAAGAGTATCAAGATTATCATGAATTAGAAGAAATAGATCTTGGAAGTATGGATAATATAGTAGTAAGATTCAGAGAGAATAATTAAGTTTTTAGTTTTAATTTAATTTAAAATTAATATATTTAATAATTTAGCTTTTAATAAGAAATAAATGTCTAAAAAAAATATAATTATATCAATTATTTTGTTCTCGTTGCTTGTAAATGTTTTAAGTTTTTGAACATATATTGCATATAGTTTTTATTGAGAAAATTTTTTGGAAAGATTTGATGAGCAAGAAGAAGAAACAATTGATAATGAAGACTGAATTAGAACAAATATAGAGGAGATAAATGTGCAAAATTTAGAAAATGCCGTAATAAATGCTATTGAGAAAACAGGAGAGTCAGTTGTGAGTATAGTAATTAGCCAAGAATTGGAAGTTTATTATGAAGATCCTGGTACATTTTTTGGGTGAGAGTTTAGAGAAGAAAGAAGAGAAGTTTGAG
>CAZWWJ010000054.1:0-6586 GCA_964637495.1 uncultured Candidatus Peribacteria bacterium | reverse complement strand
CTTATATTATAATTTATATAAATTTAAATCCTAAAAAATAGAAAATATGGGAAAAGTAATAGGTATAGATCTTTGAACAACAAATTCAGCATTTGCTTATACAATGTGAGATAAACCTGAAATAATAGCTAATGCAGAAGGAGAAAGAACAACTCCTTCAGTTGTTTATATTAAAGGAGAACAGTTGCTTGTTTGAACTCTTGCAAAAAGAAAAAGTGTTTTAGAACCAAAGAATACAATTTATGAAGCAAAAAGATTCATAGGAAGAAAATACGATGAAATGAAAGACGAATTAGAAAAATTTCCTTATGATATAGAAAAATGATCTGATGGAGGAATAATCATAAAAGTAGATGGGAAAGAGTATAAGCCAGAGCAAATTTCTGCTTTTGTATTGCAGAAAATAAAACAGGATGCAGAAAATTATCTTGGAGATACTGTAGATGGAGCAGTAATTACAGTTCCAGCTTACTTTAATGACAGTCAAAGAAATGCAACAAAAGCAGCAGGAGAAATTGCTGGTTTAAGTGTAGAAAGAATAATTAATGAACCTACTGCAGCTTCTTTAGCATACGGTCTTGATCAGAAAAAAGATGAAAAAGTAGCAGTTTTTGACCTTGGTTGAGGAACTTTTGATATTACATTACTTGATATAGGTTCAGAGTGAACATTTCAGGTTCTTGCAACAAGTGGTGATACTCAGCTTGGTTGAGCGGATTTTGATACAGCTTTGGTAAATCATTTATTAGAGCACTTCAAATCTCAGGAATGAATAGATTTATCTAATGACAGTATGGCTCTTCAAAGACTAAAAGATGAATGAGAAAATATCAAAAAACAACTATCTCAGTCTGATAGTGTAGAAGTAAATATACCGTTTATAACAACAGGAGAAGATGGTCAGCCAAGACATATTCAGACAAACATAACAAGAGCAGAATTCGAAAATATGATTAAACCAATAGTAGACAGAGTAAGAGAACCTGTGAATCAAGCTCTAAGTGATGCAGGTGTTTCTGCAAATGAAATAAATGAAGTGATATTGGTAGGTGGTTCTACAAGAATTCCATTGGTTAAAAATACAGTTCAGGAACTATTCAACAAAGAACCTAGAATGACTGTGAATCCTGATGAAGCAGTAGCTACATGAGCAGCAGCTCAGGCAGGTGTAATGCAGGGAGAAAGCAGTCAAGATATATTGTTGCTTGATGTTACACCTTTGAGTTTATGAGTAGAAGTAGAATGAGGTTTGCTGGATACAGTAATTCCAAAAAATACTACAATACCTGTAAGTAAATCAAAAACTTATACTACTGCTCAGGATAATCAGCCTGCAGTAACAATTAATGTTTTCCAGGGAGAAAGATCAATGGCTAAGGACAATAAGCACCTTGGAATGTTCAATCTTGAATGAATACCTCCTATGAGAAGATGAGAAGCACAAATAGAAGTAACTTTTGATATTGATGCTAATGGTATATTGAATGTATCTGCTAAAGAAAAAACAACTGGAAAAGAGCAGAAAGTAACTATACAGTGAGCTACAAATATGTCTGAAGAAGAGATAAATAAAATGCAGGAAGAAGCAGAAAAATTTGCAGAAGAAGACAAGAAAAGAAAAGAACTAGTAGAATCCAAAAATCAACTAGAAGCAGTAGCATATCAATTAGAGAATTTTGTTAAAGACAATGATTCTAATCTTTCTCAGGAAGATAAAGATAAACTAAATGATATGGCAAAACAGGCAAAAGATATGAAGCAGGACGAAAATGCAACTAAAGAGCAAGTGGATCAAAAAATGCAAGAGCTTCAGAATGAACTTCAGCAAATGATGCAAAAAGTTCAACAGCAAGGTGGAGGAGCAGAAGCTCAGCAGTGAGAACAAGGTGGTTGAGAAGAAGCTACAACAACAGATGCAGAAGTTGTTGAAGATGAAAATAAAGATAATGAAAACAAGAATCAGAACTCTTAATACAAAAAGACAATTAAGTAAAAGCTCCTAAGTAAAAAGCTTAGGGGCTTTTTTCTTGATTTTTTTTAAAAAATTTATAAAATTATCTTAAAGATTTTTTAATTTAGAATTATTATAATTAAAATGTTTAAAAAAATAGTTTACTTGATTGTCTTAAATTCTTTTGCTTTTTTAGGGTTGTTAGGAATTGCAAGTGCTGATGATGAAGAATGAACAAAACGATGAGATGGTGGTGATCCAACTGAAATACTTCAGGATGAAGAACTAATTGAATGAGATGAAGAATCAATGTTATCTACTTGATGAATTCAAAGTGAAGTACAGGATACAGCTATTGATGATGCTGAATGAGAAGGTGTTATGGGGACCCTTGAATCAGTTGGAGAAAGTATATGACCATATATTGATTGGGCTGTTTATATTTGATTAACTGTAGCTGTGATCTTGTTGATATATAATGGAATATATCTTATTATCAACTCTAGAAATGAATGAGCTTTGGGAGAAATCAAGAAAAGGATTTTGTATATATGAGGAGGTTTGTTTTTGGTTCTTGGTTTTTATCTTGTATTACAATTAATTACTTCTTTGATTGCAAATATAGTTTAGAAATAAAAAATATTTAATGAAAAAAGTAGTAGTATTTATTTTGAGCCTGTTAATTCTTTTTTGATCATTTCCTCTGGGGTATGTTTTTTGAAATACTCCTGATTTTAATCAGGACTTATGACAAGATATTGAAGATGAGGTTTATAACTTAGGTATAGATGAGAGTCAAGATTTAGACGATAACATTCTAAATCTGTTTTCACCATATAGAGAAGATGCACAATTATGGGAAATTATAAGGTATATTTGAGTTGGAATTTTTATAGCTTTTATTGTACGAGCAGGTGCAAGAATGTTGATAAAATCTTGAGATGAGTCAGAGTTGCAAAAATCAAAAATGAATTTGGTATATATTTTGTTTTGAGGATTTTTGTTTTTTGGTGTAACCTGGATTCTTTGAACAGCTTTGGATTTGAGAAATTTACAGTGAGCTGATGATCTAGTTGATGATTTTCAGGAGAATCTTATGTTTGAGATACTTTCATTTTTAAAAGCAGCTGCTTTTTTTGCAGCAATAGTCATGCTTGTATATTATTGATATAAAATAATTCAGGCATTTGAAAAAGAGGATAAAATTGCTGAATGAAGAAAGTGAGCACTTAATGTAGTTATAGCTTTGGTATTTATAAAAATAGTAGATTTTGTTTTTTATATTGCTCAAAGTGATGACTTCAGGTCAGAGGCACAGGATTTAATGATTGATATTGCACAAGTTCTTTGATATATTTTAGGTATTTTGCTTTTATTAAGTGTTTTCTATGCAGGTTTCTTGTTACTCACTTCCAGAGGAGATGAAGAATACTGGAAAAAAGCAAAAAATGTATTGAAAATCGTATTTTTAGTAGCTATATTGATTATGCTTTTCTTGTTGATAGTATATCAGGTGATTACAGAATTAACTTAATTTATAAAAATTATATTTCACGATATGAAAGATAAACTCTTGGAATTTTATTATAATCTAATAAAGAAACTTGCAAAAGGTTATATAAAAAAAACAAATCCATATATTATCTGAATAACCTGAAGTGTTGGGAAAACTACCTGCAGGATGATAATAACAAAAATATTGAACCAAAATCTTGATAGAAAAATATATACTTCCAAAAAAAATTTTAACTGAAAGCTTTGATTTCCTTTTTCTGTTTTTCAGATAGATTATTATAAGCCCTGAGTTTTTGGTTTGATCAAAAATTTTTTTATAATGTTGTGGAAAAGATTTTTTCAAAAACCTCCTTATGAGATAGCAGTACTTGAGTACTGAATAGATCAGGTGTGAGAAATGGATTTTCTTCTTGAGATTGCAAAGCCAGACTTTTGAATAGTTACAAACATAGACAAAGTTCATTGTATGAACCTAAAAAGTCCAGATATAACAGCTGAAGAAAAGTATAAGTTAGCTTATTCTTCCAAAAATACAGTTTTTCTAAATTATGATGATCCTTATGCTCACCAGGTTGAGAGTATAAAGGCAGATTGTTTTTATTATAATGTATCCGGTAGTGCAGGTACAGATATTGATTTTGAAAATTATGAGATTGTAAAAAGCTGAACATCTTTTTATTCAGAGTTTGATCTAAAAATTAATAACATTACCTGCAAATATAAAACAAATCTTATATGAAAAGAAAATGCTTGATATGTTTGAATTGGTCTTGTAATTGCTGATATTCTTTATTATCTTTTTAATAATCAGTCAATTCTTGAGCAACAAACAGATTTTTATACAGAATTTGAACTTCAGGAATGAAGGTTTTCTATCTTTGAGTGAATAAATGATAATATTATAATTGATTCAAGTTATAATGCTTCTCCAAGCAGTGTTAAACAAATTATAAATAATACTTTGAACATAAAAACTAATTCTTTTAAGGATTATGGAGTGATTTTTGTACTTGGTGATATGAGAGAGCTTGGAGATTATGCTGAGCAGGAACACAGAAAAATAGCTTGAATGTTAGCAAACTGAGATTATGTATTTCTTTTGGGAGAAAATACACAAAATTATACTTATGAAGAACTTTTGAATATTGGATTTGAGGAAGAAAAAATTAAAACATTTTGAGACTGTTATCAACTTTGAAATTATCTAAAAGAATTTCTTGAAGATAAGGATAATAAGTTTCTAATTATGTTCAAATGAAGTCAAAATACGATATTTCTTGAAGAAAGTATAAAATATATTATAAAAAACAAAGAAGATATTTCCAAACTTCCAAGACAAGAAGGTTATTGGAAATGAAAAAAATAAACTAAATTGTTAAAATTATTTTGAAAAATAAAAATATAAAGTATGGCTAATTTTTTTATAATTCCAAAATTTGACAAATTTTCTTATCATATATATACTTAAATAAGATATATATTTTATAAACTAAAACAAAAATAAATGTCAGAATTAGAAAGTCCAGTAGAACAAATTAGAAGTACAATAGAGTGAAGTGATTTGGAAGAAAATGAAGAATTCAATACTGCATTTGAAACTCTAAGAGAACAATTAGAAGAAAGTGAAAATCCAGAGGTTAGACAGGAAGCTTTGAGAGAATTTAAAGAGGAAATAGAAAATATAGATAATGATAGGATAAATGAGGTTGTGGATACAATAGAAGAAATAAATTCAGAATTAGATGAATTAGCAGGTGAAGTACAGTGAGGTTCAGAATGGGAACAAGTGGATGAGGAGTTTCAAAGGAACTGAAGGTTTGAAAGCAATGAATCAGATGATCCTAGTTTTCTTGAAGATCCAGGTGGATTCATAAAAGATCAGTTAACTGATTTAAAACATCAGGTATTGAGTACGGTGGATAGTTTATCTTCAACTGAATTTATGTGACAAAGTTTTGAACTGCTTGAGAATAATGTAGAGTCAGAAAAGGTAGCAAACTTTTTTGAAAGAATTGATTTTATAAGAGAAGATGAAAATGAAACAATGCAAACAATAATAAGTGAGTTAAGAGGTAGGCAATTTTTCTGAGATGACGGATTAGCAAACAGATTAACAGAAAGTACTACTGTAAGTGATTTGGGATTGGAAAATGTTGAATCAAATGATGATAATAATGAAACTTTGCAAAAATTAGTAGATTTTATTATTGAAAATAATGAATTCATTGCAGGACAATTTTCTGAAGATGAACAAGAAGACAAAACATTCAGCGATGTTTTGGAAGCTCTTTTTGACAACCCTGCTTCTAATAGAATGAGAGAATATGCAACACCAAGTGAGTGAGTAAGAGTTCCTAACTCTAGAGAAGACGAACGTACTGCATAATTTATAGTTATCTTTATTTTTCTAAAGTATAAACAAAAATGGAACACAGAAACAGCTCAAATGAATCTAGAAATATTGGAGATTGATGATTGAATAAGCTTTTTGAAGCTCTTGGTGAGCTTGGATATGACACAGAAAATATGTGAAGTGATTTTTATCAAATAAGAAAATTATTAGATAACTTAGAAGAGATAAGAGAAGGTTTGAGAAGAAAAATTGATGAGTTAACTGAAAGAATAAGAGATTTAGAAAGTGAAATAAATACTTCTTTATCTTCAACAAATTGAGTTGATGAAACTAGAGTTTCTGGAGAAAGCAGAGAAATCAGTGAATGAGAAGAGTATCAGGAAACATATAGGAAATGAAAATTTGTAGAGTGATATAATATAGAAACCGTAGAATGAAAGAATCAACTTTTGCAGGATGTAGAAAATATGCAGTCTTATATTAAAAATTATTTTGAATGAAATTCAGGTAATTTTAAAACAATTCGTGGTTACAATAGTAAAATAAAAAATATAAAAATTTCTTTATGATTAGAGGAAGATTGAGTCAATAGTTACAATGAAGAAAAACTTCGTGAAGCTAAAAATAATAAATATACAAGGGATGAATATTTAATGTTTTTGTCTAGAGATGTAGAAAAAATAAAAAATTATGTAAATTCTGGTAGAATTTTACAAGAATGAGAGGGTCAGCAAACAGAATTACCAAATTGAATTGTTGATAGAGAA
>CAZWWJ010000053.1:2698-6673 GCA_964637495.1 uncultured Candidatus Peribacteria bacterium | reverse complement strand
CAAAATTAAATTCATCTGGTTCTCTATCTATTTCCTCCTTCACCTCTATAGTAAACTCATTACTTTCTACTTCTTTTCAATTTCCATCTATTGCCTTTATTCTAATATTATAACTTCAAGCTTCACCCTCTTCAATTGTACCTTCTATCACTCATGTTGAAGTATTAAGATCTAGCCCTTCTGGGAGAGTTCATTGACTTATTTGATATTCTTCTATACTTACACCTTCATCTCAAGATTCAAAATTATCTGATATATCTAATGTAACATTTTCTCACTCTGTTCGGCTTTGATCTTCAATATCCTCAACCAGATTAGGTCATTCTATTTCATTTATTGTTATAGTTTTATTAATTGTATCATTGTCACTTTCTACTGTTATTTCATTCTCTCAAGAATTATTTACCTCAGTCTCCCATACTAAATCTATGGTCTTTTCTCAACCTCAATCCAAAGTTACTTCTTGTTCATCTACCACATTACCATCAAAATCCTTCAGACTAATTGTTTGAGTTGCTTCTTGTTCTCATGAATTAGCTACTTTTATATCCACCTCCAAATCTTCTCATTCGGTAATTGGTGAATTTGTTTCCAAGTCACTCAATCCAAAATTTGCCTCATCTGCTTCCCTTGTTTCTACACTAAAACTATCTTCTCACTCTCATATTGTTAGAGTAACATCTATTGATTCTCCAAAATTATCTGGAGTTGTTAGTCTTACTGCTACCTCATCTCAGGATTCTACTTCTGCTGTTTCTCATTTCTCTTCTCCATTTACTACCAAAACTCAATGAGTTGTCTCTGCTTCTACTGGTACATTTATTCCACTCACTTCTACTGCATCTGTTGTTATTTCTTCTCATGGGTCCTTGCCTTCTATATCTTCTATACTGAATTCATCTGGTTCTTTGTCTTCTTTTTCTTCTATACTTATCTCAAAACTATCTTCCGCCTCTTTTCAATATTCATCTGTTACTTTTATTGTTATCTCAAAATCTCAATCCTCTGTCGGAGTTCAGTCTATCTTTCAGCTTTCTTCATCCAAACTCAATCAATTTGGTAACTCTCCATCTGTTATCTCATAACTTTGGATATTTCCATCTCATTTGTCTACATAATCACTTAAGTCAAAATCAAATTCTTCTCATTCATTTCAGGAAGTGTTTGGTATATCTAATGATACTTCTTCTGCCTCCCTTGTTTCTACACTAAATGTATCACTTTGATTTGCTATCTCCACTTCATAATCTGCTGATTTGTCATACTCACCATCAGGAATATCAATCTGAATCTCAACCTCATCACCTTCCTCAAAATCACTATAACTTGATCATTCATTATCTCCGTTTACCACAAATTCTGCATCCCAGGATTCTCCACCTGTATTAGATACTTCTCATTCCACAGGAAATCATTGACCTTCCAACTCAAAAGAATCTGTAGTTACTGTTTCTCAAGGAGTTTGATCATCCAAGTCATTTATAGTAAAATCTTCTATATCTTCCCTTACTTCCAGATTATCTTTTGCTTCCTGCAAATTCTCTTCAGCTTCGTCTACCTCTTCTTGAGTAGCATTATCATCATCCATTACCTCTTCTGCTTCATCAAGCTTATCCTGAAGATCTTCTCGGGTATCTTCAGTGTACTTATCTTCATCCAAATCTTCTACATCTTCAATAAGCTCCTTTAGATCTGATTTGTCTGCTCTTTCTCTTAGATTATCTATAGCTTCCTCAAAATTTTCTACCAAGTCTTCTACATCATCTTCATCAGGATCTCACTCTATCATATCTTCTGCTTCCTGTTTTTTCTCATCCACTACCTCCCAGGTTTCAGGGGTATAATCCTCTTCATCCTTATCTTCTACCTGTTCAATAAGGTCTTTTAGCTCCTGTATATCTACCAGATTTTCTATAGCATCCTCAAAATCTTCTACAAACTCATCTACCTCTTCCTGATTAGGATCTCACTCTATCATATCTTCTTTAGCTTTTTCCATTTTGTCCTGTAGAGTTTCTCGACTTCATTTAGTATAGTTTTCTTCTTTGTACTCTTCTTCTACTTTTTCTCTTAATTCTTTGATTCTTTCTATATTCACCAAAGATTCTTTTGCTTCTTTTAGTTGTTCTTCCATATCATCAATTTCTTCTTGAGAGACATTTTCATCCAATATATCCTTTGCAGCTTCAAGCTTGTCCTGCAGTCTTTCCCAACTTCCTTCAGAATATTTTCATTCTTCAAGTTCTTCTACATCTTCTATCAATTCTTCTAACTGCTCAGTATCCACAGCTTCTCTTGCTTCTTCATCAAGCTCATCTGGTGTTAGCTCCCCATCCTCAAACTTTTGTACTGTTTCATCATCTATCACTCAATCTACTATTTTTCTAACTGTTTCCACTTCTATTTCTTCATCAAGAAAACTTTCTCTTACTTTAGGAGTAAGCTCCTGATTTACAAAAGCTTCTGCTACCTGCTGTGGTACTTCATTTACTATCCTTGGTTCAATGTCTAGCTGTACAGATCCTTCTGTAAGTTCTATATTCATTACTGTATAATTTCAGTTCCCATTTCTTACTTTGAGATCATATTCTCATGGCACATTCAACTCATCAAAATTTGTTATTTTGATAAACTGCCCATCTCTTATAGAAAAGAAATCCTCATGCTCTGATGGATGTACTCAAGTTACTTCTTCCAATCATGTTACTCCTGTATCTATATTCAAAGATTTGAAAATCCCATCTTCATCTGTTTCTATAAAAGAATCTCCTGGTAGTATATCTTTGTCTATATTGATAGTTCTTATCTCTTCTACATGCCTTCTTCCATGCAACTGAATGCTTTCTACACCAGAAACAGCTCTCAAATCATGAGTACTAAGTTCAGGTGTGCGGTCGTTTACTTCAAATCTGGATATATAATCAGATTGACTACTTCCAAAACTATACCTATAATCAAGGCCATAAATTGTTTCATCTTCACTACCTTCACTTATATGATGATCTACACCAAAAGAAAGCTCACCTCACTCATGCGGGATCCAAGATATATCCGCTCCATGAGTTTGACGATTAGCGCCGTACCTGTAATCATAACCAACTTTCACTTCATTAGTTAACAAATGCTGTACATCCAAATCCAGATTCAAATCTTTCTTGGTATTGTCTTCAGTTGTTATTGGATTACCAAACTGATCTCTGCCAAGGTCATGGTACTCCTGCCAAGAATAACCAACTCATACTCTTCATTTCCAGGATTCTGCTATATTCCAG
Organism: uncultured Candidatus Peribacteria bacterium; assembly: GCA_964637495.1. GTDB lineage: Bacteria > Patescibacteriota > Gracilibacteria > Absconditabacterales > Absconditicoccaceae > CAZWWJ01. Next base: position 3,401 of record CAZWWJ010000053.1, on the reverse strand, counting down.
TCTAGATTCAAACTAGTGTCCCACCTTTCTGATCACTGATAAAAAAGATGCTCCTCCCATTGCCTAAAATATTCCTCAGTTTCTTCGGACAAAGTCCTTACTTCACCAAATCTTTCATTACCAGTATCTGAGTAAACAACTGCCATACCAAGAGACTGAATAAAATTGTTATCTATACCCAAATATTCAAACTCCATACCGGCACTGTCTTTTTCTCAAACAAAATCATAGTCTTCTCACATATAACTTACTCTTTCTGGTCTTTCTAATGTCTGAGCAGTTATATTAATTCTTACTGTATCATCAAAAGTCTGCACCACATAACCACCAAGCAGTCTCTGGAAATCTTCTGAAGCAGACTTATCTATTTCTACATACAGTCAGGAGTTTTCTGTTACCAAAGCCCTAAACTCTGCAGCTACTACTTCAAAAGTTTCATCCAGCATATTCATACCAGAAACCCCCAAAGTAATTTCCATATCATTTCTGTCCCTATAAGCTTCTGCTTCTACTTCACTTCTTGTAGGATCATCAGGATCTACCTGAGTTCTTACTCAAAACTGTTCTGAATCATACCTTCAGGTAATAGTTCAACTAAACTCCTGTTCTTCTTCTTGCTCCTGATCCTGAGGTTCCTCATAAGCCCAGGGAATTACATCTGCTGGCCTTCACTCAACATAATCTCTTTCTGGATCAAAATCCG
>CAZWWJ010000053.1:0-2598 GCA_964637495.1 uncultured Candidatus Peribacteria bacterium | reverse complement strand
TCTATCAAATTATGGATTGCTTGGACAATTTCTAAGTTCTGAGCTCAGGTACGAGCATATTCTGCTGAACTACCAAGCCCCAAATCCTGATATATCTGAGCTCTGTCTTCAGGAGAACTATCCATACCTAACTGATTTAACAAATCAACTACAGAAACTGTAGACAATTCAGAAGTATCCACACTTTCTGCAGCACTGATTATTTGCTGTGTAGTATCCTCTGCATCACCTTCTGCAGTATCCAACGAATCTGCATTATCTACAAGATCTTTGATTAACTCAAGCATTTGTAAGTTCTGATCAGCTGTTCAACTATATTCTGCAGCAGTTCACAAATCCAAGGATTCATATATATCTGCTTTGGACCCAAAAGAATTATCCATTTCAAGCATACTCAAAGCATCATCTACAGAATATTCAGGCAAATCACTAGAACTAAGCTCCTTTCATTTATCCAGAATATTTTCTATTGTTTCATCTGAATTTCACGAAACCAAATCTTCAACATCCTGGTCACCGGTATCCTGATCTGCTGAAGCCACACTAGCAAAACCTCAAGCAGCAACAACTACTGCCGAAATAGCATACTTAAGGCCATTGTTTCAGAAAATTGTTGAATCCAACTGATTTATTTTTGCAGGATCTATTTCTTCCTGGTTGGATTTTTTCTCCAGCAAACCATCAATCTCATCAAAAACTTCATCCATTTTGTCCAAGCTGGAATATATTTCTTTTACCGAATCAAGACAGTATTGGAGAACTTCCTGTCTTTGGGTGGTGTCTTTGGAAAGAATCTGATTTAGCTGATTCAAATCCAATCCTTTCTGAAAAGCTCAGGAAGCCTTTTTCCTGGAAGCATGCAGATAATCAAACTGCTCCTGATATATCCCCAAAACTATTTTGTCAAAATACCTTCTATAAGAAGATGTCTTTGCCATAAGTTCGTTCATATAAGAAACCACTTCTTGTTGGTCTTTGGTATCAAAATCTTTTTTTTGCAAAAGCCACCAAATTTGATCTTTTTTGTATTCTATGTCTTTGAGCATTTTATTAAGTTGCTCCTGAGCTTCTGAGGATAATTCTTCAGTTTTTGGAGTTTCTTGATTGCTTTTTTTCAGGAAAGAAGCAGCTTTTGATCTTACTTTTTTCTTGGAAGCAAACTCTTCTTCCATTCAGGCTATTACTTCCTGATAGAATTCATTATTTGTCAAAGTTTGATACAGATTGTTAAGTTTTTGTTTGAAATAAGTATTATTAGAGGAAATTTCTGTATTTATAGTAACCTCAAACCCTTCCAGTCTGGACAAAAGATCAAGAAATTTCATTATCAAACTTGTTGATACATTATTTTTGTCAAAATCAAAATTCTGCCAGTGAAGTATTTCTTCCTTGTAATCTTTAAGTTGTTGTTCCAAAACTACTAACTTCTGAGTTTCATCAACAAATTCAGAAGTCTTTGGTTCCTTTTCCTGATTAAACACCGAAAACAAAGAATCTTTGAACTTCTTGTACAATTCTTTTGTTTTGTTGGAAAGCTTTGCAAAATTTGAATTCTGCTCAAACGAATCTTGTCTATTAAACATTATTATTTTTTATTGAAATTAAGATGGTTAATTATACACTTATTCAAAAAATTTGTCAATTTATTAAATACTTTTTTACAAAATATGTTATTTTTTTATATGTTTTTGTAAGTACTATATAACCATTAAGCAAAAAAAGTCAACCCCAAAGAACTAAAAAACTAAAAACTAATTTTAAATCCCAATATTCACTTATTATCTAAGATAACTCCCTACCAAATACTTACCAAAGTAACTTAAAAAAAGTATTTTATCAACAAATTCATAACATCTTCATGTTCTGAAAATTACAAGATCAAAGAATATTTTTTTCAATATTAAAACCAATAGTAATTTTTGGTAATTACTGTTCTAATACTTCCATTTCATAATAATAAACAAAATCTTCAACCATAGCCAAAGCATTTTCTCTTGCAAAAGATGATCTTTCCAGATTGAATACTACTATATTCCATATAAATTCATTATAAACCTCCACATATTCATCCAACTGTTGAGAAGTTACCTGATTGTTTTCATAAAGCCTTGTTATTTTATCAAAAATCAACTCCTGCAACAATACTATAGCCTGATTCAGATCCTCATCTACCGCCTGATATACATAAATATCTAATTCGGATATATAATTTTCCTGAATGTAACTTTCTATCAGCTGCCTTGCTTCCTGCCTTTGGTTTTCGTACTCCTCAAAATAATCTCTTACTTCCTGAGCCAATTCAGGAGTTCTTTGAGATCTATACTCCAGCACTTTTTCAAAAGTTTTTCTAAAATTATAAAATATGTTCTCTTTGTTAACAAAAAGCTGATCACTTACCAGAGATTTTTGATAAATTTCACGGTTTTCTTCTTCAAACAAATCTACTACCTGTTCCATAGTTGGTTCTAAGTTGGATGGTGCTTTTTCTTTCAGTGAGCTTTCTACATCTGCTACAGTTGTTCATCTTTGAGTGATTTTTCATTGCTGATCTTTTTCTATCTGCTGGGAAATATCTTGGTCTACATCAGGATCATCAAG
>CAZWWJ010000052.1:0-6852 GCA_964637495.1 uncultured Candidatus Peribacteria bacterium | reverse complement strand
ACAGGATAAATTGTAAAAGTTTTAAAAATTCAGATCAAATATAATGATCTACGGGCTTTTTTCAACCAAAACTTTGCTCCAAACTACGAAAAACTTTCGTAAACTTGTTACTAAATAAGCAACAAACAAAGCTCGGAGTTACCAAATTGGAAATAATATAAATAATAAAGGATAAATCCAGCTTATCAACTACTAATACGGGGTATTTGTGGTTTAAATTTTTATTTAGTACACTTCAAAAATTGATCACCAAAACTTACATATTTTTCAGATTATTTAGAATCTCCAGAGCCTGCATAGGAGTAATATTGTTGGTATCTATCTGATCTAATTTTTCTTTGATTTGCCTAGCTTTCTCATCTCAGGGTCTTGGCTCATGTGGTAGCTGAAAAAGAAGCTGTGGCTGTCATTTTGTTTGAGAAGAAGATTCCAGTTCCTTTAGAAATTCTTCTGCTTTGGTGGTTATTTCTTTTGGTAAACCCGCTATCTTGGCAACATCTATACCATAACTTTTGTTGGCACCTCATTTGGTAATTTTTTTCAAAAACACCACCTGCTTATCTGTTTCATAAACTGCAACAGAAAAATTACTAACTCAATTGATTTTGTCTTCTAGTTTGATAAGTTCATGGTAGTGAGTAGCAAACAAAGTTTTGGCCTGAATATTTTTGGCAATATGCTCTGCAATTGACTGAGCAAGAGCCACTCCATCATAAGTAGAAGTTCATCTACCAAGCTCATCAAGAATTATAAAAGATTTGGAGGTAGCATTGTTAACAATATTGGAAACTTCCAGCATTTCCCTCATAAATGTTGACTGATTCTGAGCTAATACATCACCGCTTCACACACGAGCAAAAATACCATCTATTATACACAAATCTGCCTCTTCTGCAGGCACATAGAATCAACAGTGAGCAAGCAAAAATATAATTGCATTTTGCCTCAAGAAAGTTGACTTTCATCCCATATTTGGTCATGTTATCAAATGCAGGAAATTGTTTTTATCAAATTCCAGGTCATTGGGAATAAAGTTTTCATCCTTTGGGAGGAATTTTTCTATAACAGGATGCCTTCAGTTTTTTATCCGAGAGTTATACTCCTGATTGAATCTTGGTTTACACCAATTGTTGGCTTCTGCAAACTCACCAAAGCTTGCAAAAACATCAAGATACCCTAAATTTTCGGCAAACTCAGAAATCTCAAAACTTATGTTCTCAAGATGGTTTTTAAATTCATCAAGAATTTGTTTTTCTAATTGATTAAGTTTTTCCTGAGAAGTTATTACCTCCTGCTGCACTTTCTCCAGATAGGATGTGGTATATCTTTCCTGTTGCTTCAATGTTTGTTTCCTGTTGAAGTCAAATTTTTCGTCTTCTTTGTTTATAAATTTCTCCAAGGTAGAGCTATCTTTTTTGCTTACCTCTATCAAATATCATTGATTGGTAATATATTTTACTTTTAGAGACTGCAATCCTGTAGTTTCCACAAGATAAGAGCGATACTCCAAAAGAAGCTGGTCAGAATTGTAAGCAAGCTCTCTCAACTGATCAATATCCTGAGAATAACCTTCTTTGATAAAATCATTTTCCTGATATTCTTCCGGGTCCTTGAGAGCCTTTTCTAACCGCTGATAAAGTTTATATGTTTCTTCCAAAGAAGTAGGAGAAACACCAAGTTTTTCAAGATAAGAAGTAATCAAAGAAGGATTTTCCTGCTGATATATATTCCTTAGAGTAAGTTTTAGTTTGTTCCATATATTTGGAAGATTTTTTTTGTAAACTATATTGGAAACAATCCTTGGGATATCGTTAACTGATTTTAGAATTTGGTTGAGCTTAGAAGTTGTTTCCGGATTTTCATAAAAATACTGAATATGCTCAAGTCTTTTGTTGATAACCTGCAAATCATTAATTGGATTCAGCAAAATATCATAAAGCATTCTTTTACCAATAGCTGTATTGGTGTTGTTTATTATTGCAAAAAGACTTTGTTGTTTGTTTTGTTCGTACTGTGAACTTAAAAGTTCAAGATTTCTTATGGTAGTTTCATCCAGATTTACCTTGTTGGAAGAAGGCACATACTGAATCTTGGAGATGTTTTTGAGAGCCTGTTTCTGAGTTTCTGCAATATAATTCAGCAAAAGTGCAGCAGCCTGTTTCCTTCCTTGCTCCAAAGCAGATCAGAAAGCCTGAGTGCTGTTAATATTCAAAGTTTCCTGCAGAAATTTTTCTGAATCAAAAGGTACCTCATAAATATTTACTAGACTTGGTAAATGTGCTTTGATGTATTCTTTGATTTGCTCCTGATCCATAATATCTACATCCAAAACTATCTCCTGTGGATTTATTTTGATAATATAGCTAAGAAGCTGCTGGAAGTCATCAAAACTTTTGGTAAAATAAAAACCTACAGAAAAATCAGCATAACAAATATGAAAAGGACTATTACGGGTATCAGTTTTTACTATACTGCATATAAAATTATAATCCTGATAAGTATCTGAAAGCATAGTTCCAGGAGTAACTACTGAAATTACTTCTCTTTCTACTATTTGTCCTGGCTTGGGAGAGGTAGTCTGTTCGGCCACAGCTACTTTGTATCAGTTGGTTACAAGCTTGTGAATATATTTTTCGCTTGAATGATAAGGGACTCCGGCCATAGGAATTGGATTTTTGCTTTGTTTGTCTCTGTATGTTAGAGTTATATCCAATAGATTACTGCATATTTTGGCATCTTCATAAAATGTTTCATAAAAATCTCCCATACGAAAAAACAAAATACAGTCTTTGTATTGTTTTTTCATCTCTATATACTGTCTTTGTGCAGGTGTTGTAGACATACAAAAAATTTAACTGATCTAAATGTCACCTGTAGGTTTGGCAAACAAAAATCATTGACTATAGTCTATCCCAAGAAATTGTAGAAATGCCTGATCTTCTTCTGTTTCTACAAACTCTGCTATAGTCTTTACACCTTTTACCTGTGATATATACTTTATTGTTTCTAATATTTGTTGTTTTTCTTTATCATTACTTACTCAATTCACTATACTTCCATCTATTTTGATATAGTCAGGAGATATTATAATAAATTTGGAAATATTTGAATATCCTACTCCAAAATCATCAATAGAAACATTTATTCCAAACTCAGAATACATACTAAGTATCTCTTTTAACAGGTTTTCATCAGACAACACATCTTCTAACACTTCTATATTAAGTCTTGGGGGCGATATATTGTTTTCTTCAAGAAGTTTTTTTATAAAATAAAATGTTTTGATATCTTTTAGATCTTCTCAAGTTAAATTGATAGAAAATTCTTTGTTGTTTTCTTTCATTTTGTCTATCACTTTCTCTATCATCCTGAAGGTAATATCCCTCATTAAGTTTGTGTCCTCCACATAAGGAAGGAAAGCTCCTGGAGAAAAAATTTTTTCGTCTTTGGTTATTCTCACAAGGGACTCATATTTGGTAATTTGGCCTGTCTTGTTATCAACAATTCACTGAAAAAAAGGAACTATTCTATCTTCTTCCAAAGCTATCCTAACTTCCCTTATCCACTCAAAATTATTTTTAATTTTTTCTATATATTCCTGCTCAAGTTCGGGTGTATAAGTTATTATATCTCACCGTTTTTTGGATTCATAAAGTGCTGTCATACCTTTGGTATACAAATCTTGAGGAGTATTTGTTTTAGCCATTCAACAACTAACATAAACAGGAACATAAGTTCAAAGCTCTTCTACATATACATCGGTTTCCAAAGTCCTCTCAAAAAATTTTCTTATTGTATTTTTGTCCAAAGTTTCAGTATCACTATCTGGAATTATTCAAAATTCCATTTCTCAGGTTCTATACAAATTCAGACCATAATTTTTTAGGTAATTGTTTAGTTTTGTTGCAAAATTTCTAATTAGTTTGTCTCCCAACTCGTATCAATAAAGACTGTTTATTCTGGAAAATTTATTAAGTTTAATAACCATAGCCTGTTTAATATCGTTTTCCTCAACATTTTTTTTGAACTGTTGATAGTTTGGTAGATTCGTTAATTCATCGTAATACAGAGTATATTCAAGTTGATTTTTTAAATCTTGTTCTTGAGTTACATCAAAACGAATAACAACATATTTTTCTATCTTACCATCCTGACTAAATACTGGAGAAATAGTAGTTTTAAGATATACTCTTTCTCATTGCTTGTTTCTGTTTATTATAATTCCTTGCCAAACATTTCAAGCAGATATCTGTTCCCACATCTCCTGCCAAAAAGAAGAATCATGCTCTCCTGAGCCAAAGATAGAAGTATGGTGATTTAATATTTCATCTCTTTCAAATCAAGTAACATACAAAAGCTTATCGTTGAAATTAGTAATAAATCACTGGGTATCCACCTCCATCAATATAGCTGAGTTGTCTACGGCATTAATTCGTTGGTTTATCAATTCCTGTAATTCCTGATTTTTTTCTTTTTCTTGCTGAATGGTATTTGTTTTCTTTTCTTTCTCCAAAGAAAAATAATCATAAACTCTATCTAACAGAAAGTTGGTATTTTTTCTTACTAACTGTTGTATTTCTAGTATCTTTGCAAACTCTTTTCCCTGGGATATCTTGAATTCTTCTACGAACAAAAAATTGGTATATTCAAATATTTTTTCTTTGACTGTTTCAAAAAATTGAATTACCTCTTTCCGAGAAAATTCGTGTTTTTCCAGATACTTTATTAATCTGTCTATATAGAAAGTTTGGGGATAATAAGCTTCATCCTGCATACAAAAACAAGCTTCATATATTATTTTCTGGCAGGTATCATCAAAAAACTGTTCACCCAGAGAATCAAAATTGTAATTTTCTTCAAAAAAACTACTTTTAATATTAAAAACAATGGAATCTACATCTTCCTGAATTCTTTCTTGAATATATTCTACTCCAAAAGAAGCATTCATTATTTCTACAAGTTTTGATTCAATAAAATAACCATAACCTTTCTGCTGTAATAATATAACTATTTTTTCTACAAAATTCAAACTATTTTCTTCAGAAAGTTCATCTCACGAAATTTGTTGGTACCATTCAAGAAGCGAAAATATTTGTTGTTCTTTTCTGTTCATACTGCTTTTATCTACTGTTTCACCTCTGTTTTGCCTACCCAAAAAATCCCTTGCTATCTGAAGCTGGTGTTCTGTATAAAAAGTCTTAGATTCATCCAAATTCTTGTCTTGACCTTCCATTATTACCCAAAAATTATTAAAACATATTGATTATAATCATAAGACAAAAAAAGTAAACTAAATTTTTGGTAACTAAACTCCACCCGGATTGAACACAAAAATTCCGGAGTCTACTAAGTACTTGTTAAGTAAAAACATTATTAATATCTATATTCTACCCAGTTAGTTGGAAGTTGAGAGTTACTATAGTCATTGAGATTGTCAATTTGGCCACCAAAACCATCATCTATTGTCATATCATAAAGTCTTATAGATCTTGTACCTTCCGGGGAACCTTGATTTTGGATTTCTAGAGTAAACTCTCAATAAGTATTGGCACTTATATAATTAATAGATTCTGATGTGTTACTATCATATTCTATAGTAATATATCTTGAGTTTTCTAAATCATCTTTGGTTGCTTTTCCAAACAAGTCATTTTGGTAAAATACTTTGAACTCTGCATCATCATCCAAAGAATCAACAAATCTACCTCCAGAAAGATCAAAAGTAAAAGAATATATCCTAAGTCTTTCTTCTCCAGAATTAACTACATAACTCATAGCTTCTCTCCTATAAGATCTATCATCAACTGTAACAAAAGGAGTGGATTTGAGAACTAATTGTTGATTCCTGGAAGTATAATCAACATCTATATCCATAAGATTTCCATTGGAGAAAGAAAGAGCTCTGATTCAATTATTAAGATTTCTTCTTGGATTCTTGGGATTTTGTCAAAGTGTAAATTCCAACTCTCATATCTGATCTGGACTGGTAGGTTTATTGATTTGGATATATATTTCCAAGTTTACTAATTCTTTCCTTGGGATTTTATATCCTCAATTACTTATATTGAATTCTATAAAGTGCTGATCTTCTCATTGCATTACATAACCTTCTGCAAGTTTTTGATTGTCTTTGACTAGTACAGCATTATCTATAAGTCAGACAAGATTAGTAATATCCTTTTTGTTATCCTTAATATATACATCCTCTAACAACACAGCATCCAATTCAGATTCCAGATAAAAATCAAGCACTTTTGAATATCAGTCTAAATCTACTTCCTCAAAATCATGTTCTGGTTTATCTAATTCTTGCTGGTCTTTTTCTTCTTCATCTTTTTTATCTTCTTCTGCATCCTTATCATCATCTACTTCTTCTATATCTTTGTCATTTTTTACTTCTTCCTTTTCTTCAGTATCTTCTTCCTTTTCTTCTTTTTCTTGTTCTTGCTGATAAGTTTCTTTGAAGTCTTCCAGGTAAGATTTGATGGTATCAAGGACAAAAACTACCCTTTGATCGTGATGATGCTTTTCTAAAGCAAGCAAAGTATTGTTATAAATTGTTTCTGCTCTGTCTGGGTCTTGTTCTAAAATATTATCAAGTCTTTCAAAAAAATCTTCCAGAATTTGTTGGTCCTTGGAGCTTAGGTTATAAGCTGATGTAGTACCTACAAGTAATCCCAAAGCTAATAATAAACTTATAATTTTTTTCATTTGGTTAATTTTTGATTTAAATAAATTTTCGATGTTCCGAGACCGGCATTTCACGCCCGCGCCCGGGCGAGATAATATTCACCCCCGCGCCCGGGCGCGTTCTATATATTTATACGAATTTTTTTTGATTTTGTGAAAATT
>CAZWWJ010000051.1:0-6990 GCA_964637495.1 uncultured Candidatus Peribacteria bacterium | reverse complement strand
TAATAAAACTTGTATGAATAATGATAGGGATTGGGATTACTACTGGAAAGTAGAACCTTTTAATTTATAATAAATAAAGATGGATAAGCTAAAAAGATTTGTAGAACTAAAAGAATTAAAGAAACAGATTGAAGATGAGATTAAGGAGATTCAAAATGATGTTGTTGAACAAATAGATAGTTATGCTGTTGTATGAGAAAACAAACTTACTAAAAGTTTTAAAACTTATTACAAAGCAAAAGAGGGGATAGACAAAGCGAACATCATTGATAAGTTTAGGGGTACTGATATAGTTAAAGAAGATGTGGACTGGAAAAGATTATATCAAACAGAATGAGATGAATTTGTTGAAGCAGAAGAAAAACCAGAGATAAGAATGACTAAGGTAAAATTTTAGGAGCAGGATTTATTCCTGTATCCTTTTTTATATTTTAAATTAAATTAAAAATGAAGGCATGTGGACACAGAGTAATTCTAAAAAAAAGTAAAGTAGAAGAGACTAATTCAGGTCTCATAGTATATGAACAAAAGGAAAGAGAGATTTTGAAATGAGAAATAGTTAGTGTATGAAAAGATGTAACAGGAGAAGATTTTGTGGTTGGTGCTATTGCATATTACAGTAAATTTAATTTTGACAAAGTGAAAGAAGAATGAGATTCTGTTTATTATTCTGGTAGTGCAAATAATATTTTAGCTCTTGATTAATTAAATTATGGAACAACAAATATTGGATTTTATAATTAAAGAAAGGAAAGAACATGGTCTTAAAGTTAAAGAAATTTGACAGATAAGACACAAGATAGGTGCATTTGTGATTCAGCTTTTAAAAGATAAGATAAAATAATGAACAAAGATATAAAAAGAAAAATAATAGAAGAGGTGTTTAAGCTATCAAAAATAGAAGATAGGAAGCAGGATATTACTGAAAAATATTATGAAGAAATGTATCCCGATTCTTTCCCACCAATATTAGAAAGACCCAGTAACCATGTTTTAAATATTTTAAAAATAATATTTTGAAAAGAGATTCCTGATTGGATTGAATATTTTTTATATGAAGCACCAAGTTTCTATCCTAAATGTATTGTAAGGATATGAGATAAAAAAATTACAATAAAAGATTATGAAGATGCTATTGATTTTATTACTAAACATATAGACTAATGACTAAAGAATTGGAAAATATACAAGCTTGGAAATTGGAAAATATACAAGCTTGGAAACATGTTAAAGACATCAAGGAAGATTTAGACTATCTTACACAATTTTTCATACATATGGATGAGCAGTGATATGCTTCTGAATGAATGTATGATGATGAGATTCTTGCTAATAGTATTCTCTTATTTTCTATAATCATCTGAAATAGGAATGCACATAACACATTAAATAGATTAGAAGAAAACTGAGAAGAATTTGACAAGGAAAAAATTGATTATAGCTGGGCTGCTGATTTGAACAAAGCTATATCAAAAGGTATATGAGAAAATATGGATGATTTTTTAAATAGAACATTAAACTAAAATGGAAACTTTACATGTAACTGGACTTGAAAAATATATGAAATGTCCGTATAATTATAAAAATATTGAATGAAATTTAGATGATAGACATATTGTTAATACTTATTTTGGTGAGGTAGTTCACATGCTACACAGAGATTATGATATGTGAATGCAGATGGCAAACTTTTTCACTCAAACATTATTACCAGAAGTACTTTGATATAAAGACAACATAATATTAGACCAACTAAAAAAAATATGACAGCATGCAATAGACTTCCAAAAGAAAGTAAAAAAACACAATCCCTCGTATGAGGTAAAATTAGCAAAATATGTAGATGATATATATATTGTTTGAACATTTGACTGTTTTACAACAGAGAACTGAGGTACTATATATGATTTTAAGACTGCTACAGACCAGAAAATGTATGAGAATTGGGAGGACAAATGGCAACCAATAATATATAGTTATTTACTAATGACTATGAACTGACTCAAAGAAATTGATTTTGTTTACTTGGTTTATAAGAAATTAAAGACACCTAAAGTGTTTGAATTCAAGAAAAGATTTACATTAGAGCAAGTTAAAGAAAAGTTTGAATATGCTTTAGAGCAATATAAAACAAGTCAAGATAGCGGGTTCTATTTGCCTAACGAGAATAGTTGATGTGGCTTCTGTCCATTAAGGACACACAAAAGGGCAAAAGCAATATGAATGGAGAAATGTATTTTATACCTAAACAAATAAAATGAATACAAGAATATATTACAGATTTATAAACACACCAGAAGATAATTACTGGCTATGAGAAGATTGAAGCAAACTAAGATGGGCTTGAAATCCTAAGTTTATTGTAAAACAACTTATAAAGGATTATTGAAAAATAGAATGAATTGAGATTTATAATAAGTTTATGGAATCTATTAATAGAGCTACTAAGGAACAAAGAGAAGACAATTGGACTAACGATGCAGCCACTTTAGTTTGTTATAGAAAGAATAATGTATATAAATGATATAAGTCTAAAGAATAAATACACAGTAATAGACCAGACAGCAGCACAAAGAGAGAAAACACTTAAAAGAAAAATCCGGGATAAGGAGATAAAATTATATACTAACTATAACTGAGAGATATATTTTCCTACTGGTGCAAAATATCACACTAAAACAGATGATAGTTTTTCTGACTATAATGTAGACATAAAATATAATTGAACACTAACAGACTATCAATTAGACGCATTGATTCATATATCTACAAATCAAGGGGGACTGATAGGATTGCAAACTTGATGAGGTAAATCCCACATAATAATGGCGACTACTGCATTATTTAAAAAGAAAACCCTTATAATTGTGCCGACTAAGAAACTTGTTGATGAAATGCAAACTAAGTTTTCTGAATTTACTAATTATCAAATATGAGTTTATTTTTCTGATAAAAAGGATATAAAAGATATTACAATAACAACACACAGAAGCTTAAATCAGAACCCTGAATTATTTCGGTTTGGGGAATTTGAAGTCTTTATCGCGGATGAAGCAGATGACAATGTGTCAGATATGTTTATAAAAAGTCTTGCTTTGAGTTGAGCTAAGTGCCTTGTATGACTTACTTGAACACCTAAAAGACAACAACTACCACCCGAATGACTTGAATTAGTCTACTGACCTAAGATTAGTGTCTGAGATTACCAAGTCACACCTGACAAGTATATCCAATATGTTTACTATTGGAGTGCTGAAGAACAATGAATGTTAGAACATGACAACCGAGCAACCAAAAGAAAACAAATTATAAATAATCCAAATAGACAAGAAAAACTTTTCAGCAGACTTAATGAGATTGTTAAAGAAAAGTATTTAACACTTGTGCTGAGTGATAGGAATGAAGATGTAGACTTATTGTTGGAAAACATAAAACATAATAATATCGTAAAAATAACTTGAAAAACTAAGATAAAAGATGATAATGTGAATATAAAAAAACTGCAAGCAGAATGATGAGTTATAGTATGAGCATTAAGGAAAATGTATAGATGAGTTGATATACCAGAGATAGATTGTGTAGTTTTAGCTGCACCAGTAAAGTTTGAGAATACAGTGATACAATCGGTGGGTAGAGCACTAAGAAGACATAAAGACAAAAAAGGGGTTGAAATTTTCTCAATAAATGATAATATACTAAAAACTCAAATGTATAATCAATCGCAAACAGTGTTCCAAGAATACTGAATATGAACAACAAGATTTACTCTCTAAGAAACAGAATATGGACATAAAGACATTTTTAAATAATTTTCCTAATCATATATTTTGTGCTCTTGACCATCCTAATTGATGAAAAATAAGTCAAAATATTTCCATAGATGATTTGGAAGATTTTAATAGTATTAACAATAAATGCGACATATATTTTACACCAAACTGAGATTATAAACTTAGTATGGGTAACAGTAAAAAATGAAGAACAAAAGCAAACGCTAAGAATATATACTCATTTATTGTAGAAATAGATGATAACAATAGTAAATGGGAAGAGAAGGGGCTTCAGCCTAATATTGTTGTGCAAACTAAAAAATGAGTCCATCTGTATTTTTTGTTAGATCAACCGATTGATTATAAAAAACATAAGAGCAAATGGGATACTATTGAAAAAAAACTTATAACAATATATGGTGCTGACCCACAAGTTAAAGATATTAGTAGAATATTGAGAGTGCCTTGATTTAAGTATTGGAAAGATAATACTTGAGAACTGGAAATAAAAGTCATAAATCATAATGACAAGAAATATTCTTTGTTTGATTTCCAAAATAGAGTAGATGCACTATATGAAAGTTACTGAATTGAAGATAAACACAGAGAGAATCTTTCTAAAGATGTAGGTAATGTAGCTGACATTGAATCATACTTCAAACAACTTCAAGAAACAGTTAAAGTAGATAAATTGTTGTTGGATTTATCATCTGGAAGATATGAGTGTCAACCTAATTGATCTATATACGACCACGATGAAAAAGACTTATTATCTGGTTTTAAATTTAATTCACATGAAAATTATTTGAATGCAGAATTTTCTGGGCATGATAGACCACAATGATGACCTTTTTCTATTGCTAAATATTATCTAAGAACTACAAGTAATGTGATAGACTATTTTGAAAAATATTATAATGTTGAGTTCAGTATGGAGTCAAAGAAAAAAATAAAAATGACCACCACTGAAAGAGACTGAAAAATAATGGTTTGAGAAAGGACTAACTGAATTGTCTATGACTATGATGAACAAGTGATATGGGGATTCAATGCAAATTGAGAACAGGTATTTATTGATGGTATTATTGAACCAATATGATTCTATGAAAAAGATAATGAACTAAACTTTATAGTTAATATTAAAAAATGAGCATACGAAAAAATAACTACATTGCCTCATATATGAACCACAAGTGATATAAGTAAATTCTTACAGAAGTTTTGACTTGTTATCGCAGATAATGTTACTTGGAGGAAATATCTCATGCAATATCTTATGTCTGGTAAAGAAAGATATGAATACACAAACAAATTAGGATTACAAAAACTGTGATGAGAAAAACTAACTATATGTAAAGCAGGGACCTGGGTTGATACTCACAAAAGAATTATGGTAGATATACCTGATTTGTCTTGAGATTATATAGAAGTTCCAAGAGAATATAATGACATCAAAAAAAATATTCAGACATTGTCAGAAGCATATAGTTTAGACATAGCATACCCATTAGTATTATTATGTATAATATGAGTTAATGCTTTTAGATTTAGAGAAAACAATATGCAATTACCTTGATGATTTATCTTATGATTAAGTCAATCGGGGAAAACAACAATGAAAAATTATATTTTAGATAAAATGTTCTGAATCAAATTAAAGCAGTCAGCTAATTCTAAAGCATTTACATATCAGAACTTAGCAAGACATTATATCCCTATTGGGTTTAGTGAATATAGAAATTCTTCTATGACACAACACCAAGAAATAATGTGAGTATTGAGAAATATGTTTGATTGAGAGACTATTAGGAAAGGGACACAAAGTCAAAAGATGAATGAATATCATCACAACTGATTGATAATATTTGATTGACAAACCGCTTTTACTGATGATGCTTTGCTTACAAGAAATATATTATTATTTGCACAAGGTAAACATAAATGAAGTTTAAAAGCTTTTAATAAATTAGAGAATATATTTGCTTCTTCTGCTAAACTATTACAAGACTTTGATTGATTTGAGGAAAAAAGTAGGGAGATTAAAGAAGAACTTAGAGATAGATGATGACTTAAAAGATGAGATGAAAGGACGCTACAGATATATTCATACTTAGTTACTGTGGGGAGGATACTTGGATTAGAAGAATATGAACATCACATATTATTTAACCTATCAAAACAAGATTCTTATACTGCAACAGATGATATTAAAAAGACATATCTAAAAATGTTTAATATGCAAAGCATATACAAATTCTCTACAAGAGTATATAGGAGGGGAATTATTATAGAAGCTATGGAAGAAAGTATTAGAATGGGGAACATTGAGGATTTAGAATGATTTATAAAAACGGCAAACCATGAGTTTTTATGAGATAATGAATTGTCTTGATTACATACCTATATTGATTTAGATTATGTTTTTAAAAATAAAGACCTACGACCATCTTTCACAAGAATGCTGTATTATGTTCCTATAAGTAGAGAAGATTTTAAATGAGAACAAGAAGTGTCAGCATTGAAAGCATTGAAAGATTTCCTTGCAGACAATTATCCTGACCACGAAACACTAAGTGATTTGAAGGTTGAACTTAAAGTTAAAAAAAAACAAGAAAACGAAACCCCATTTTAAATAATAATAAATAACTTATGAAAATACTTAGCTTGTTTGATGGAATGAGTTGCTGACAACAAGCAATAACTAATTTATGAATTACTGATTATACTTATTATAGTAGTGAAATAGATAAATTTGCAATTCAAGTAACACAAAAAAACTTCCCAAATACAATACAAATTTGAGATGTCACTAAAATTAGATGAGAAAATTATAAAGATATTGATTTATTATTATGATGAAGTCCTTGCCAATGATTTTCATTTGCTTGAAAACAATTAAATTTTGAAGAACCTAGAAGTGCCTTATTTTTTGAATATGTAAGAATATTGAAAGAAGTTAAACCTAAATATTTTCTTCTTGAAAATGTAAGAATGAAAAAAGAATATCAAGACGTAATAAGTGAACATTTGTTTTGAATACAACCTGCGATGATAAATAGTTCTTTACTTACCGCTCAAAATAGATTGCGTCTTTATCGAGTTTGAGAACTTCAAGAAGACTGAACTTATAAGCAAGTAAAAATAGAACAACCAGAAGATAGGGGAATTTTATTGAAAGATATTTTAGAAGATGAAGTTGATGAGAAGTATTATTTGGATA
>CAZWWJ010000050.1:0-7011 GCA_964637495.1 uncultured Candidatus Peribacteria bacterium | reverse complement strand
TGACTGTTATTTTCCTGGTTTTGATTATTTTTTCTGCGAAGTTTGATTTCTGTGCTGAAAAACAAAGCCATTACAGCAGGTAGTATTATCCACAAGGGCATAAACATTAGAAAATAATAAACAAGACTTTCATCTTCAAATTCATTTGCAAACTCCTGTAGTTTTTCTGTTTCTATTACATCAACTCCAAAAATCACAATACAAAGACTTTTTATTACACTAATTACAGTTAAGGGAGTGAAAATTATTCATATAATTATTTTGATCATTCTGTTTTCACCAACTCCAATATCTATTTTTGATTTTGTGAAAATAAGAATCAGGAATAATAAATAAACAGCAAGGATAATCCATTTTTTGTATTCATCCAGCATAGTCTTTAGATCTTCTTGGTTGTTTATATAAGATAAGTTGTGAGTTTCCAAAAGCATTGAAATAAAATCAATTCCTGTATGCAGTGCAAGAGCAATTCATATTAGAATATAGTTTCATATTATGATTTTTATCATTCTTCTTACGCCAACTATTGCAGAAAACACAAGCAGAATTCATATTAGTCATATCAAAAAAAAATCATATCCTCAGTTCATTTTTGTTGAAAAAAAAATAAAAATCCTTATCATTTTATTAATTTATATTATAAATTTTGATATGAAATTTTCAATAGATAAAAAATGATTAACCTTAATTGAAATGATGATAGTAATAGTAATACTTGCTATTTGAATAATGGGTGTTTTGACAGTCATTACTTATTGACTTAATTTTGTTGGTCAAATTAGACAAGAGGTTATTGCTACAAACCTTGCAAGAGAGTGAGTAGAATGAGTTTATAACATCAGAGATACCAATCGAGAAAGATGGTCAGGTAGAAGAGATGAATGCTGGCTTTTGAAGGATCCATTAGGTAATGATAGTGATTGTCAGGATGAACCGTGGATAGAAGATGATGAGTATATTTTAACTCAAAATGAAAAGAATGATAATAAATATTATCTATTAACTTGAGATTATGAGCCTTTGGATGTATTTGATGATGATGAACTTACTGATCAGGATAGAAGGTATTCTCTAAGACAAGAAGATTGATACTGGGAATCAGCCCCTGATACTGAGGAATATCCAACTCCTGAATGAATGTATTTCAGAATGATTGATGTTCAGTGACTCTATGATAAGAGAGATAATGTTGATTTAGATTGTTCTTCTTGAGATGTCTCTGATTGTTGAGATTCTGATCCAAAAGAGCTTAGATTTTGTTCAGTTGTGCAATATCTTGGAGATAATGAATGAGAAGTAGAGCTTTGTTCTTCGGTAACTAATTTTAGAGAGTAACTGCTTTTTATGAATATAAATGAATTAAGTGATTTTATAGATTATAAACCTGTAACAGAAAAAGAAGCTGATAATCTTGTTACAGAAATAAAAGATGAAGCAAGTAAATTTCTTTCTAAAGAAAATCTTTCTTTGATAGAAAAAGCTTATGATTTTGCAAGGAAAGCTCATGGTGATCAGCCAAGACTCTCTGGAGAGCCTTATTTTACTCATCCATTGTTTGCAACCAAATTTTTGTTACAGATAAAACCAGGTATTGTAAGCATACAAGCCTGTATACTTCACGATGTGATAGAAGATACGGAATACACCTATGATGATATCAAAAAAGAATTTGGTGAAGAAGTTGCTTTTTTGTGTCAGTGACTTGAGAAAGTCGGTAGAGTAAGATACAAGTGAGAACAAAGAAATCTTGAAACTTTGAAAAAAACATTTCTTACAATGGGTGAGGATTTGAGAGTGATTTTTATTAAACTTGCTGATCGTATTCATAATGTACAAACCCTGAAATTTCATCCCCAAAAAGAAAAAAGAGAAAGAATAGCTACTGAAACTTTGAAAGTATTTGTTCCTGTGGCTCAGAGACTTGGTCTTTCTGTTTTCCAAACTTATCTTGAAAACTGAGCTTTCTATAATCTTAATCCAACAGAGTTTAACAGGATTTTTAATTATATAAGAAAAAGATACTGACAAATAGATAATAATTATATTGAAGACTGAAAAGCAGAGATAGAAAATCTTTTGGAAAAAAACTGAATTAAATATCACGAAGTAAAATGAAGACTTAAAAGCCCGTACAGAATATACAAAAAACTGGAAAAATACTGAACAAAAGATATTGGAAAAATAATGGATATACTTGCTTTTAGAATAGTTACAGAAAATACTTCTTTGTGTTATTCTATATTGGGGATCATTAACAACCAATATACTCCCTTGATAAAAAAGATAAAAGATTATATAGCTGTACCCAAAGAAAACTGATACAAATCACTTCATACAACTATTATAGGTATGTTTAAATTTCCTGTGGAAATCCAGATAAGGACAAAAGAAATGGATTATTTTGCAGACTACTGAATAGCAGCTCACTATGCTTACAAAGAAGCATGAGATTCTCAGCCTATTTCAGAAAGACAAGCCAAATGGATAGAAAGATTACAGGAAGTTGTCAAAGAATTCCAGAACTCCTGAGAGAATGAGAATTTTAAAAACACTCTTCATACAGAGGTTTTGGAAAAAAATATTTTTGTTTATACTCCTAACTGAGATATAATAGAGCTTCCAAGAAGAAGTACTGTTCTTGATTTTGCTTTCAAGATACATAGTGAGATATGACTTAAATTCAAAAACTGATTTGTAAATCAGAAAATAGTTCCAATTGATTATAAACTCCAAACCTGAGATATTGTTGAAATAAACAAGTACAAGAATAAATATACGGCCTCCAGAAGTTGGTTAAGTTTTTTGCACAATCCCTCTTCCAAAGCTAAGCTTAACAGGTACTTAAAACAAGTAGAATTGGACCAGTATCTTAGAAAATGAGAAGAAATATTAAATAATAAGTTAAAAGAATTTAGTTTGCCTTTGATATGAACCAAAAATGATAGAATTTCACAAAAGTATAAATGAAAAGATTATGAGAATTTAATGATTAGGTTAAATGATAAACAATTGTCTCCTTCAAGTTTTATAAAATCTATGTACAGTGATCAGTTAAAATCTCATCAGAAAGAAAAAATAACTGAACCATCTAAGGAGGAGTTGCAAAGTGAACATACTGGATGAATTACCAACAAAAAATCAAAAGCTACTATAATAGTGGATCAGGATAAAACTCTTGATTATACGGTATGTGCTGAATGTTTACCAAATTATGGAGAAAAAATTATAGCAAGAATGTGAAAAGAGTGAATTAAAATTCACAATACTGACTGTAAAGCTTTGACTTCGCTTTCTTATGATAAGCTTTTGGAAGCCCACTGGCAATGAGAGGATCCAAATAAATATATACTGAGAATGAAATTAAAAGCATTGGATCAGCCTTGAACTTTGATTCAGGTACTTTTTGTTTTTTCAGATTATTGAGTAAATATATCCAGTATAAATATAGAAAAACAGGAGTCAGAAGAGTCTTTGGTAAATGTTGATCTTGAGTTTGAAAATCCTTGAAAGATGGATTTTATAATAAAAGAGTTGAAAAATAAATACAAATTAGTAAAAATAATTTCTAAAAATATAATTTAATATTAACTAAATTCAAAAATGACAGAAGAAATACAGGCAATGTTAGGAGAGTTTGGTGTAGCAGATTATATTGTAAACTGAATTGTTTTTTTTCTTGTATTTGTACGAGCGTGGGCAATATTATGGGTTACTAAAGATATATCTTTAAGGTCAGAAAGTATATTGTTACAAATAATAAGTATATTACTGGTTGTGGTTTTTACACCAATAGTTTGATTACCTTTATATTTTGTTATCAGACCGGTAACTTATAAACACGAAAGACTTCCATGGAGAGATTATCTTGTATTAAATGTTCTTGTATGTAAAGACTGCTGAAATTATAATCTTAAGGAGTTTAACTATTGTGTTCATTGTGGTGAAAATCTAAAAACAAAGTGTAAGGAATGCAAAAATCACTATGGTTGGGAGTATGAGTATTGCCCATATTGTTGAGCACCAAATTTAGAAGATTGAGTATAATTTTTTGTAATGCCTCAAGAACAGGAAGAAATAGTTTATAGTGATACTCAGGGAGAAAGACTTGATGTTTTTATTTCAAAGAAATTTGGTTTTTCAAGAAGTTTTTTTGCAAATTTGTTGGAAAATTGATTTGTATTAGTTAATCAACAAAATAAAAAAAAATCTTATAAATTAAAGCCTAATGATAAAATTTTGGTAAAAAATTTTTCTAAGATTTTTTCCAAAGATATACTTGATGAAGCATCTTATAAAGAACTGGATGTTCTAATTGATAAAAAAGATTATTTAGTTGTAAATAAACCAAAAGGAGTTGTATCACATCCAACAAGTGTCTGGGATATGTGAACTCCTTCTGTAGCATCTTTTGTTTATCATAAATATAATGATATTCCTTTGGTGGATGATGTCACAAGACCAGGGATTGTACACAGGCTTGATAAGGAAACTTCCTGACCAATGATAGTTGCTAAGACTTATAAAGGTTATGATTATTTTAAGAACCTTTTCAAAAAAAAATCTAATGAATATTATTCTGGTGAAAACAGCAGTTTTCTAAAAAAATTTTATGAAGCAGAAGTTTTATTGGATAGTAAATGTTCAGGAGTGTTTATTCAAGAAAAATTGCCTTTTTTTATAGAAGAGGATGTTGTTCCAAGAACTCCTTGTTCGTATGTAAAAAAATGAGTTACCAAAGTTAATAATGTTTTAAACTTATATGATAATGTATTTAAAATCCAGATGGAACTAATAACAGGTCGCACCCATCAAGCAAGGTATCATTTAAGTAATAATTGAGCCTACATTCTTGGTGATTACCTTTATTGAAATAAAACTTCAGTTAGTTTGTCCAGTGAACTCAAACTTAAATGCAATAAGCTTGAATTTCAGGATTTGTATGGAGAGTGTATAACTTTGGAAGTATAAATATTGCAAAAATTTAAAAAATTATTATAATAGAATCAAGAAGGATTTATAATGTAATATATATGATGAGTTTGTATGAAACAATAAAAAATGACTATAAACAGGCAATGAAGCAGAAAGATACCAATAAAAAGTATCTTTTAAATTATATTATTTCTTCAATAAAATATTTTGAAAAAGAAAAAGGTGAAGTTACAGATGAAGATATAATATCTTTGCTAAAGAAAGAGATTAAGAATAAAAAAGAATCCATAGAATATGCAGAAAAAAATCAGGATACTCAGGAAGTAGAATCTCAAAAAAAAGGTATCAGTATCTTAGAAAATTATCTTCCTGAGATATACTCTTATGAATATACAAAGAAGCTTATAGAAGACTTTATAAAAGAAGAAAATATACAGAATATAACCAAAGAAAGATGAAAAATAATGAAATACCTTGTAGATAACTACAAATCTTATCTTGATATGGATACAGTTAATGATATTTTAAATAAAAAGATTAACAATGCCAGTTAAGTTAATATTTTTATTGATAGTATTTGTTTTTTCCAGAAACTTTGTATATGCTGATGATGATTGTGAGTGAGTAGATCTGAATACTTATGTTCCTTTTATTTGAGACTGCTTGGAAGAAGATGACTGATTTGCTGATCTAATATGAGGATTGTCAAATATTCTTGTTACAGGGATAATAGTTGTAGCATTGGTTGCACTTGTTGTTGGGGGTGTTATGATGACTATGTGATGAGCGGAACAATCCCTTTATTCCAAGTGAAAAGAACTTTTGATAAAAGTTGCAGTCGGGATTTTTCTTCTTTGAGCTTCTTGAGTGATTCTTTATATGATAAACCCTAATTTTTTTGGGGCATAATGTTTTATTTGATAAAATTAAAATATGGAAGTTGAATCAAACGGAAATTGATATGTAATAGATAATGTGATTAATTTTTGATGAGAGTTAGATAAAGAAAAAATAAATCTTTGTCTGAAAAGATGAGAGGACATAAATTATTGAGAAAAAGGTGTTACCAAAGTAGATTATCCTGGAGAGTATGATATCAAATGAGTTGGTATTAAATCCGTTGAGTGAGAAAACAATAATCTAAATTATTTAATTAATTATGAATGAAATAATTTGCTTATTATTCAGGATGAGTATATATTTGAAGAAGAGAATATAATTAATGTTGATTATTGCTATTATACAAGTAACATAGAAGATGTTCAGTCTTTGGTTACCAAATATGACATTAATCCGGTTACTATAAACCTTGAAGTATAAAAAATCAATAAGTAGCTTGATTTTTTAAAAAAAATTCTTATAAAAGGGTATATTTGTAAGTATCACAAAAGGTATAAGGTAATAAAATTCACATATAAACTAATTAAATAAAAAGAATTTTGTCTAAACTACAGATTTCCGAAAGATTGTTTTCTACAAAAGTAGTATATCTTAGCTTTCGGAAATGTAATTAATAATTTTGTTATTTATTGTCTTTTTTGTTGATACTTAAAAATAAAATTTAATTTATAAAATAAATATGAAAAATGTCAGAAGAAAGCTTATATGGAAATGTAAATGTAAATTTTAGTTCAGAAAAGTCCACAAAGAAAAAACCTGCTAATACAAAGAATTTCAACACAAACAAAAACAATAATAAAATTAATGTTAAAAAAACAAATTCGCCTCAGGGTGCTCAAAACAGTAATACAAAAAAGGAAACTCCAGTTAGGATTTGAAATTTGTTATGACTTGAGCAGGTAGGGCAGTGTATTTTTATAGAATACAATGATGATATTATAATAGTTGATGCTGGTATGGAGTTTGCAGCAGATGAAATACTTTGAGCAGATTATATAATACCTGATATTTCTTATCTTAAGAAAAATAAACACAAAATAAAATGAGTTGTACTAACTCACTGACATCTGGATCATATATGAGCACTGAAACATATACTTCCGGATCTTGACTTCCCAACTATTTATACAACTCCTTTGACTTTGTGAATTATCAAAAAAACATTTGCTGATCCAAAAG
>CAZWWJ010000049.1:0-7279 GCA_964637495.1 uncultured Candidatus Peribacteria bacterium | reverse complement strand
GAATAATATTGAGTATCCAAGTTCACCTGAAGAAGAACAACAAGAAGAAAATATTCAACAAAGGTTTAATGAAATTTTTCATAATATTGAGTGATTTGATAGTACTTCAGGTGTTTATACTGTCCAAGAAAAGGATAATTTGTGGGAGATCTATTCAAGATTTTTTGAGGATATGCAAATAGAATGGGCTGAGTTTGAGGAATCTTTAAAAAATATCCATCCTGAGATAGATTATCCTAATATTAATCCTTGAGACCAGATAAATTTGTGGGAGATTTTTGATAGTATACTGGACACAGAGCAGCAGTTAGAAGATATTCAGGAAGAAATAGAGATGGTAGTAGATGAAGCCAGGCAGTCTCAACAAGAACTGATGAGAGAGGTAGCCAAAAATGATCTTGAATCCCTATTTAATTTTGATTCTGAATCTTGAAATTATACAATACAACATTGAGATACAGTTTTTGGCTTATATGATGATATAATAAGTGATTATGGAATATCCTGGGAGAATTTCAAAAGGGCTGTAGAACAACAAGATAACTGAATAAATAATGTAGACTATGTTTCTCCTGGAGATCAAATAAACTTGATAGAAATAGTTAATAATCTTTTGGAAGAAGATATTGAATATCATCAAGAACAAGATTATGAACAAGATTATGAAAGTGATTCTGGAGAAGTGGAAGATTATATCCAGCAAAGAGAGTGAGTAGGTCAGGAAGTGTTGGAAGAAAACCGTGAGCTTTCTCAACTCATAATAGAAAATTTTGATAATTATGATCTGGAAACTATCAATGTAAGCGATATTTTTTCTCTTGTTTATATGGAATCTAATTTTAATCATCAGGCTGTAAGTCATACCTGATCTACTTGATTATTTCAGATAACCACAAATGTAATAGAAGATATAATAAAACATCCGGAAAGATATGATCAGGATATAATTGATAATATGCTTGAAAGAAACTGATTTACTCATATAAGCCAGCTTAGGACTTCAGAAGCAAGACTAGATCCAAGAAATAGCTTAGATCTGGGTATGCTATATCTTTCCAGACTTGAAGGCTGGAATAATTCTTTGGAACAGTATCAGGAAGAAATAATAGAAAACTATAAAGAAAATATTTATGATATGGTTGGTGGTTACCTGGAAGAAAAATGAGTTTCAATTGAATGGGACAAGTTTGAAAATCTTTTTTATGATGTTTTGAACAATCCAGAAGAGCAAGAAAAATTTGTTATATTTAGAAACTATAACTGAGATACTTCTGCATTGAGGGGAGAAATATTAGAACATAGATATTATTATGCTTTTGTAGTTTATTATATGGCAAGGTATTGCTTTTAGTTCTTTATTTAATTTTTTTGTAGTTTTGAATTACAAAGGTGTTTTTTAGTAACAAACCAAGGGTGATTAAAAATCTATTGAAAACATACCCAAAATCCTTATATTATTTTTGTGGAATTTATAAATTATCATAAGATAATGGCAACAGAAAAACTACAAATAAATAGTGATTTATGTATAGGCTGTTGAGCTTGTGCTGCTATTGCTGAAGATCTTATAGAAATTTGAGACCATGGCAAGGCACAGGTGAAGAAACAACCAGAAACTCAGGAAGAGTTGGATACAGCAAAGGACGCCAAAGATTCATGTCCTGTAGATTCAGAAGAAGGTCCTATTCTTGTAGATGAATAGATTTTGGAAATTAATTTAATTTATAATATAAAACATAACATGCTCGAGAAAACGCTTGTAATACTTAAACCCGATGCAATAACAAGAGGTCTAACTTGAGAAATTACAGAAAGATTTGAAAAAAAATGACTTAAGCTTGTAGCATCCAAAATGATAAGTCTTGATAATGAAACTCTGGAAGAACACTATGATCATTTGAGAGATAAGCCTTTTTTCTCCTCAATAGTTGATTATATGACATCTTCTCCTGTGATTGTACAAATCTGGGAGTGAGCTGAGGCAGTAGATGTAGTTAGGTTGATGATTTGAGTTACAAATCCAAGACAGGCTCAACCTGGAACTATAAGGTGAGACTATGCAATGAGTATATGAAGAAATGTAGTACATGCTTCAGAGGATAGAGAAACAGCAGAGTCAGAAATAAAAAGGTTCTTTAGTGAAGAAGAAATTTTTTCTTACAAAAGAACTGATGAATCAATGCTTTATGAAGAAGAAGATAATAAATAAAGCTTTTTTTATTTTTTAATAACAAATTATTATGCAAAAGGAAATACATCCAACATATAATGAACAAGTAGAAGCTCATTGTATTTGTTGAAATGAATTCTATCTGAACAGTGCAGTAGAATGACCAATTAAAGTAGAATCTTGTCCTGCTTGTCATCCTACTTATACAGGTAAGCAGGAAACAAAGGTAGTGAAAGGAAGAATGGAGAAATTCAAAGAAAAACAAGAAAAGATAAAGAAAATAAGAGGTGAAAACAACTAATAAGATACAATGTGAATAAAACACAATATTATATGAAAAAATGTATCAAGTCAGGATATTATAGAAATAATATCTCACGATACTTGGAAGTATACTAAAGTAATAATAGTATATGCTTTGATACTTGCAGTGCTGTTTGTATCTTACGATACTATTACACATTATTTTGTGTTCTGGATAATTGATGTTTTGTTTGCAGGAATATGAATTGTTGTGTACTTCTTTTTTATGGTTTCTTTTTTTGATGTGTATCTTGATTCTTTGATACTTACAAGTACCTGAATAATTATTTATAGGTGGCATGGATTATTCAGGCAACATACTGAAAATATACCACGAGAATCAGCTCAGGCTATTTATGATCAACAAAGTGGTATACTTGATGCTCTTCTGAATAAATGAAATATAGAAATTAAAAGACATGAAGAAACCTATTTGTTTGAAGATGTGCCTTCTCCTGCAGAAAATGCTAAAAAAATTGTAGCTCAAAGAGATGCTGCACTCAATCAAGCAAACAATGTGGAAGAAGAGGAGGAACAAGACAAATTTGATGTACTGGTAGAAACTTTGTGAGAAGTAATTCTTGATTATGTCAAAAACAACAAAAAGTGATTTAATTCGTAAAACCAAGGAAATGGCAGAAGGTAAAATAGTTGCGGTTAAGTGAGTTGTGATGGATATAGAATTTGGTGATGAAGTGCCTGAAATTTATGAAGCGTTGAAACTGGAAAAATCAAACAGTCACTGAGAAGAGGTTGTTGTAGAAGTGATGCAACAGCTTGAGGATAATGTAGTAAGATGAATTACAATGTGCTCTGCAGATTGAATTAAGAGATGAGACAAAGCTATATCCACTGGTTCACCAATTAAAACTCCGGTATGACCAGAGGTGCTTGGTCATGTATTTAATGTACTTGGGAAAAACATAGATCATCAGCAACAGGTGGAATGAGCTGAACAGTGGCCTATTCATAGAGAACCTCCTAAGTTTACTGACCTTTCAACCAAAGCTGAAGTTCTTGAAACAGGAATAAAAATAGTGGATTTGCTTTCTCCTGTACTTAAAGGATGAAAAGTATGACTTTTTGGTGGAGCAGGAGTTGGTAAAACAGTGGTGATGCAGGAACTTATAAATAATATAGCAAAAGAACATAGTGGTGTTTCAGTAGTTTGTGGAGTTTGAGAAAGAACAAGAGAATGAAATGATCTGTACGAGGAAATGAAAGAAAGTGGAGTACTTGGAAGTACAGCCATGGTTTATGGTCAGATGAACGAACCTCCAGGACCAAGAGCAAGAGTTGCTCTAACTTGATTGACAATGGCAGAGTACTTCAGAGATATAGAGTGAAGAGATGTACTAGTTTTCATAGATAATATATTTAGATTTTCTCAGGCTTGAGCTGAGCTTTCTGCGCTTATGGGAAGAATACCTTCAGCAGTTGGTTATCAGCCTACACTTGCAAGTGAAATGGGTAGTTTGCAAGAAAGAATTACTTCTACAGAAAAAGGTTCAATAACTTCTGTACAGGCAGTTTATGTACCTGCAGACGATCTTACAGATCCAGCACCTGCTAATACTTTTGCTCATTTGGATAGTACAATAGTTCTTAACAGATCAATAGCAGAAAAAGGAATTTATCCAGCAATTGATCCTTTGGATAGTACTTCTACTGTACTTGATCCGGAAGTAGTAGGTGAAAGACATCACAAAGTAGCAAAACAGGTTCAGGAAACACTTCAAAGATACAAAGAATTACAGGATATTATTGCAATTCTTGGTATGGAAGAACTTAGTTATGAAGACAAACTAACCGTAAACAGAGCAAGAAAAATAGAAAGATTTTTCTCTCAGCCTTTCTTTGTAGCAGAACAGTTTACAGGTATGCAGGGTGTATATGTAAAGCTTGAAGATACAGTAACTTCATTTGAAAGAATAGTTAACTGAGAATTTGATGAAGTTCCGGAAGAAATGTTCATGTACAAGGCAACAATTCAGGATGTAGAAAAAGCTTATGAGGAAAGTAAACAGCCACAGGCATAAACAAAGATTTTAGAAAATAATAAATAATTAGATAGATGAGTTTGTTTGAGCCATTTATTATAATATGGGACGCTTTTGTGCTAATAATTTGGGAGATAATATATCGTCCCATTTTTAATGTACTTATGGTATTGCTAAGTTCTTTTTGGTTGAATCTTGCTGTAGCAATAGTATTGCTTACTTTGATAGTAAGGCTTATTCTTTTGAAACCAGCACTTGCAGGTACCAAGATGCAGAAAGAAATGACCGATATGCAGCCCAAGATGAAAGAAATCCAGGAAAAATACAAAGACGATCCCCAGAAACTATCAGAAGAAACAATGAAACTTTTTAGACAGCAAGGTTCTGGTCCTTTGAAATGATGTTTGATGCTTCTTGTGCAGATTCCTGTGTTTATATGACTTTTCTTTGTAATAAGGGATTTTGCAGAAAAAGAGTGAGCTATCAATATTGATTATCTTTATAGTTTTTTGCATTTTTTGCCTTTGGAATGAGTACAAAGAGAAGATATCAATTCTGTGATGTTTGGAATGGATTTGCTAACAAGCGGTGATGTACTAATAGTAATTTTGGCTTGTGTATTTTTATTTCTTCAGATGCAACTTGTGTTGATGAATAGGCCAGCTACTCCTCAGAATATGCCGGGCGCAGAAAATATGCCAGATATAGGACAGATGATGAAGTATATGAATATATTTTTGGTATGATTTATGGCAATATTTGTTTATACAATGCCTTCTGGGATAGGTCTTTATATAGCAACTACTACATTGTTTAGTTTGATTCAGTATAGTATACAGTACAGGGAGGTGCTCAAGGCAAAATTCCGAGCTTTGCAATCAAAATTAATGGGAGGTAATAAATAAAATTTTTCTTTTCATATAACAAAGCTTCTCTTACTTTCATAGTAAGAGGCTTTTTTTATTTTTAAAATAATGATTAATTAATTGACAAATATAAAAAAACTTTTATAATTAAATTAGGTAAGTTAATTTTTAAAAATGAAAATAAAAAATAAAAATGCTTAAAAAAATATTGGGTTTGTTGGTGGTGTTAGGTTTTTATTTGATGGTATGATATGGCGTTACTCCAAATCCAGATGAGTTTGATGTCCAATTAAAAGCTGGAGGTGAATATAGTGATGAATTAACTAATAGTAGTGATAGTGAAACTTCAACAGGTACTGTTAGATTATGAGATAATTTTAATGATGATAATTTTTATATAAAAATTGAACATAATTGAAAAAGTTGTGATCCATATTGTAAAATAAACCTATATTCTGAATTTAATTTTCATACAACTAGTAATAATTTTGATGATGATTCAAATTTAACTTTAGATAAAGATGAAGATGAAGAGAAAAATATAGATTTTGATCTAGATGGTGGTAATTTTAAGTTTGCACACATATACTCTCTTTCTTGAGCTGTATGAGAGTTTGAGTTAGAAACAGAGAATATTTGAGATTTTAAGTGGAGAGTTTATCCTTGAGAAGTTGATTATACACAAATTGAATTTGAATGAAGTAGTGAGCCACTTACAATTTCAGGGGGGTATTATGAACTGGATATGGATTTGCAAGATGAATATGGTAATCAAATAAATCCTGCAACTCGAAATGGAGATGATATAATAGAGGTGAAAGTTGAAGTTGATTATGATAATAGCGTTTGTATAGATCAAATAGATACAAGTAATTGTGATTCTGCTGTATATTATGAAGATTTTAATGCTTATTATTCTGGGGTGAATTATAGTGATGTTACAACAGGATTTGATATTACTGATGGTCAAGAAACTGAAAGTATATCTTTTGATGATGTTTGAGAAGGTTGAACAAATACATTAAAATTTTTGTCTGCTGCTCCTACTCAACTTGAATCAAATGAAGACCATGGTTATAATTATGCAACTTGAGACTTTGTAATAAACTCTATAGATATAGAAGTTGATTATGATGACTGAAGTAATACTCGGGACGAAAGTATTAACGATAAATCAGAATTTGACAGTACAGATAATATAGATTTTGATTTAGATGATTGACTGGAGTTTTTGCCTCCTGTTACTGCTTCTTCAGATTATGCAGAAGATGAGTGAGGTTTCGAAAACATCCCTCCTATGGCTCCAGAAAGTCAGTCTCAGACTTTTTCAGTGAATATAGATAAGTTAGATGGAGGTGATGATGTAGATGATAGTGATATAATTTTTGGTATAAAATATGAAGATTGAGGTGAGCCAATAGGTACTACTTTGACAGGATATGATTTCCCAACATGAGAGTGAGTTAATGACTGAGAGTATGGCTGTTGGGGTTGATGAAGTTGTCTGAACTCTGGTTTGTGGTGATGAGAATATTCTGAGACTTCAAGACATATAAATGGTAATACACCACACAATATAGAAATGTCTCATTATTTTAGCTTAAATGATTGAGAAGAACTTAGTGATACAAATAATCGTGGGGTGATATCTACACATTTTGCTCATAGTCCTAACAATGATCATCAAGAAGCTTTGGATGATTTAGATGGTGGTGACTTTGTGACTCGGAATTCTGAAGTGGTTGGTAAAGAAAACTATCACGATACTGATCTAGATAATCTTTCGTTTCAGTCTCCTTTGACAATAGAGTGACAAACAAGTGTTACCAGAGTAGATGATACAGAAGATATAATTGATTGACATCAAAGAGCTTTTGGGTGAGGGATAGAAAGACATGAGGTAAGGAATATGGTAAGGCAGCAGGTAGAACTTATTACTA
>CAZWWJ010000048.1:0-7301 GCA_964637495.1 uncultured Candidatus Peribacteria bacterium | reverse complement strand
ATATACAAAACATCCAAAGTTTTTGATTTGACGAATATATTACAAAACCTGTAGAAACCAAAACTCTTTACCAATGTATTGATAAATACCTGGAAAATTCTGCTTAAATCCAGCTTAGACAAACAAAAAACTAAAAATAAAAAAACTACTTGAAAAATAACATTTCTTGAGTATGAACTTATCCAAAGGATATAATATTAAATTTGGTGATTTAATTTCTAATCTGAATTAATGATAGCAGTTCTTACCTGATGAACCTGATACGAAAGAGAAATTGCACTCAAAAGTGCAGAAAACATCTGTGAAAACATTTCATATAATTATGATTACTACTTACTTCCTGACCAAATTTATGAGTTCCTGGAAAACTACAAAAAATACGATTTTGTAATACCTGTATTTCACTGAGAATTCTGAGAAGATGGAAAAATTTTCTGATTGTTGGAATCTTTGAATATACCTCATGCATTTTCTGGTTTTGACACCCATGTTTTTTGAATGAACAAATTTCTTTCAATCAACCTTGTAGATAATATGAATATAAAAACCCCCAAAAGTTACCTGATAAAAACACCAAAAGAAATAACTAATATAGACATTGGTTTTCCTATGATTGTTAAACCAAACAAATGATGAAGTTCTATTTGAACTTCTATTGTTATAGATAATAAAAGTCTGGAAGACACTGTTTGAAAAATACTAACAGACTATGAAGATGATGCTTTGATTCAAGAGCTGATTAACTGACAAGAGTATTCAGTATCATTAGTTTGAAAAAAAGAGCCTGAAGTACTTCCTGTTATGAAGCTTGAATTAAAAAATTCAGATCTTTTTGATTATAATGAAAAATACAACTCTACTCACGAAAATGAAATATTCTGAGAAGAGGACAAAAAATTATCAAAAGAACTAACATCAATCTCCAAAAGGATATTTAAAAAATTTAACTGCAGTTGATGTGCAAGAATAGATTACATTGTTACCACGGAGTGAATTTATTTCCTGGAAATAAACACGATACCAGGACTTACCAAAAACTCAATATTATCCAAAGCCTGGACTCTTACCTGAAGATCAACAAACTATCTTATTGAAGAAATTATAAAAAACAGCTAACTTAAAAAAAAATTTCATTAATTTTTGTTAGTAGATTTTTTGTGTTTTTCCTACTTCCATTGGTTCTGCATTAAGACCATTATCCTGAAGGACTCTTACAAGCTCATCTTGTGAAGATCAAGAATCTCAATGATTAACTCAAATCTTGTGATTTGATCTTGTTCATATTTCTGAAGCAAGAAAACCAAGATCCAATTGATCTCAATGTCAGGAAAAACCTCCAAAAGCCTCTATTTGAGCTTCTATATCAACATATCAGATTCAAGGCACCTCAATCCTTTTTTGTCAGTTTAGAATATCTCTTCAAGGAGTCCCCTTAGCCTGAAAACCAACGAAAAACAATGCATTTTTGGAATCACTCAAAACATTCTTAATATATTTCTGGATACTTCATCAATGCATCATACCAGAAGGTGAAAGAAGTATACATGGTCAATTATGTTTCAAAAATCTATTAGGAGAAGCCTCATCTTTTTGTACTGGCTTTAACTGGTTACTTCAAAGTTTATTGTAGTCTTCTATTTCGGAGAAACGATAAATATTATTTATTTTATCTACATATCATCAATCATAATAAATTGGCATTTTAGGAATTTCTCCGTTCTCCATCATTTTAAGAAGGTATACCGCAACATCCTGAATTCTTTGAGTCATAAAACTAGGAATTACTATTTTTCATCACCTTTTGTATACTTGATTTACCTTTTCACTTATTTCCTTGTGTTCCTTCTCTCTGGAATTATGTTCTCTGTCTCCATAGGTAGATTCAATTTGGTAATAATCAAAAGGAACTTCAGGAATATCAGGAGTACCAAGATACAATGGATCAAAAAATCTTCCCACATCTCAACTGAATCACAGATTCAAAGTAGTTCCATCTCATTTGTCTATTTCCAGAACTGCTTGAGTAGAACCAAGTATATGAGCTGCCTTAAAAAATCTTAGATGAACTCAAGGAGAAATCTCTACTCTATCGTACATAGAAGTTTGTACCATACGGGAATATATTTCATACACATCATCATGAGAAAATAATACTTTGTCTTTTGCCCTTTGTAATCTTCACGCAAAAACCCTGGCAATATCAGAGTTGTCTTCAACCTGATAATCTTCAAGCAAAGATTTTATTTGTCTGATTTTTTCTTCAATTTCTTGTTTTGTATGTGTTGATCTTATTTCCTGAATTTGCTCATACCTTGATTGATTTCAATTAGAATTTCTTTTTCATTTTCCTCATTTTTTTTGTTTTTTATCTTTTTTGGAAGGAGGATTGAGGGATTCTTCCAGTTTCCTTAGTTCAGCAAGTTGTGAAGACAAAAAACTTCTCAACCTAGATGCACGATTCTGAGTTGATTCCAGATTGTCCTGCATAATATTTGCACTATCTTCAAGGCTTATCAAAGAAAGCATTGCAGTTACTTTGGAAGCATATACAGGTCAATCAAATTTCTTTCATTCAGTATTTACAAGCATAGGAAGTCTTCAATTATGATCAATATGAGCATGAGTTAAAACTACTGCATCAATATTGCTTGGGTTAAATGGCAATTCTCTGTTCAACCTGATTACAGTATCCTCATCTCATCACTGATAAGCTCCAAGATCTATCAACAACTCAAATGGATTATCTTTTGATCCTTTTCTGGCGATTTTTACTTTTGTACAGGATCAAGTAAGAGGACGTCCTTCTCAATCTCATATTCATCACAATGCAGTTACAGTCACTGATTCCAAATCTGATACTATTTTTTCAGCTTCAGATCAACCATTTCCTTGATCATTTTCTTCATGAGGTGTTTCTTTTAGTTTTTGTATTGAGCTCATCCCAAAATTTTTATTATATAAACTAAGTCTTTATATAATGAAAACATTTTTATTGTCAATACTCTTTCTTGAAAAAATTTAAAAATATAATATTTATCAAAGAAAAAAAGGACAAGGAGGATTCTCCTTGTCCTTATATGTACTTTATCCTAATAATTAGGAATGTTTGACTTAACCAATATATAGTACAAAAATCCGCTAATAGTTAATGCTGCAAGAGCAACAAAAGACATCACCTCCTTGGGTACTACAACAATCAAAGAAACAACTACAAAGAGATACAATATCACTAATAAAGGCAACACATAAGTATCATCGCACTCGTAACTTTTTTTTAAAATTTCAGAAACAAACAAAAAGTTCAACATCAATGAAGAAAAAACAACAATAGCAGATACAGTTTGAAAGATACCTGATTCCATTTATTTCCTCCACATCAAAGTTGGCTTTGATTGAAGTATGAGTCTTTATAAAGACCTTCCAACGAGCGTATTCGGGCCAAGGTCAGCATCAACGAATTGTTGAAGCCATAAAATTCACTTTTTTCCCAAAGACCCGGTTTTTCCGGGGCTTTTTTTCGTTATAATTACCTCCAAAGATTCAGGTATGAAAGGTAAAACTAATATATTTTTTGAATAAAATATATCAACCCAAAATACATCTTCAAAACAAAAAAAGATTTTTATGTAATATGTTACTGCTATTAGAAAGATGGCTTTGTCTTAAATCAAAGAAAATCATCTGTCCTACAATATTAAAATGTACACAATACCTAATAATGAAATCAAGATATTAATAGAAAACAAGAAAACTACAGGCAATTTTTGTATTTATGACTTTTTGTGATTTTTAATATTTCTTTCTATATGTCAGGAATCCAATATTTCTGTTATATTTTTGAATATCAAATAATTTCTTGTGAAATTATTAATTGTTTTCTGCATATTGAGAAAATTCCATCATGACATATTAAGTCTACCTACTGTAAAAATTACTAAATAATGTTTATCACAGTATATGTTTATTGTTCTGTGTCCCAAAAGTTTAACTAAATTATTCAATTTAATAATTATCCTGCTATTTATCAACTCTCTTACTTCTACTTCATCTCATTCTTTTATATCAAAATAATTATTAAAAAAGATATCTTCAAAGTCTTCTCAGTTACTAAAATCCAAATCTTTAGCAAAATAAGATTTTATACTGTCCAAAACTCACGCAAATTTAAGATAAAAATATATGAAAATCCCAACTAATGCCAGCAAAATTATAAATGTTATTAGCTTATCAATATCACCAGAAATAAATAAATTATATCAAACTGATAATATTATTATTGCTACTATCAAAATAACAGTGTAAATAACGAATTTTCAAATACTTTCAGTATAATCTTTTGCATATTGTTTCTTTTGTGTTATCAAAATCGGATTTTCTATATTAGCTTCTCAATCAAAATTAACTTCAAAAAAATAACCAGTTATACGTGAAGTATTACTATAATTATTATCTTTGTATATATACGATAAATCAGCCCTAGACAATCTGGTAAACTCTGATCACTCTGCTTTATCTCAATACTCTACAAAATATTTTTTATTTATATATATATTTTCTTTTTCGCCAGAAAGAAACTCTTGTAATGCTCTAGATAGTCAATAATCCCAGGCATCAATCCTCAAATTTTGAGGTATTTTTATTCATTTTATTGTATTTTTTATAAATTCTCTAAAGACAGAAGGCTTAATACCGTACTTTTTTTTGTATTCTCCATAAGAAATAATATATATCAAAATTAAGGCAATATAGAAATAGAATATATATTGAAGATAATCAAAAGATACTTCTAAATAAAACAGAAAGATCAAAGATACTACTAAAATAATTAACATCGCAAAAAAGAAAAAACCGGAAAATACAATTCTATCAGAAAAAGGAATATGTTTTCAATAAAACTTTTCTTTTATATTTTGAAATTCTTTATCCAGATTTGATTCTTCTTCTTGTGATAAATAATTTTTCAGTTCGCTGTTAAGTTTCTCTATCATAATTTAGTTTACAGTCAAATTAAAATTTTTAAGCCTAAAATATATAGATAACTTGGTATAATAAAAATTATAAAAATTATTCTTTTTTGTGCAAATATTATAATAATTTTTTTAGCATTAAAAAGGTTTCATTAGATAACAATATCGATAAATAAACTAATCAAACTATCCACATAAAAATATTAGGCACAATTTTCTCAAGAAGTGCCAGTATGAGTCTTTATAAAGACCCTTTATTAAAATTAATCAAAAAAAAGTAAATATCAATTCAAAATACCAATTGAAAAAGGTGATGGGTAAATACCCATCACCTCAAAAAGATTACTCGTTAGTTTGTTCTTCCATAAGCTGCTGCCTTTCTTCGAGACTAAGATCATCAAAGTCCCTTGCAGCTTCTTGTTTCTTACCATCTTCTTCCTGTTCCTGAATAATCAACTCCCTGGAAGGAGTTGAGTCAAGCCAGGGATTCAGGAGATTCTCGACAGAAAGAACCTTCTCGCCGGTATCCATGGCTTCAAAGGTAATAGCTCTTCCCTCCTGAGCCACCAGAAATTCAGGATTATCGGAGGCAAGAGCCTTGAAAGCTCTATCTTCTACCTCATCAAGCTGAAAGTAGGCAACAACCGATCCATCTACTGACAGACGGTCGATGAAGCTAATCGTTCCTTCGAACCTCTCAATCACGCCTTCTGTCTCAACGACATTACCACTTACCAAGGCTTCATTAAACTTGGCAAGAGCCTCCGCAAGGTCACGTCCTTCGGCGCGAATGTTGGCGTTGGACATACTCATAAGCCCAACACCCTGGAAGTAGCCGGTTTCTGAATGGATGATTGGAACAACCCAGGTATTGTGGTTCAACAGCCTGTAAGGAATTGGCTGGGTAGGCTCCCAAACATCTGATTCAGCACCAAGCATGCTCTCTATACTATCACTTACTCCCTGCTCATCCGGTCCTGAGGTATCAATCTTGTAAGCTT
The DNA here is from genome assembly GCA_964637495.1 of uncultured Candidatus Peribacteria bacterium. Classification (GTDB taxonomy): domain Bacteria; phylum Patescibacteriota; class Gracilibacteria; order Absconditabacterales; family Absconditicoccaceae; genus CAZWWJ01. Next base: position 1,333 of record CAZWWJ010000048.1, on the reverse strand, counting down.
CTTCGTAGTCTCTGGTGTTTACAAGGACACTTCCCAGAAGAGAAGCATCATCTCTGGAAACACTTGTAACACCAGAGAACCAGTAAGTTTCATCACCTACCTCCACGAGGTACATATTACTAAAACCTCTAGTTTCGGTAGGCTGATAAACTCCCTGTTTACCAAAGGACCTATTTAAGAATCCATTATGATACTTACCATGAAGCTCCACCAAGTGCAGAGCGTTCTCCCACGGGATAACACGTTCAATCCAGTCAGGAGCATTCTCTTTGCTATAAGTATTCACCTCCCCTGTCTGAAGATTGAGTGTCTTAACACCCACGGACTTGTAGGTACTAAGTCCCACTTGTTCCTCCATAACGGAGGCAACTACATGAGGGACCCAATCATCATCCACCTGGAACCTAAATTCATCCAGAATGGCTGTGAGGTCATCCTGCCAAAGCTTCCTCTTGGCGTTCCTGCCAAAATAAGCATTGGTAGAGTACTCGATACTTACATGATCACCTGTATCTGTATGAGTTACGATGTTTGCCGAAACATCAGGATCATAGGCAGATACGGTGATGTATGCTGGAACATCCCCAAGCTTGAACTGGGAGAACATACCCTCGTACTCCAAAGGTATGACCCAGTACATGTTTCCATCAACTCTCTGGATAGTAGTCCTGTCTTCGTCTATATTAAGAACCGAACCCAGGACGAAACCATCATGCTGATAGTTTGAGATCTCGTTCCTTGCTACTCTGAGAGCTGACTGCTGGGATACAAGACGTACCTTGTTGGTATCTACTTCTTCCAGGAAATCTTCTTCTACATCTTCCGGCTGAATCTGTGATGACACAGCATCAGCCCTGAACATGGTCGAACTGCTCACCATCATTGCTATTACAGTAAAACCAACAATGGCTGGTACTACAAAAAACCTCCAATTAGACGAGTATTCAGGTCTGATATTTAACATGAATGCAACCACAGCCCATCCAGCAATCAGACCAAGCAAAATCCATACAACAAAAGGCATATGGAGATTTACTGGAGTGTAAGACCAAATTCCTACAAAAAAGCCAACAACCGCAAATGCTAACAAAATCAGCAAATGCGAGGGCCTAAAACTATACCCTTTGGGCTTTGATAAAAGGAACCCGATCAGAACTGTTACTGTAGCCATCAGGGCTGTTAGGAAACCTACTAACATAGTTTTCCTCCTTGCTGTTTATGTTACATAGGGGTTTTGTTATATACATTTTTTCAAAAAAATCAATATTTTTAATTACTAAAAATCATAGATAGTGGTTGTTTTTATATACAATCAAAGAATTTATTTCAATAA